>JAGRBF010000709.1 GCA_020434205.1 Calditrichota bacterium | reverse complement strand
AACGTTATCGAAAGAGGAAAAAGTCATGCAACAATTACGCATGGTATTGCCCAAGGGACGCATTTATGCCAGGGTCGTTCAGCTTCTGGACGAGGCGGGAATCCGCATTGATGTTGATGATCGCGCCTACCGGCCCATCGTCAACGATCCGGAAATGTCGGTGAAAATTATGAAGCCCCAGAATATCCCCCAGCTGCTGGAAATGGGCTCCCACGATATCGGTTTTACCGGTCAGGACTGGATCGCCGAAACCGGCTCCAAGGTGGAAGTGCTGATGGACCTCGGCTTTGACCCGGTGCGAATTGTGGCGGCAGCTCCCGCGGAAACGGATCCCAACGACCTCAAAAAACGGCGCATCGTGGTGGCCTCGGAATATCAGGAGTTGGCCCGGCAGTTTCTGGAAAAGCAGGGCTACGATTTTATGCTGCTGCGCACCTACGGCGCCACCGAGGTTTTTCCCCCGGACGATGCCGATATGATCGTCGACAACACCGCCACCGGGCGCACCCTGGCCGAGCAGCGCCTCAATATCCTCGAAGAGGTGATGCGCTCTTCCACCTGCCTGGTCGCCAATCCCACCGCCCTGCAGGATCCCTGGAAGGCCGCCAAAATAGCCCGAATCCAGATGCTCTTTCGCGCCATTCTGGACGCCCGGGGCAAGGTGATGCTGGAGATGAACGTCGGCGCTGATCTGCTGGACCGGGTGATTGCCGCTCTGCCCGCCATGCGCTCGCCTACCGTGGCGCCGCTGTTTGGGGAAAAAGGGTATGCGGTTAAGGTGGCGGTTTCCCGGGACCAGGCGGTGCAGCTCATCCCGCGTCTCAAGGAAATGGGCGCCGGCGATATTTTGGAATACGACTTCAAAAAGGTGGTGATCTGATGCGGGCGCGAACGGCAGTGGCGGAAATCCAGGCTTACGAATTGATGGCGGTGCTGCGCCGGGATTTCCTGCGCCTGGACCTCAACGAAAGCAACTGGGGCTGCTCCCCGGCGGTGCTGGCGGCGATGGCCAATCCGGCCATGGATATCCTCAGTTTTTATCCGGATTACCGGGACCTGGAGCAGGAGGTGGAACGGGTGTACGGACTTACCCCGGATCGCGTCCTGTTCTCCAACGGTGCGGACGACGGCATCCGGGCGGTAATGCAAACCTTCGTCGATCCGGGTGAAAAAGTGGTGCTGGCCCAGCCCAGTTTCGGCATGATAGACCTGCACGCCCGGGTGATGGGCGCGCAAATTGTGCCGGTGCCCTATCAATCGGACCTGATCTTTCCGGTGGCGGGTTTCCGAAAGGCGGCGGAAGGCCGTCCCCGGCTGATCGGCATTGTGCGGCCGGACAGCCCCTGCGGCGGGGTAATCTCCCGGGAGGATCTGGAAGGGATTCTCGCTGCCGCCCCGGACAGCCTGGTAATGCTGGATGAGACTTACACCCAGTTTCTCGGGGAAAGCTGCCTGGATTTGCTGAGGCGTTTTCCCAATCTGATTGTCCTGCAATCCTTTTCCAAAGCCTTGGGCCTGGCCGGGGTGCGCCTGGGGATGGTGGCCGCCGCCCCGGAGCTGGTAACCCAGATGCGCAAGGTGAACCCGCCCTTCGCGGTTAACGGGCTGGCTGCCCGGGCCGGCGCTGCCGGGCTGAAGGACCCGGAATATCTCAGCCGGGTGGTGGCCGGGGTTCAGAATGAAAAAAGCTGGCTGGGCGCTCAGCTGGAAAACCTGGGGATCGCCGTGCGAACTTCTCCCGCCAATTTTGTGCTGGCGGCTTTCGGCGCCCGGGCCGGGGAGGTGCACCGCGGCCTTCTGGAACGCGGTATCCTGGTCAAAAATCTCGACAAAATCCCCGTTCTGAAGGGCTGTTTCCGCATTGCGGTTGCCCCGCGGGAGCAGGGAGAGCGGTTGGTGACGGCCCTGAAGGAAATAAGGGGTAGGCTGTAGCGGCGCAAGGCCTTTCGCCTAGTAGTCTGTCAAGTGTGCTTAGTCTGGGTGTGGCCTCTGGACCGTCACCCCGGTATGCTTTTGGGCCGGGGTACATACCCAACGTCCCGATGGATCCTGGCCTAAAGATTGCCGGGATGACGAACAGGACTTACTATAATTGACAGTCTACTAAAAGGCTTTTGGTCAATTGTTGCGCAACAGAAGT
>JAGRBF010000708.1 GCA_020434205.1 Calditrichota bacterium | reverse complement strand
GCACCGACCATCAGCCCACCGGCAAAACACACCGTCGCTTTTGCCCCCTTATCCCCGCCCTTGGGGGTGGGTTTGGACCACAAGTAACCGGCCACGACAGCTGTTCCCAGAATGCCGCCGGCCACGATCCCGATTTTGGTAGCCCGGCCGGGTGTTTTTCCGGGACGAAATAATCCATAGTTGTGATACACCGGCGGCGGGACAGCCCATCCGGGCGGGGGTATCGCTTTCACCAACCGGCTTTTTTCAAAACAAGGTTGGTCCGCCGGAAAATGATCTGGCGCCTGTCCCGAGGCAACGTTCATCCACAAAGCGGTAATGATGAGAAACAGTATCTTTGGCAACATGGCACGACCCTCCCAAGGGGTTAAACTACCTCTTTTCGACGGTTAGGGTGTTGACACGGAAAGCCCTACACTCCAATGGAAATAATGCCCATCCTCGCCGGGATTAAACAGATAGCCGACCTCCGGCCGCAAAGCCCAGCGATTTAAATCCGAGCTGATGCCCAGCCCCAGGTTGAAAGCTACCAGAACATCCAAATCCGGATTTCCGATGGGTATCAACGCCTTGCCGGAAGGATTGATTTCAAACTGAGGGGTAACGGGAACCGTAAACAGCAGGGTGGGCTGAAATTCCCAGGATTTTTCGGTCCTTACATCTTCCCCAAAAGCAAATCCCACCGGCAGGTTGATCGCCACATTACCACCGGGGTTACCCAGCTTGGGTCCGAATCCCACCGCATAAATGGACGGCAAATCATCGAAAAATTCCTCATCTATTGCTGAGCTGATCCGCTCCAGCCGCACCCGCAGGTTAACGTTGTCTGCAACCCCGGTGCCCAATTGCAGCCCCACCTGGTTCTGCACTTTTTCGGTTTCACCCTCGGCATTGAGAGAAACCGCGGAATAATGGCCGGTCAATTCCGTTTGCCCTTTCTTCAGCATCCGGGCGCTTTGCATTTCCGAAAAAACCGGGGCGCATCCTTGCCAAAAACATCCTGCAACCAGCAAACAAATCGCTAAAACTTTCATCATAAACCTCTCTTCCGGTTAAAATCCGATGTTACCCTTTAAAAGTTGACCAGCCTGGTATGCGTTATCCGACGCCCTCCGATCAAGCCCTACTCCACAGGGTTTCACTTAACCACTTCAACCTCCGGGCCAAAACGCAAAAAGAACCTCAAGCTATTATACAACAGCAAGTTAGACACGAATCTCCTCCCATTGCCGGCGGTTCGTTTTTCCAAACAACTGTTCACAGAATCTGACTCATAGAGGGTTAGGAAACCGCCGGGGGAGACCCATTTCCAATACAGGGTTTTCCCGGCCACAAGCCAACCAAACATTCGTTCATTTTTTGCGATTTCGCGATTTCGCGGCCTCTTATCAGGTAGATGGGTAACATCAGATCCTGAAGCGGGAGTCTTTTTGTGATTCCGGGGGCAGATCTCCGGAGATGCCACCTTGCCCCGACCCGGGTTCAGTGCAGATTTTTGATTAAGGTGATGG
>JAGRBF010000132.1 GCA_020434205.1 Calditrichota bacterium | reverse complement strand
CCACCAAATTAAAGCCGTCCCGCTGGAATTCCCCGTTTTTCCGGTCGAATGCGCCCGGATCGTCCAACCACATTTTATCGGGAGATACCGTGCGCGACCAAACTCCCGAAAACAGTGGCTCACCACTGGTGGAAAGCACTTCCAGATCCAGAAGATATTCGCCAACCCCGGCCAGATCTTCGCGTTTTTTGACGAAGGCATCGTAGCGTTCGTCCACTTCCAGGTGGTAGTTCTTTTCGTATACCGGTGGCGGGGTATTGCTGGATCCTCCCCCGCTTACCCCGGAAGGCGGGGTATTGCTGGGCGGTGGCGAGGTGCTGACCGGACTGGGACTGGGTCCTGAGTAAGAATCCGCTGTTCCCATGGTAATCTGAATGGCCGGAGGGGAGCCGTCAGCCAGGTTGACAAAATGGTGTTTTACGTTGCGGTAAGCGTTGTGGGTAACCTTAAGATCCACCTGCTGACCCCGGTTGGGGAGCACGATGGTAAAGTGGCCGTTGATATTGGTGGAAACCCGCTCTCCCTCGGATTCGATAACGGCATCCTTGAGCGGTTCGCCGTTGAGGGTAACCACCCGGCCTTCGATGCGGGCGTTGTTTTTGGCGGGATAATAACGCTGGACCATCCAGGCCACGGACAGGGTAAAAGCCAGCATCAGGGCGATGATGACCATGCAGCCTGTTTGGGTGGGACCCTTACCCTTGCCGGAATCCTTGGCGTTCTTTCCCAGCAAAGCCAGTCCCATAAAACCTTCCGAAAAAAAGCTCATTGATTTTCCTTAACTGGGGCCGTGCATACAAAGATCTAAATTCCCCAATTTTGGGCCTTTGGAGAACCCCAAATTCACCCAAATTCACTCAATTTTCAAATTGTGCACACGGCCGGGGACAAGTTCCTGTAAACATAAGGAATAGGCGGGACTAAATCAACAGATGTTCTGGAGAATGGGAGGGGGGTCGCAGATGTCCGGCATGCCGGACATCTGCCCCAAAAATTGCGGTTAACCGTCGTCGCGAATGGATATTCCACCGTTGACGGTTTCCAGATTTACCCGTGGGCCGCCGCCATTGACGGTGCCGCGGACATTTTTACCGATAAAGCCCCCTTCGATGGTGAGGGGAAAATCGCTGGAGAGAGAACCGTTGACGGTGCTGGCCCGGAGCTCGAAGCCGGCATTTTTGGGCAGGGAGACGGTAATGCCACCGTTGACGGTTTCCGCCATCAGAAAGCCGGTTTTTTCCAGGCTGCCCATGGCTACATAAATACCGCCGTTGGTGGTATTCAGCTCGGTGGTGCCCCGGACGTCGGTTACGTCGATACCGCCATTGACGGTCTGCAAATTCACTTCCCCGGTGCAGCCGGTGAGTTCGATATTGCCGTTTACGGTTTCCACTTCCAGGTTGAGGTCGCGGGGTATTTTGACGTGATAATCCACTTTCACGGTCTTTTTACGGCCGAAGAGGTTGGCAAAAAAACCATCGTCCCCGCGGGGATGGCGGGTATGCACATAGACATCTCCGTGGCGCTCCTCAATTTCGATGCGGGTGCGCTCCATTAACTCCTTGTAGCGATCGTCGTAACCGCCGTCCACGCTCTTGACCGCCTCGATCCACACTTCCTGCTCGTCCCAGGGCTCCATGGATACGGTGCCGTTAACGTTGTCCAGATAAAGGGTGGCGCCTTTTTCTACGGCGATCTGCCGTTTGACAATTTCCTCCCCAATGGCACTGCCGCCGAGGAGCAAGGCCAGCAGAAGACCTGCCAGAAGGAATCTCAGGTTATGGAAAGATTTCATTTCGTTTTCTCCTTGTTAACAATCGCCGGTAATCTGTCCGGGGGCAAGGACTTAGCCCCCTTCACATCCCGACTTAAAACGGCTGCTGAATCCGGAAGGTCACCACCACATCGTTGTTTTGGGCGACGTCGGTTCGCCAGGCAAAGTTGATGCGGAAGGTATTGTCTTCATCGGCCACCGCAAAACCCAGGTCGGATTTGAGGCGGTTCAAACTCAGGTATTTAAAACTGTCGGCGAGATCCTCACCGCCGGATTGCCAGGCATCGCCGGCATCTGCAAACAGGATAAAATTGATATCGTCGAACAGGAAATCGATAAAATCGGGATTAACCTGGTATTCCAGGTTCATCAGGAATGCCCGGTCGCCTACCAGACTTTTGTAAGGCAGGGCTCTCAGGGTGCTGATGCCGCCCAGGCTGTAGATGCGCTGCAGCGGCAGGTAACCGTCCGCGGTGCCGGCAAAAATCCGGAAACGCAACTGTTCGGAGCGCCCGATGCGCTGGAACCACCGCATTTCGGCGGTATACCGGCGGAAATCGAAGGCTCCCCCCAAACCGGGCGCGCTGGTTTCGCCGGAGAGGTGCAGCATCACCCCGTCGTCATAAGGCTCCCATTCCTTGCGGGTATCGAGCTTCAACTCGCCGTAAATGCTGCGCATATTGGCGGCATCGTCGCCCAGGGAGGGGTTGGGGCGGAAACGTTTGTCGCCCCCGAACAGGGACCAGTTGGTGTTTTTATTGAGGCTCATATAATCGTCGTTGCGATACTCTAACCCGAGGCGCAGGTATTTGCTCAGGTTTTGGCCCAGGTAAAAGCTGAAACCACGGCGACGGTAATAGTCCTGAAAGTCCTCGCGCAGGAAAAAAGCCCCGAGGCTGTTTTCGTTGGTGCTGATTTTCCAGAGGTCCTGGGTATCGGTGATGTCGTGGAATTCTGCCCCGATTTCGGTGCGAAAGCGCACCGGGCTGAAAATCCAGCGATCCAGGCCGACCTGATAGCGCACCGCTTCGCTTTCGAAGGCATAACCGACAAATCCGTAACCGCTGAAGTTTCCCACCCGGCGATAATACTGTTTGGGGGCGGCCAGACCCAGAAAAAGCCCGTCCACCCGGTTGTAGCGAATGGCCAGATCGGTGTCGGAGTCGTGGATATTGATATTGGTGCCACCCTGGTAGCCGTAGTGGCGCTGACTGCTGAGAGCACTGGGTTTGCGGAAAATTCCCCGCCAGTCCTTCTGGATCATTTCGCCGCGCACCCGGCTGTCGTTGTACAGGAAAATAGTGCCGCCCACTGCCGTCACTTCTCCCCGAACCTCGCTGCCGCCAAACAGTTTGACGTCGCCGTTGATCACCAGAATATCGCCGTCCACCAGCCCGTAGATCACCAGATCGTGGTCGATCACCAGCACGTCGCCGTTAATGGCTTCGCTTTCCTCGATAATGGTGTAGGCGTGGTAGCGGTGGATAGATTGATGGTCGCTGGCGGGCAGATAGCGGCGTTCCAGGGAACGATAGACATCTTCGTCGTCCTGGGCGGAAAGAGACCCGAACAAGGCAGCGACGATCAACCAGATAATAAGTGGTAAACGATTGGAATCCATATAACCTCCGGACAAACTTTCAAGACGATTTATAGCCGGGCAAGGCCGTACAAAAAATCTATACGGCCGAATTCGGCGGAGGTTACCGACTTTTTCACCGCAAAATCAAATTTCTTTCCCCGGCCCGCATAGTTCCCCCTCCGGCGCGGAAATCCCCAAATAATAAGAAGCCATTTAACAGCAAAACCCCGGCAGCTAAAATGGAAACGGCACCGGATATCTCGTTAAGCTAAAGATTTTGACGGGGTTATTCGATGATTAATTCTGCAGAACATTCACAGAGAGAACAAGGAGGTTCCTATGAATTTTTGTAAACGTTTGATGTTGTTATCCTGGTTGTTGATGCTAACCCTTCCCAACCTGGCCCAATTGGGCTATCCCCTGGTAGAAGAAGTATATGGCGGTCGCATCCGCGGCATTTCCGCAGTGGCCCAATCCCCCACCCAAACCCGGGTATATCTGGTAACCGAAAGCGCCAATTCCCTGTTTTATACGGATGTAAGCCATTCCGGCAGCGGGGTGAGTTTTGCAGGTTTCGCCACGGTAGCCGATGTGGACAGCAACGACAGTTTTGGCAAAAACATAGACGCCCTGGTGGCGGATCCCACCTCCGGTTACGCTTTTTTCGTGCACCTGGGGGCCCTTTACAGCGTGGATCCCGGGGTGGGCTCGCGCAGCCAACTGCCTTATATGGGTGTTCGAACCGTTACCACTCACGCGGGCTACCTGTTTTTCCTGGCTGAAAACGGCGGCAACCTTTATCTCCATTTTGGCAGCATAGACCCGCTCTCCGGTCTGTTCTCGGAAGCGGCTGCCAGCCCCGCCGCTTTCGGCGGCTCCGGCAGCGGAGGAGCACGCTACAGCCTGGGCATCAATCCCCTCAGCGATTCGCTCTACGTTTTCGAGGCCGGTCTGCCGGGACGGGTATATCTGGCCGATCAAACCTACGACCATCTCAGCACCGCCACCACCTTCAGCCCGCTCGATACCACCGGCCTGGGAAGCGTCGAATTTTCCGCTTTCGCCATCGCCCCGGACGGACGCCTTTTCCTGGGAGGACGAATTGACCGGGAACCCGACCACGACAAGTTTATCGCCTTCAGCGACAATAACGGCGCCTCCTGGGACACCACCCGCACCGGGCTGGGCGGCACCAGCGGCAATAACCTCACCTTCGCCGGCGACAGCGCCGCCTACCGGGTTTATTTCGGAACCGGCTGGAGCAGCGACCTGGGCCAAAGCGGAACCTGGCATTATCTGGGTTACAACGGCATGGAAACCCATCCCAACGACGGTCCGGTGGCCATCGACCCCAACAATCCGGATGTCGTTTATCTGTGCACCGACATGGGGGTGGGGATGTCCGAAAACCGCGGTGAGGAGATCTTTGAGATCAACGACGGTATCGAGGCAGTTCAGGTCAACGATTTTGACATGAACGCCGCCAAAACGGTCGGCTGGACCGCCTCCAAATCCGGTATTCGTCAGGTGAGCGGCTATGGCAGCGGCAGCGAAGTCTGGCAGGTGATGTTCCCCAACGGGGACGGCTCCCCCTATTATTCCATTGCCATGGACCCCAGCGACTCCACCGGTAATACCGCTTATGCCGGCAATGTGCGGCTTTACAAAACCAGCGACGGTGGCCGCCACTGGGACCGCCTGTTTTCCACGGAGGACCCGGGCTACGGATTTACCTTCTGGAGCTACGTATCAGCCATTGCGGTCCATCCCACCTGGCCGGACTTTGTGGTAGTGGGGGTCAATTCCCCGGAAAGCGGGGTTAACGGGGCCATAATGTTTACCGCGGACGGCGGTATTACCTGGAACCGGGTCGATTCCGGCGTCTACAATCCGGAGGTCCTGGACCTGCACCTCTCCGTTTCGGACAGCGGCTTTATTACCGTTTACGCCGGCTGCGAATACGTCAACGACGGCACCCATTCTTCATACGGGGTCAAGACGGTAACTTTTGACACCACCACCCACGCGGTAACCTTCGACAACGCCATGCCCGGCGAAACGGGCACCCAGATCACCAATTTTGGGGCTCACGCCGTGTCGGTAAACAGCCAGGGGGACGTTTTTGCGGCGGGCCGCAAGGGCAGCAGCGAAGAACCCCGGGTGTATGTAAAATACGCCGGCTCCACCTATTGGCAGCTCCTGCCCAGCGCCAGCTTGCCTGCGAACGGCTTTGCCAGCGCGGCAACCGTCGGTTTTGATGCCGAGGGCAACGAAATGCCTTTTGTTGCGGTAAACGCGGGAATTTATTATCTGAGGGGCAGCACCTGGGAATTGGGGTATCAATATCCGGTGGGTATGGACGTCAACGTTTTGTATTGGGATGATCTGCTGGTTGGCACCGGCACCGGCCTATACGGGCATTTCTTCCAGCCTACCGGGATTGCGGAAACGGACCTGCCGGTGGCCGGGGTTTTCACCTTGGCTCAGAATTACCCCAACCCCTTTAATCCGGTCACCACGATCGAATACCAGCTCAAGGTCGCCAGCCGGGTCAAAATGACCGTGTTCAATATCGCCGGACAGCGGGTCACCACTTTGGTAGAGGGCAACCGCAATGCCGGCCGGCACCAGATCCGCTGGGAAGCATCCCAAATGCCTTCCGGGGTCTATTTTTACGAGTTGGAAGCCATGCCGGTAAACGGAGGGGGCGTATTCAAAGACGTGCGAAAAATGATTTTATTGAAATAGGTGATTTTGGGCGTGCGCGTAGGTTCACGGCGCGCCGTGAACCTACGCCCGCCAAAATTTGCGCAATCCTTCGGTGCAGTTGCGGCACATGGCAATCTGATCGCGGTTATCCACCACGTGATGCCGGAATTGATGGTAAATTTCCTTCTCCCAGATCTCCCCAAAAGACTCTTTTCCCATCTCCCCCAGGGGAAATTCGGCATCCTTGTCGAAGCAGCAGGGGATAACCTTGCGGTCCCAGGTAATCACCGAACCATACCAGATCTTTTTACAGTATCCGGAGAAAGATCCCTTCAGGACATACTGGCCGTCCTTTTTTTCGTAGCGGCGAAAGCGGGGATTTTGGGGAAGGGTATCCTCGGCGTTTTCGAAATCGTAGATCTGGGGCGATTTGTAAATCACCTTGTCCACCCCCAGTTCCCTGCCGAGTTCCCGGATGGTTTCCATCTCATGCTCGTTGTGGCGCATCACGATAAATTGCAGGTCGGCAATGGGAAAGGTTTTGCCCATTTCCCCGCGGGCCCGCATAAAATTTCGCACCCCCTTGAGGACCCGGTCGAAATGGCCGGCCTGGCGGTAAATGGTATAAGTTTCCTCGGAAGCGCCGTCGATGGACAGGATCAGGGTTCCCAGTTTGCTGGCGGCCAGATCCCGGGCAAACGTTTCGTTGGCCAGGCGGGTCCCGTTGGTGCTGATGGTGGTGTAAATTTTGTGCTGATAGGCGTAGTTCACCATGTCCAGAATTTCCGGATTGATGAAGGATTCCCCCTGAAAATATAGCTGAATCACCCAGGTGTAATCGGCAATATCATCAATAATGGCCTTAAAATCTGCAAAGCGCATGTTATCCTGAGGGCGGCTGAGGGTCTTTAATCCCACCGGGCATTGGGGGCAGCGCAGGTTGCAAATGGCGCTCGGTTCAATCATAAAAGAATAGGGTTTTCCCCACACAAAGTAACGGCCGGTCAGCCGGCTCAGGGCATATGAGGCAAGCACCAGCAGGGCGTTTCCAAATTTGCGCCAACTCCACAGCGGCAGGAAAAATCTGACGTAATTCACCCATTTCCGGAGTAGGGAGACCTGGTTGGCCCGGCTGTGGCGGAAGAGCAAAAATGGTGACATAAGGGATTACCCGTAAGTGAAGAAAAAACAATGGCCGGCAGACTTACACCGAGGAGGAACTGCAGGTTCTAGTTCAGATAGGGTTTGGCCGCACCGGGATAGAGGAAGTGGATTTCCAGGACTTCCCAACCCCGGGTTTTCTGGAAAAGGGTCGCATGCAGTACATCCCCGGGCTTGATGCGCGGAAATATCGATGTATTCAGCATAACCCCGGGGATATTGTCGCCGAAGTGGATATTGTGCAGGTCCAGTTGCCGATCGGCGGGGATGTTGAGATCCTTCACCTCAAAAAAGCCGGTGAGCTGATTGCTGCCGGGTTGATCGCGCAGCATCATCACTTCGAAAAGGTTGTAGTTTTCCAGGTAGGCATTCATAACCCGGGCAATGCGGGGGACTTCAATTTTGATGCGGTCGTAAAAATCGGCGAAGTTTTTGCCGTGGTCGATCTGGTATTGCTGGTTCAGCCATCCCAGAAACCGGGCCATGGTCTGGAAGATATCGCTGAATTCCGGCAGGGATTGCTGGGCGAAGTGGCGCAGCAGCCACACCGACATAAACTCCTGAAGGTGTTCCTCACTTAAGTCGTAGAGGTTGTGAACATCGGCATAATCGCTCAGGTAAGTGGCGAATAATTCGATATCCCGCCGGGCGGTAGGTGACGGTTTGCTGTCGCTGCGCTCGACCTCGGCGGTAAATCGTTCGACAACCTGCGGAAAGGATTCAAAGTCGTGTCCCCCACCCTCCCAGGATTCTTCTTCCAAAGCGCCTTCTTCCTCACCCTGCCATTTTTTGTCTTCGCGATAATCCTCGTCCAGGCCCAGCAGGTCTTCAAAATGATCGATGGCGGGATCGCTGGGGCGCTGCAGGAGTTCCTGGCCTTCGTTGCGGATAAAGGACACCATGGTATCCTCAATAAAATCAGCCAGTTCAACAATCTCAATATCTTCCTCGCCAAACTCCAGGTTCATCTCTTCCAGGTAAAACTGGAGGAGGGAATCCAGCACCACATGCTCCATCAGGTCTACCCGAAAATTCTGTTCCTGAAGGATGCCTTCGGCGAGAAAACTTTTGAGATTGCGGATGCGTTGTTCCAACTGCTGATTTTGGCGTTCGCGGGATTCCCGGCTGTCGAGATCGAAGAACTCCGGCGGTTCCTCCCCGGTGCGTCCTTCTTCTCCTTCCAGAAAATACTCGAAACTGTCGCCGATATTGAAGCAGAGGGTTGCGATACTTTCGAAGCTGAGCGAGAGGCGGGATTCCTGGCGATCGCGGATAAAATAGCGCTTTTCGAGTTGATTCCCCAGATAATTGATCATCAGGTAGATGAAATAATCCAGGTTCCTCAACTCATATATTTCCCGATCCCAGCTATCGACGAACTCCCGGGGAGAAATAAATGTTTTTTGAAATCGATCGGACAACCGGTTAACCCTCAGCTAAATTCCCTGTGAATTTAACAAGCCCCCCCAAGACAGTCAACAGAAAATTTGGCGCTTTAGCCCGCATAAATGCCCGTCTTTTTGACGCTTTTCCTGCCGGGTACGCCTCCGGCGTGTGTCGGGGTGTCGGGGTGTCGGGGTAGTTTAATCCCACACCCTGGTACGCCTCCGGCGTGTATCGGGGTGTCGGGGTGTCGAGGTAGTTTGCTCCCACACCTTATCACTACGAGGCGGCTTTCTTGCCCGGCTGGTATTGGAGTTGATAGAGCTTGTAGTAAAGTCCCCGCTTTTTGAGCAGATCCTGGTGACTCCCCTGCTCGCGGATTTCCCCGCGATGCATCACCACGATGCGGTCCAGGCGTTGGATGGTGGAGAGGCGGTGGGCAATTACAATGGCGGTGCGCCCTTTGAGAACCCGCTCCAAAGCGCTTTGGATAAGGGCTTCCGATTCGCTGTCGATATTGGCGGTGGCTTCGTCCAGCAGCAGAATCTCCGGATCGGTTACCAGGGCGCGGGCCAGGCCCAACAACTGTTTTTGCCCCACGGAGAGATTGCTGCCGCCCTCGGAAACGCGGGTCTGATAGCCTTCGGGCAGCTTTTCGATAAATTTTGCGGCGTTCACCAGGCGGGCCGCCTCCCGCACCCGCTCCTCGGGGATCTCCGGTTTTCCCAGGCGAATATTGTTGAGGATGGTGTCCGAGAACAGGAAGACCTCCTGCGGCACCACCGCCATGTGACTGCGCAGAGAGGGTAAATCCCAGTTTTGCACCGGGATTCCGTCCACGCACACCCGGCCTTTCTGAACGTCGTAAAAGCGTCCCAACAGGCGCACCAGGGTGGTTTTGCCGGAGCCGGTGTGTCCCACCAGGGCCACCCGCTCTCCCGGGGCGATGTTCAGGTTGATGTCCCGCAACACGAAATCGTTCTCGTACGCAAAGGATACCTCCTGAAATTCCACCGCGCCTTCCAGCTTTTGGGGACGCATACCGTCCGCAGGGGAGCTGATGGCGGGATGGGTATCCAGCAATTTGAAGATGCGTTCCGAGGAGGCGAAGGCGCTCTGCAGGACGTTGTATTTTTCCGACAGGTCGCTGATGGGCCGGAAAAACATCCGGGCATACTGGATAAAGGCCACCAGCACCCCGATCGTCACCACCTGGGATTCGATCATCCACCCACCCCGAAACAGGATCAGGGCCAGGGCGATAGCGCTGATCACCTCTACCACCGGCCAGAATACCGCGTAGTAGAAGATGGTGCGGATGTAAGCATCGGTATGGTCCCAGTTAATGCGCGAAAACCGTTCCCAGTCTTCTTTTTCCCGGTTAAACACCTGGACGATGCTCATGCCGCTGATGCGTTCCTGCAGATAAGCGTTGATGCGGGCCAGGAAAAAGCGCACCTCCCCAAAGGCAATCCGCACCTTTTTGCGGAAGATGAAGGAAACCACAAACAGGAAGGGAATCACCGAAAAAACCCACAGGGCCAGCTCGAAATCGATGGACAGCATCATCACCACGATGCCCAGGATCAGAAAAATGTCTCCGAAGATCATCACCAGGCCGTTGGTAAAAACCTGGTTCAGGGATTCCACGTCCGAGGTTACCCGGGTCATCAGGCGACCCACCGGGTTGCGGTCGAAATACTGCTGATGCAGGTTCTGGAGATGGGCGAAGATTTCGGTGCGCAGGTCAAAAATGATTTTCTGGCCGAGGTATTGGGTCAGCAATACCTGAAAATAGCGGATTGCGAATCCGGCTGCCAGGAGTCCCACATAAGCCCAGGCGATGGTGGGCAGGCCCTGCAGGTCTCCGGGGGTGATGTAGCGGTCTATCGCCAGTTTGGTCAGATACGGTCCCACGGTTTGCAGCGCGGAAGCGCCGATGATCATCAGCACTGCGACGACGATCATCGGCCAATAGGGACGTCCGTATGCCAGCAGGCGTCCCATCAAATGGCGGTCGTAAATTTTTCCCGAGATGCGGTCTTCTTCGATACGGGGGCGGCTTGTTGATTTTTTGGGGTTTTTATCCATTCGCCTTCGTTCAGATTTAATATCTCATGTTACGCAACCAAACCCATT
>JAGRBF010000707.1:1833-2018 GCA_020434205.1 Calditrichota bacterium | reverse complement strand
TAGATATTGTCGGCCAGATCCAGGGTAAAGGTCTCGCTTTTGGAACGCGCCTCGCGCTCCTGCAAAACCCGGGCGATCATTTCTTCCCGGGAGTAGGTGAGGGTGCCCCCTTCGCCTTCCTGCAGGGCGTTTTGCTGGAAGCGGTCCTCCAGAAAAAGCAGGGCCGCCACCGCGTGATGGCAGCA
>JAGRBF010000707.1:0-1705 GCA_020434205.1 Calditrichota bacterium | reverse complement strand
AAATCCGATTCCAGGGCCTGGCGTCCGCGATGGTAGGCCAGCTCGGATTGGATGTACTGCTCGCGAAGTTGCTCGAGCGCGGGAAAAGGTGGGGTGAAGCGCATCTCTGCTCCTGTCTTATGGGGCTAAAATAGGGGCTTACCGGTTTTTTTGCAATGGCTTTCGCGCCGTTTGGGCAGGTGTATGCGAAACCACCCTTGTCCATCCTCCGTAAAGACGCTAAACTCTTCCAGAACCACATCCACCTTTGTTACAGGAGAGACTCATGAAACACCGGATCTTTGCGCTGTCCTTTTTACTCCTTACCGCCTGCCTTTTCCAACTGCTGCTGGCCCAGGCGGCAAACCCCTATCAGGCCACCATCAGCGAGTTCGAAGCCCTGGTGGAAAAAGAAATTGCCGAGCGGCAATTGGTGGGATTCTCCGCTGCCTTTTCCTTCGGAGCGGTGCAATGGGCCAGGGGATTCGGATACGCCGATCTGGAAAACCGGGTGGAAGCCACCGAACTTTCTTCCTATCGTATGGCATCGGTCAGCAAACCCATGACGGCGGTGGGGATTCTGGAACTGGTTGAGCAGGGCAAGGTGGACCTCGATGCGGAGGTGCAAAGGTATGTGCCGGATTTCCCTCGCAAAAAATGGCCGGTGACGGTTCGACAGTTGCTCGGCCATCTGGGGGGGATCAGCCATTATAAAGATTATCCCCGGGAAGCACTGACCGTCAAAGAAATGAATACCGCCGAAGCGCTGGCCATTTTTCAGGATTGGGACTTGCTCCACGAACCGGGCAGCCGGTATCAGTACACCACCTACGGCTATAACCTGCTATGGGCGGTAATTGAAGGCGCTTCCGGGCAATCGTATGCGGATTTTATGCGGGAAAATGTCTGGGGGCCGCTGGAAATGGAGAACACCACGGTGGATTATCTTTATCGCCTCATTCCCAACCGGGTGCGGGGTTATCGCCGGGTGAACGGGGAAATTGAAAATACCATTCCGGTTAGCACCAGCCTCAAGATCGGCGGCGGGGGAACCCGCGCAACCGTGCTGGACATGGTGCGTTTTGCCCGTGGTCTGAGCGCCGGAAAGGTTCTGGAAGGGTCTACCCGGCGGGAGATGTGGACTTCCATGGTGACCAATGACGGCCGCAATACCGGCTATGGCATGGGGTGGGGGATTTCCACCGACAACGGCCGGTTTTCGGTGAACCACAGCGGGGGACAGGAAGGCACCCGCACCTATTTACTGCATTTTCCGGGGGCGGACCTCACCATTGCCATGGCCTCCAATTTCGAAAACAGCAATCCGGGCCGCTTCGCCCGCATACTGGGCGAAATGCTTTTGGCGGTTCCCAAAGCCTTTCCGGCTCCGTATCTGGCCAATGATGCCGATCGCCTGCTTTTTGTCGCGCTGGAGGCCAGCTACCGGCAGGGACTGGCTTACCGGGACTGGCAGCGCCGGCCATTCAGTGCCGATCCCGAGCTGGTAAAGGGCGCTTTTGCCTACCTGGGGCGTTTTTCCGGTAATGGCGCCTATGCCCGGCTGCTTAAAGAAGTGGCAGACGGAAATCATCCCTTAACCGGAATGCCCTACCTGACCGCCGGAAGTTTCGCCGCGGCAACCCTGGCCGATGCCGGCTACGATTTGGAAAAGCTGCAGCGCATGGGTTCCCTGGCTTTTTTTGAGAGCTTTTTCTCCCTGGCGGAA
>JAGRBF010000131.1:4230-4838 GCA_020434205.1 Calditrichota bacterium | reverse complement strand
GGGGAGGTCAGGGACAGGCTAACCCGCTGGTTGGCAAAGGAGGAGGGGGAAACCACCGTGTAACGGCCCCCGAAAACATCCACCGGAAGGGCCAGATAACTGCCGGAGTCCCCATTGCCTCTGGAGCGAACCTCCACCTCGACCTGCCCGCTGCTGAAAATGTGAATCCCGATATTGTCGATGGGAGCATCGGAGGTTTGCATGAAGCTGAGCGGGAAAATCCGGGTGACCCGTTGGCCGGGGGTCAGGTCAAAATCCAGGTCTAAAGTGGGGTTGGAAGGCGCGGAAATACTGCCGGTGGCATTTTCGTAGGCGGTAACAACCACCTCCAAAGCGGAAATGGCCCCGCTCTGGCTGGGAAAAACCACCCAGAAATCTCCGCCGCGATGGGTAAGGGGCCCGGCTACGACTGCCGATCCCAGAATCAGGCAAATGGACAGAATCGAGCGGGAAATCAGCTGTTTCATGAGCACTCCCTTTGAAAGTCGGTTTGGCAAAACCATCATGGTTTTTGGGCATTTACGGACAGGTTGCTAAAAATATAAGGGGCAATTTCCCGGTTACAGGCGATCTGCATCAAATTAGGCAATTTTTTGTCCGTAGATGTC
>JAGRBF010000131.1:1411-4142 GCA_020434205.1 Calditrichota bacterium | reverse complement strand
GGGGCGGAATCTCCGGTCCGGGAGGAGGTCCCGGTCATACGTTCCATATAGGTATTGATAAACAGAGGCCGCAACAAGTGCCGGTCGTTGGCCACCTGACCCTCGGCCAGAATTTCCCGGGACATCTCCTTCATGGCCTTATAAACCTTGAGTTTGTTGACCAGGGGAATCCAGCGGGTGGGGATCTGAATGGGGCCGATGCCAATGGTGTCGTTGCGGAAGCGGTTTTCGATCTGCTCCGGGTCCAGAACATCCAGCAAACGCTGCGGCCCTTCCTTGATGGCAGACTTATACCCGGCCTGCATGGCCCGGTGGTGCAGGATAATTTCGTCGACCTGTTCCTTGAGATTGTGGGAACGCCGGTGTGCCGCGGTTTCGGAGAGGCGTTCGTCCAACAGGTAGGATTTTAATTTCTGGTTGCTCATCCCGTAAATGGTGTCTTCGGTTTTGATCACCGTGATGTTGACCATGTCGCGGCGGAAATCGTGAACGATTGTCATCAGCTCCAGAATCGAGCTGATCAGGATGTCCAATACCCCCGCCATGCGACCCTGTTGCGGTTGGGAATAGGTAATCGGCTGGCTGGCTTCCCCCTTTTCCCTGCCGGTAATGCTGGCCAGACGGTCGGCGATGGCATTGCCGACGTCCCCGGTCGGGGTATTGCTGAACTGATTGTCCAGCGCGTCGCTGAGCAACCCGGCCCGCATACTCTCCGGCTGTTCGGCGTATTTGCTCTGCAAGCGGCTGAAGAGTGCCTTAAATGCGGCCACGTCCTCTTTAAAGGGGTTTTCCAGAGCCACCGTATAGTCTTCCTCAGCAGGGGCCGCCGCGTCCGGCATCAGGGTGATAACCAGATTAAAGTCCCCGATCTGGATCCGGTCCCCGTCGTTAAGGGCCGCCGGCGCCCCGGGCTCCACCTTCTTTTTGTTCAGATAAGTGGCGTTGCGGCTTTCGCAATCGGTTATGGAAAAGTGCCCGTTTTTTTGCTGAATCCGGGCGTGATAACGGGAAACCGTTTTGCTCTCATCCGAAAGGTGCAGCACGTTGGTGCGGTCCCTGCCAATGGTAATGGTTTCTTCGTGGTAGGTGGCTTCGCCTTTAAGGGTGGCGTCGGATTTGTGAGCAA
This sequence comes from Calditrichota bacterium, assembly GCA_020434205.1. Lineage (GTDB taxonomy): Bacteria > Calditrichota > Calditrichia > RBG-13-44-9 > J075 > JAGRBF01. The sequence continues at coordinate 3,016 of JAGRBF010000131.1, read as the reverse complement.
CAGTCAGGTGAACCGGCATAACTATATCTCCCCACGTTTGCGGCTGTTTCCAGAAAGTTTTAGGCGACTTGGTTCCCAACCAGGGCTCAATATAATACACAAAAGAAAAAGAGGGGAGTGTTAGCCCCGTCATATTGTCGAAAAATGCTACCCTACCGGATAAAAGAGTGTCTGCTGTCCCCAAAACTCTCAGGCAAAGGAAATTCAAAAAACGCCCCCCGAATGAACCTCCCCACCCCTTTCCGTAGTATATTGGGCAAAATCAGACCACTAAAACAGGACCAATGTGATGATCAAAATTGCCGTTATGCTATTGTTTACCCTGGCTGTCGCCTTTGCCCAGGAGGAAAATCCGCCCTCACCGGGCTTTAATGCGGATGGGTCGGATCCCCGGGCTATCGAAATTGCCGATCAGGTTATGTCCACTTTGGGTGGGCGCCAAAACTGGGACAATACCGCGATCGTCAAGTGGCGATTTTTCGGACGGCGCCTGCACGTGTGGAACAAACACACCGGGGATCTGCGCTACGAGGACGACAACCTGACCGTGTTAATGAACCTCACCACCCAGACCGGCAAAGCCTGGGAGAAGGGCCTCCCGGTGGAGAACCCGGATACCCTCAAAGCCATTCTCGCCGACACCCAAAGTCGCTGGATTAACGACAGCTACTGGATGTTCATGCCGTTTAAACTCAAGGATAGCGGGGTCACCCTGAAATACGTCGCCGAGCGCAAAAGCCTGGCTGGGGAGTCCTGCGACGTCCTGCAACTGACCTTCGAAGGGGTGGGGGACACCCCGGAAAACAAATATCAGGTGTATGTGGACAAAAATTCCCATCTGGTGGTGCAGTGGGATTTTTTCCAAAAAGCCTCGGATCCCCAGCCCCGCTTTTCTACCCCCTGGAAAAATTGGGAGCGCTACGGCAATATTTTACTTTCCGATAGCCGGGGAGAGCGGGGACACAGCGAAATTGCGGTTTACCAAACCCTGCCGGCAAGCGTATGGCAGGACCCCGCGCCGGTGCAGTGGGTCGCAATGGGCGCCAGCCAGGCGCAAAAGGCCCAATAGGAATGGCTTTTTCCAAAGACCGCCGCTATCCCCTGAAACTTCTGTTCTTGTTACTCCTGCTCGGCGGCTTCCCGGGTTCGTTTCTCGGGACCACCGGCCATGCCGCTTCGGAACCGTGGCCCGGCCGGGGAGAGCTTTTGGATCGCTTTCATCAGGAGCGCAAGCTGCTCCTGGTCTATGGCGCTTCCGATCCCCGGTGGGCGGATGCCTACCGGGAGGTCGCCGATCGTTACCGGGAGCGCTCCCGCTACCGGGAGATTGTGGTGCGCAGCGATCTGGAGGTCGGGGAGAGCGAATTGGCCCAACACACCGTTTTGCTGCTGGGCAGCCTGCAATCCAACACCCTGATCCGACGCTGGTCCGGGACCCTTCCCCTTGGGTTAACGGATAGCGGCTTTCGTTTTAACGACCGGGATTACCGCCAGCCCGGGGATTTTTTCAGTCTGTTTTATCCCAATCCGGGCCAAACCGGCCGCGGGGTATTCTGGGTTTGCGCCAACAGCGACAGCTTTCTGGTGGCGGCGATCAAGAGCGAT
>JAGRBF010000131.1:675-1333 GCA_020434205.1 Calditrichota bacterium | reverse complement strand
AAAGCGGGGGCTCCCTGGCGGATCGATCCGGCCAGCCTGCGCGACTTTTCCGCCCGGCGGATGACCACGACCGGGGGGGAAGCCCCGCTGGTTTTTATCAGTCACGGTGCGGGGTTTAATCCCGCTGCCGCGGACTCCCTGCAACGACGTTTTGGAAAACTAAGGGAGCAACTGGCGGCAATCCTGGATATCCGGGACCCCTTTCCGCCCATCAACTGCCATTTTTACGCCAGTGCCGAGGAAAAAGGGCTGATTACCGGGGACACCCGCCCGGCTTCGGCGGATATGTCGGAAATGGCCGTGCACATGGTTTTGAGCGAGGAGTTAAACGGTGGGGACGGCAGTCATCTGGTTTATATGCTGATTCAGGTGGCCGGCCAAAAAAGCGACCGAACCCTTTTGCAGAACGGGCTGTGTGCCGCCCTGGCGGTGAACTGGCTGGACCGGGGCCTGGACTATTGGGCCCAAAGGCTCTTCCAATCCGGGAATCTGCCCGCCCTCCGGGACCTGCTCGACGAAAGCTGGTTTGCGCAGGAATCCCACCTGGTCAGCAATACCGCGGCGGGCAGTTTCGTCGCCTTTTTACTTCAGGCAAAAGGCAGTTCTTTTCTTCGGGAAATTTTCCACGGCTGGCAACCCACCGCTCAGAACGTCGCCG
>JAGRBF010000131.1:0-613 GCA_020434205.1 Calditrichota bacterium | reverse complement strand
CGGGCGGTGCCGGATTACACCCACTTCCAGGGCGGATTCTGCCATGCCCACGAGGGATATCAGATCTACAATGGCTACGGCTCCAAAGCCTCGGCGGCGGCTCTGCTCAAGCTGCGGCAAATGCATGTAAATGCCGTTTCCCTTACCCCCTTCAGCTACATGCGGGATCCCAATCAGCCGACCCCCTTCGGATTTTCCAACCGCAGCGGCAGCGAAACCGACGAATCGGTGATCCACGATGCCCGCTATGCCCACCAATTAGGCATGTCGGTGATGATCAAACCGCATATCTGGATGGGGCGCGGCATGTGGCCGGGCGATATCCGCATGACCAACCCTGGCGATTGGGACCGTTTCTTTGATTACTATACCCGCTGGATTCGTCATTTTGCTATTCTGGCGGAAATGGTGGATGCGGAGTACCTGTGTCTGGGAGTAGAGATGGGGATCACCACCCTCGAGGCTCCGGAGCACTGGCAACGGCTGATTGCGACGATCCGGCCCCTGTTCTCCGGCAAACTGGTCTACGCCGCAAATTGGGGTGAGGAATTTGAGAAGCTGTCCTTCTGGGGGGATCTGGACCTGATCGGGCTGAACTGCTACTATCCGCTCA
>JAGRBF010000130.1 GCA_020434205.1 Calditrichota bacterium | reverse complement strand
AAGCGGCAGATGCTGGTCTTTATGGATCTTCTCAGGGACCCGATCAGTAACCTGCGCACCTATTTCGTGGATGACTGGGCCCGGCGCACCCAGATTCTCCTGTTTATGCAGACCCTGGACAGCACCCTGCGTTTCAGGAAGGGGATTTTTGGCATGGGTTCGGCGGTGGATAATGGCCAAAAACCCAGCGCATTTGTGCCGGAGGCCCGGGACCTGGCCAATCACTACGCCCGGATTGTCGGGGGTAAACCCACCGCGTTGGCCACCGAAACCATGTTGGGGATCCCCACAACCGCCCATATCCTGGGCGGATGTGTTATGGGGAAAGATGCCGATGAAGGGGTGATCGACAGCGAGAACCGCGTTTTTGGCTACCAGAACATGTTTATTTGCGACGGATCGATGATCAGCGCCAATCCGGGGGTCAACCCATCCCTGACCATCACCGCCATAAGCGAACGGGCCATGAGCAAGATTCCCGCCAAGGAAGGTGCGGCTGCCAGCAAGTCGGTCGCCAAAGAATCCGCACAGTAGCACCGTTCTTTTTATATCTTCGAAAAAGCCTGCTCCAGATCTTCGATCAGGTCGTCAATGTGTTCTATTCCCGCCGAGATGCGAATTAACCCGTCGGCCAGACCGATCTTGCGCCGTTCCTCAGGCGGAACCGAGGCATGGGTCATCACCGCGGGAAGCTCGATCAGGGATTCCACCCCTCCCAAACTTTCGGCTAACGCAAAATAATGCAAGGCCTCTACAAATCGTTTGGCGCCTTCCACATCACTATCCAGTTCAAAAGACAGCATTCCTCCGAAACCGCTCATCTGGGCACAGGCCAGAGCGTATTGGGGATGGCTGGCCAGCCCCGGATAAATAACCCGGTTTACCCGGGATTGTTTTTCCAGAAAGCGGGCGATCGCCAGGGCATTTTCCTGGTGCTGGCGCATCCGCACCGCCAGGGTTTTGGTGCCGCGCAGAATCATATAACTGTCGAAAGGGGAGAGGATGGCACCGGCGGCATTCTGGGTAAATTTGAGGCGGGCGTATAGGTCGGAATCGTTCATCATTAGCGCCCCGCCCACCGAATCGCTGTGCCCGTTCAAATATTTTGTGGTGCTGTGCATAACGATATCGGCCCCAAGATCCAGAGGACGCTGGAAGTAAGGGCTCATAAAGGTATTGTCGACCCCAACCACCACCCCCGGATGGCGATGGGCCAGTTCCGCAATGGCTTTGATGTCGCAGAGTTTCAGCAGGGGATTGGTGGGGGTTTCCAGCCAGACCAGCTTGGTGCGTTCATTGATCGCTGCCGCGACCTGCTGGGCATCCCGGGCATCCACGAAGGAGACATCCACCTGGAAGCGCTCGTTGAAAATGCGGGTCATCAATCGCCGGGTGCCGCCATACAGATCATCAAAGGCCACTACGTGGTCCCCGTTTTGCAGGAGGGTTAAAAAAAGGCTGGTTTCCGCGCCCAATCCCGAGGCAAAAACCAGGCCGTGCCGGGCATTCTCCAGGGCTGCCAGGCGCTCCTGCAGGGCGTCCCGGGTGGGGTTGTCGGTGCGTGAATATTCATACCCCGCGGTCGGCACATCGACCTTTTCCCGCGCATAGGTAGAAGCCAGGTGAATCGGTTTGGCAACGTCTCCGCTGCCGCCTTCCTTAAGATTGGGCTTTTCGCCGGCATGGATGGCGCGCGTTTCGAATTTCATTCTCTTTTCCCTTTCTGTGGTTAACCATTTCCGGATGCTCATAATACAAACGCAAGCCCATCCCTGGCAAGCCTAACAAAAAATCGTCTCCCCCACAAAGGTGGGGGATGGGAATCAATTTTGCCAAAGGCTGAGGGGGATATAATTGGGCAAATACCGTTACTTCAATTATTTCCACCTTTGGCAGGAGTTGTGATGAGTCCATTATCATACTATCGAAAACTTACCGCATTCTTTTTGGGGTTATGTGTTTTTGTGTTTGCCCAAAGCGAACCCCCGGCAACTGATGCCAACTGGAGCGGGTTTGTCGCCAACACTTACGGCCCCTTTTTCAACGGGACGCAGGTAAGTACCATGAGCGCCACCGGGGACATTTTTGTGGCGTCCCGGGTGGGAACCGCCATAAAAGTTGCCCATTGGGATAGCCGCCAATGGGAATTCCTCGGAGATCGCCTGCAGCTGTTAAACGGAAGTAACGCCAATGTTTCGGACATTGTGGCCTTGTCCAATGGGGATGTTTATCTGGCGGGGAACTTTGATACCGCTTTTAACGAGAATGGCAGCACCACTACTGCCACCTACATCGCCTACTGGGAAGCAGCAACCCGACTTTGGAAACCGGTCGGGCAGGGTACCAGCGCACCGGCCACCCAAATGTTTGTCGACGAGGTGAACGCCAAAGTATACCTGGTGGGCCCTCAATCCGCTACAAATCAGGATGGCACCATCGTCACCCTCAACAAAATCGGTCTGTGGGACATAGCTCAGCAGACCTGGCAGCCCATCGGTCAGGGAGTCCCCGCCGTGGGCATCCCCATGTCGGTAGTTGTCGACGATGCGGGCAACATCCTGGTGGGCGGTCGTTTTTTGGAAGTTTTGGAAAGCGACGGCACTGCGATCGCTGCTAACAATATCGCCCGGTGGGACGGACAAAACTGGTTCCCACTCGCCGGGGGCCTTTTCGCGGTGGATCCTCCCTTTGTTACTTCTCTGACGCTGGACCGCAACAATCGCCTTTACGTTGGGGGGCGGTTTAACTATGCCGTCAACGGAGACGGTAGTACCGTGAATGGGCCGGTGGTTTCCTGGGACGGCAGTATCTGGACCGGAACCGTCCATCCCGCCGCCCTGGACATTATGGGTCTGGAAACGGATCCCCTTAACCGGGTTTATTCCCTTTATTTGGATCCCGCTACCTTCGTTCCCTATGTGGTATTGCTGGACGGAGGCACCTGGCAGCGGATCGCACGTCCCGTCGGCGAATTCGCCAGGTCCCTTTCCGGAAATCGCCGGTATCAGGGAACCCGGATTTATCTCGGCGGGCTTTTTCGGTCTATTCTCGCCCCTCAAGGCGAAGCCCCTATTGAGAATAATGCTTACTGGAATGGGGCCTGGCATCCGATGCTGGATGTAACCCTTGTTAACGGTGGTGTTAATGCGTTTTCATCACGGGCAAACAACAGTGACCTTTATATTGGCGGCGGCTTTACTGAAATCGGCAGCATTGACGCCAACAACCTTGCCCGTTTTTCCGGAACCAGTTGGGATTCCATCAATGGCGGTTTAAACGGCCCCGTTCACGCACTGGCAGCGAATCCGGGCATTGGTGTTGTTGTAGGCGGTGAGTTTAATGAGGCCAGAAATTCGGATGGAAGCCCTGTATCAGCCCTCAATGTCGCCTACCTTAACGGGTCGGATGAATGGATGACATTGGGGGGTGGGGTTAACGGACCGGTTTATGCCGTTTTGAACCGTTCCGGCGCTGTGAGCACCGGGAGGTTGGGGGAAATTATTGTCGGGGGGAGTTTTAATACGGCCTATAACCCGGACGGCAGTTCCGTTTCGGTAAACGCTCTGGCCATGTGGGATTGGGGAACAGAGCGGTGGCATCCGGTGGCTGGGGATTTGATCGGCAATAATGCGGTCGTCCGCGCCCTCACCCCGGATTTCACCGACCGTGCCAGGTCCTTTCTCAATTTCTTTGTAGGCGGGCGTTTCGACGGTGCGATCAACCCGGGTGGCGGTACCGTTAACTGCGCGAATATTCTTATGTGGCAGCAGGTGGGAGAGCCGGACCAGTGGGTGGCTCTGGGGCGCGGTACCGATGGGATGGTAAACGCCATTGCCTTTGGGCATAGCAACGCGTACAGAACCTTTTACGGGCAGCATATTTGGGTTGGCGGGGATTTCCAAAGCAGCCGCAATGCCGATGGGGGCAATGTAAGGACCCCTTACCTGAGCCTTTTTGACCTCAGCAACAGTTCCTGGAGAGCGCTTGCCGGTGGCACGGACGGGATTGTTCGGGCCATTGCCCCGATTCGCTCAATGCCTTACCAGGGCGCTTTTGTGGGAGGAGACTTTAACCGTGGTTATTACAGTGACGGATCTTTTGAAACCCTCAACCACGTGGGTTTGTTTAAACTGGATCCGCTGCAATATAATCAGCAGCCCGCCTGGAATCAGCGAGGCATCAACGCCCTCAACGGATCGGTTAAGGCCCTGATTAGCACGAGTCCCTGCCTGGGCAACGCCGAGACCGTGATGGCCGGTGGGGTTTTCAACCGGGCCGGGAGCATCCCGGTGGGCAACCTGGCCAGGTGGCGCTACCGTTGGCAAATTAGCCTGGGGGCCATTAACATCGCTACCACCTCCAGAGGATCCGGCGGAGGTGGCGTTCGGGGGGTCAGTACCCGGACCAACTGCACCTACGTCAACAGCAAAACGGATCCCGAGCCGTATGGGGTGGTGTTTGACAGTCTGGGATTTGGGGAAAGTGTCGTAATCGACAGCTTTCCGAGGTTTACCCCTTCCCAGTTTTTGCTCTATGACGTAGACAGGCCCAA
>JAGRBF010000129.1 GCA_020434205.1 Calditrichota bacterium | reverse complement strand
TCGCTATTCGCTGATCGCTATTCGCCGTACTGCTTTTCGATCCAGGCCCGGTATTCTCCGCTGCGCACCCGCTCTACCCAGGTGGTGTTGTCGAGATACCAGCGAACCGTCTTCTCCAGGCCGGTGTCAAAGGTTTCGGTCGGCTCCCAGTTCAGGCTGCTGCGGATTTTGCTGAAGTCGATGGCGTAGCGCCAGTCGTGACCGGGACGGTCCTTGACGAAGGTGATCAGTTGGCGGCGCGGACCCTCGGGCAGGGGACCGGCCAGGCGGTCCACGATATCGCAGATGCTCTCCACCACCTGCAGATTGGCCATCTCGTTATCCCCGCCCACATTGTAGGTTTCCCCGTGTTTCCCTTCGGTCATGATCAGCCAGATGGCCCGGCAGTGGTCGGTAACGTAAAGCCAGTCGCGCACATTGCTGCCGTCCCCGTAAACCGGCAGGGATTTACCCTCCCGGGCGTTGAGAATGATCAGGGGAATCAGCTTTTCCGGAAACTGGCAGGGACCGTAATTGTTGGAACAGTTGGAAATGGTGACCGGCAGGCCGTAGGTTTTATGATAGGCCCGCACCAGGTGATCCGACCCCGCTTTGGAGGCCGAATAGGGGCTGTTGGGTTTATAGGGGGTGCTTTCCGTGAAAAATCCCTCCGCGCCGAGGCTGCCGAAAACCTCGTCGGTGCTGACGTGGTGAAACAACGCGATGCGTTCCTGGTAATGGCGGGCCATCTCCAGGAGGTTGAAGGTGCCGATGAGGTTGGTTTGGATAAAAGCGCCCGGCCCGGAGATGGAGCGGTCCACGTGGGATTCCGCGGCAAAATGGCAGATCGCGTCGATGGGGTGTTCCTCGAAAACCTCCTGCAGGGCCTCCTTGTCGCAGATGTCGGCGCGAACAAAGGTGTAGCGCTGCGGGTATCGTTCGGCGATATCGGCCAGGCTCTCCGGATTAGCGGCGTAGGTGAGGGCGTCCAGGTTGATGACCTTGCCCTGATAGTTGCTCTCTTCCAGCAGGAAGCGAATAAAATTGGAGCCGATAAATCCGCAGCCGCCGGTTACCAGAATATTTTTCATCAGCATGACACCCGTAATCGTTTTGGTTGAATAATTGATGTTGCGCATCCACCTGCTAAGAGACCTCGAAATCGCGAAATCGCGAATAAAAAACGAATGGTTTATTGGCTTATGACCGGGAAAACCCGTGTATTGGAAATGGGCTTACCCCGGGCGGTTTCCTGACAAACACCCTGACCGTTTTTTGATCCCGGACGGCCTGCTTTCAGCCAAAGCCGAATTGAAAATGGATTTCGTGCTTTCGCGGTTTCGCGGTTGATCATCGAAAATGGTTTCGGCGTCTAACATCATTGATCATGTTTCAGATCCCGTAATGTAGGGCCGGATCCCAACCGTCCCCTATTAAATTCCGAATTTTCCCTTCAAAAATACAGGGAGAAATTGGGTCCCGCTGTACGCCAGGTATCATTCCCCCCGGTGGGGAAAATAATGGCTGTCCGGGTGGTGGGTAAGGATTATATTAAAAATATGATCTTTATTTGAACCTGCCGCAGTTTTGAGGTAATAAACCATAAACAGGATATCGGGCCACGTGATTCGCAAAATCAGCTTCCTGGTCGTTTTGATGAGCGGGTGGGCATTTTCCCAGCCAACCAAAGAACCGGCCCAACCCGGCAAGTTTGAACCGAGTTGGGAATCCCTGAAACAATACCGGACCCCGGACTGGTTTCGCGACGCCAAATTCGGGATCTGGGCCCATTGGGGACCACAGTGCCAGCCGGAGGAAGGCGATTGGTACGGCCGTTTTATGTATGTGGAGGGAAGCCCGCAGTATCAGGCGCATCTGGCCAAATACGGACACCCCTCCCGGGCCGGGTTCAAGGAGGTTATCAAGGATTGGAAGGCGGAAGCGTGGGATCCCGAAAAGTTGGTGAAGCTGTATAAAAAATCCGGGGCCCGCTATTTTTTTGCCATGGGGAACCACCACGACAACCTCGATTTGTGGGACAGCCGCTATCAGGAATGGAATTCGGTGGCGGTTGGTCCACAGCAGAACATCCTGGCCGGGTGGGCCAGAGCGGCTCGTAATAACGGCCTGCCATTCGGGGTGAGCATTCACGCCGCCCATGCCTGGCTGTGGTACGAGACGGCGCAGAAGGCGGATAGCGCCGGACCTTATGCCGGGGTGCCTTACGACGGCAAGCTCACCGGGGCCGATGGCCGCGGTTTGTGGTGGGAAGGTCTGGACCCTCAGAATCTCTACGTACAGAACCACCCCCTTAGCTCGGGCAGCGAGGACATTCGCAGCCTCTGGTATCAGTGGGATTGGGAAAACGGGGCTGCCCCGCCCTCCCGGGAGTTTGTCCTTAATTTTTACAATCGCACCATGGACATGATCAACCGCTACCAGCCGGACCTGATCTACTTCGACGATACCACCCTGCCCTTCTGGCCGGTAAGTGAAATCGGATTGGAACTTGCGGCACATTATTACAATAAAAACATGCTGTTGAATGACGGGAGCCTGGAGGCGGTCTTATTCGGCAAAAAGCTCAGCGAAGCGCAAAAAGCCTGCCTGGTGTGGGACGTGGAACGAGGGGCGGCCCCGGAGATTCAGGAGCTTCCCTGGCAAACCTGCACCTGCATCGGCGCCTGGCATTATGATCGCCACATTTACGAAGATGGCCGCTACAAATCCGCCCCAACGGTGATCCGCATGCTGGCGGATATTGTCAGCAAAAACGGTAATTTGCTGCTGAGCATTCCCATGCGCGGCAACGGCACCATCGACGAAAAGGAGGTGGCCATTCTGGAGGGAATCGGAGAATGGCTGGCGGTTAACGGAGCGTGCATCTACGAAACCCGTCCCTGGCGCGTTTATGGTGAGGGTCCCCGGGTCGAAAATGCCGCGGCCCAAAAGGGGCAGGGTTTTGATGAGGGTCAGGGGGAGGTTTATACTTCCCGGGACATCCGCTTTACCCGCAAGGGTGATGTGCTGTATGCGATTGTGATGGCCTGGCCGGAAGACGGGGAAGTGATAATTCGTTCTCTTTCAGCCAAAAATGACAATGTCCGGGGAGTTGAGTGGCTGGGCGGTCGGGTAGCCGGTTATTCGTTTCGGGAAGATGGTCTGTACGTGCAACTACCGAAAGATGCCCAGACCGACATGCCGCTGGTGCTGAAGATTGACGGGAAGACTGATTGACGGGAAGACTGATGGACGGGAAGACCAAAAGACCGGAAGACCAAAAGACCGGAAGACCGGAAGACCAAAAGACCAGAAGACCAGAAGACCAGAAGACTGATGGACCAAAAGACGGGAAGACGGGAAGACCAAAAGACCGGAAGACGGGAAGACGGAAAGACGGAAAGACGGATGGACCAGAAGACTGATTAAGGTCAGTTTCTATACTTGAAAAAACTTGGCGGCTTGGCGGCTTGGCGGTTACAAGTCAAGTCATCCGCGCGGGCAAAATGAAGGACCCTGTATGAATCTGGATTGGAATATTGTCGACGAAATAATCGATCGCGCCTTTGCCGAGGATATTGGTCCGGGAGACGCGACCACCCTGGCCTTGTTTGGCGCCGGGGAACAGGCCCACGCCTATATGAAGGTCAAGGACGAGGGGGTTATCGCCGGATTGCCGGTGGCGGAGCGGGTTTTCCGTCGCCTGGATCCTCAGGTGCAGTGGCTGCCGCAGGTCGACGAGGGGCAGGCGCCGGACAAGGGAACTATTATTGCGGAAATCCGGGGCAGCACCCGGGCGCTCTTGAGTGGGGAGCGACTGGCCCTGAATCTGTTGCAGCGTTTATCCGGCATTGCCACCATGTCCCGCGCCTACAGCCGGGCGGTGGGGGAGGCCAGGGCCAAAATTCTCGATACCCGCAAGACCCTGCCGGGGTTGCGGATTCTGGAAAAATACGCGGTGGCGGTGGGAGGGGCTACCAACCATCGCTACGGGCTGTTCGACGGGATTATGATCAAGGACAACCACATCCTGCTGGCCGGGGGCATTACCGAGGCGGTGCGCCGGGCCCGGGCCAACAACCCGCGGGGGCTTTCCATCGAGGTGGAGACCGCCGATCTGGAGCAGGTCCGGGAAGCCCTGGTGGCGGGAGCGGATATCATCATGCTGGACAATATGGACAACCAAACCATGGCGGCGGCGGTGCGGCTTATCGAGGGACGTGCCAAAGTGGAGGCCTCCGGGGGGGTGTTGCTGGAGCGGGTGGCTTCCATTGCGGCGACCGGGGTCGATTTTATCTCGGTGGGGGCGCTCACCCATTCCGTGCGGGCCCTGGACATCGGGATGTATTTTTTGATTGCTGATGGCTAATCGCTAATTGCTGATCGCTAATCGCTGATCGCTAGTCGCTGATCGCTGATCGCTACTCGCTAGTCGCTGATCGCTACTCGCTAGTCGCTGAACGCTGATCGCTGATCGCTAGTCGCTGATCGCTGATCGCAAATGCGCCGCAGGCGCAAACCCTGCAATTTATCTAAACATTTATCTTGCATTTACCTAAACGGGCAACTATATTTTTGGCCCTTTGAGAGGAAAAACGATGGCCAAGATCGCAAAAGAAGAGCAGTCCGCACAACTTTTTGAGTTCCCTTTGGGGAAGACTAACTTCTTGATTTTGGGATTCGGGGTTTTGGTTTTAATTGCCGGTTACCTTTTTATGGGCATGGCGGATCACCCCGATGATTTTATTTCGATTACCCTTTCTCCGGTCTTGCTGACGATCGCATTTTGTATTATATTCCCCGTCGGATTGATGTATCGGAGTTCTTCAGACAAGGGCGCTTAGCTCAGTTGGCTAGAGCATCGGCCTTACAAGCCGAGGGTCATAGGTTCGAGTCCTATAGCGCCCACTTTCGAAAAACCCCTGCAAAGACGTTTTGCAGGGGTTTTTTTGTAGTTTGAAGTTGCTCCCCGACCTCAGTGACCCCGCTTTTCGGACCGACGAGTGTCTACCCCCTCCCCCAACCCCACCGTAATCCGGTCCAAAACCACCCCGGCATCCATCATATAAACCCGCAGCACATGCTCCCCGGCAGTGGCCACGTTCAGCGAAACCGAGGCGGTGAGGACCCCGTCCAGAACCCCCTGGGCCCATTCGGGAGAACCCACCGGGGCGTTTTGGGTAATCTCCTGCGGGGCCTGGTCGTCCAGGCCTATTGCCAGCCGGAGCCCCTGCCCGTCCACCAGGGCATGAACCGGCAACAAATGTACAGTGGCCACCGCCGTTCCCGCCCGGGGAAAGGTGATCCGGTAGTCCAGCCAGGGAGCAGTCTTACGCAGGGTTCCGGGGTCCGGTGATGCCGCGGTGGTGGGAAACACCGCTACCGCCCGCCCGGTGCGACCCAGACCGGGAATCTTCTCCCAGCTAACCCCACCGCGATCCTGCCGGCCGCTGTAATCTCCGGCGGCAATGGAGATCAAATCCTCTTCTTCCAAAAAATGAGGATCCGGGTTCTTCTCATTCAACATTACAATCGTCGCCATTTCCGGCGCGTCGGGCAAAAGGGAGTCCGCCGCCAGGCCCTCCGCCGGCAGTGGAATGGGGGAAATGCGGAAGCCGCGCCACTGGTTGTCCGCCGGTTCCAGGGCCATGAGGTGCCGCCATTTTCCCCCGGCAATCTCTTCGTTGTAGCGCCGGGTTTCGGCGATCAACTGCTCCTGCGCCAGACGGGCACGGGCCGCATCATCCCTGGCCTGCATGGGGTGGTCGTTGATGTTGCGGGCGTAGGCTTCAGCATAAAAATAACGCTGGTTGGCCAGGGCCGCTCCCCGCACCGGATAGGCAACCAGCTCAAAAAAGGCATCCCGGTATTCCGGGGGCATCTGCCCTTCCAGGCGCGCCACTGCTTCCACCAGGCGCTCAAATTCCCCCAGCCGGTGTTGCACCTCAACTTCGGTGAGGGGATGGCTTTTCACCTTTTGTCCGGGCAGCCACCACTGTAGATGCTCCGGCTTGCGCTGAAAATTGAGCAGGAAATAATCCTCCAGAATGGCGGCGATTTCCCCGGCGTGCTCCGCTCCGAATTGGCGGGATGTCCAGTCGCGCAGAAATGCCGGCAGGGTATTGCGGTTCCAGCGATGGATATCCCAGGCCATTTCAAGAAAAAAACTCATCCCGATTTCCGCCGGCTTGAGGTCCCCGACGTTGGCGATCCACAGGGTGCGTGCGCCGTGGTCGTAAGCCTTGGACATCTCCTGCCAAACCAGGGCGGGCGGGGTGGTGTAGAGCCACAGGTAGGCCAGGGGCGCCCCCAGGTAGGAGAGGTGATAGTAGACCCCAAAGCCGCCCGGGCGTTGGCGCTCCCCGGCATTGGGGAAGGAGCGGATGTAGCCGAAGTTATCGTCCGGAAAAACAATAGTGACGTCTTCGGGAACGCTTAGCCCGGCCCGGTAGAGTTCCAGAACCTCCTTGTAGGGGGTAAATACCTGGGGAACCGCGGCGGGGTTCGGGTTTACGTATTGGGCCAGCAGGGCGCGCTGGTCAGTGAAAATCCCCTCCAGCAAGGCAACCTTCTCCGCGGTGCTTTGGGCCCCCATGATCCCGGAATCGTGGATGCCGCGCATCCCGATGGTGTACAAATTTTCGAACGCCCCGTTTTCGGAGACCCGCTTTTCCCAGTAGCCCAGCACCCCATCGCGGTTGCTCTGGTAATTGAAATCGGCTTTGGGGGCGGTCCATTCCGAGACGTTGTTGCGCAGCATTGGTTCGGCATGGGAAGAGCCCATCACGATGGCGTAGCGGTCTGCCACCACCTTATTGCGGGGAAAATGGTTGAAGGCTTTGGTGGTGGGGTGCATGGCCGGCCACAGGGTATTGGCCTTGAGGCGCAGCAGCAGCTCGAAAATCCGGGCGTAGGTTTTGGGGCCGATATCGCCGCTCTCCGGCTCGAAGGTGCGCGAGGCCCAGGGGTGCAGACCCCAATCCTCATCATTGAGAAAGATACCCCGGTATTTGACGGACGGGGGGCCCAGGAGCATTCCCCGGGGGTGAACGTAGAGCGCGGGGCTTTTGCGGGGCGGCACGTCCGCCCACCAATTCCAGGGAGAGACCCCGATTTGCCGGGACAGTTCGTAGACCCCAAAGGCGGTTCCCCGCCGGTCGCTCCCGGCGATTACCAGTGCCCGGGGAACTCCCGGGAAGGGATTTTGCACCACGCTGATCATAAAGGTTTCCCATTTGCCGCGGATGCGCTCCGCGTCCAGCTTGCCGGCGGAAACCAGGGCCTCGATGAGGCGACTGCGGCCGAGAGTGCCGATCAGCACGGTTGCTCCGGACAGAGCTTCCCATTCGGTGGAGAGGGCCGGTTTGAGGCCGGTGACCCGTTCCACGTCCCGGGCGAGATCCCGGGCGGCGATACCCACCACCGGGGCGTCCGTGCTGTCGTAACAGATAGGGGCGACCCGTCCCGGTTGGGCCAGGGCAAAGTATTTGGCGTCGCCTTCTGTCGTTATCAGGGATTGCCCGGACAGGCCGGCGGCCATCAGCAGGGCTCCCCCAAAAAGAACGCATTGCAAAAACCGGGTGGATTTGGGAACGGGAAATTGAATTTTCATGGGGATGAATCCGGGTGTGGGGAGGATGGGTGGAAAAAATTTGGCCCTGTAGGGGCGGGTTTCAAACCCACTCCTACAGGGCCGGTATCGGTTAAGGCGGGTTTGCAATCCGCCTCTGATTTTTTATGAATTCAGATCGAAACGATCGAGGTCCATGACCTTGGTCCAGGCGGCCACGAA
>JAGRBF010000128.1 GCA_020434205.1 Calditrichota bacterium | reverse complement strand
AAGACGGAAAGACGGAAAGATCCTTAGATCATAAGATCAAAGGATCAAAGGATCAAAGGATCAAAGGATCAAAGGATCAAAGGATCAAAGGATCATAGGATCAAAGGATCAAAGGATCAAAGGATCAAAGGATCAAAGGATCAAAGGATCAAACCTGGAGACCTTATGCCATTCAAAAATCTGGTTCTTGCCATTGCCGCAGTGGCGGTAATTACGCCTGTATTTGCACAAATTGCCGATTTCCCGGCCGATACGGTGGCCGGGATTCCCGCCAATTATACGGAGGCTCTGGTCGGGTCGTATTCCCTCCCGGAAATTCTGGTAGACCGGCAGGGAAAACCCGTCACCAGCGCCGCGGCCTGGTTCGACCATCGCCGTGCGGAGATCGTAAGCTTGTTTGAGGAATATCAGTTTGGCAAATCCCCCGCTGCCCCGGCGCATATCCGCTATGAAGTCCATGAAAGCGGTGCCCCGGAATTCGACGACCTGGGCAAACGCACCCAGCTGACCCTCTTTTTTGCCGAAGCGGCGGATGAACCCAAAATGGATGTGGTTTTTTACGTGCCGGCCGGTGCAGAAGGCCCGGTGCCGCTGTTGCTTTACATCGGCTTTACCCCCAATTCCCTGGTAACCGGAGATCCGGGGGTGAAAAAAGGCTATTATTGGAATCGCGAACACGAAAAGGTTCCGGTAGGGGATCGCAAACGTTTCGACAAACTGGAAGTCCCGGCCTTTCTGGCGCGGGGATTTGGGGTCGCCACGGTGTATTACGGGGATATTGAACCGGACTTTCAGGGCGGGGCCCGGCACGGGATAAGAAACCTTTTTCCCGCCACCGGCAAGCCGGATGAATGGGGCTCTTTCGCTGCCTGGAGTTATGGGCTCAGCCGAATCCTGGATTATTTTGAGGAGGAGCCGGCGGTGGATGCCGGGCGGGTGGCCATCGCCGGAATTTCACGGCTCGGCAAAACCGTGCTGTGGGCAGGGGCCCTCGATACCCGCTTTGCCATGGTCATCCCCATGTGTTCGGGAGAAAGTGGGGCGGCTCTCAGCCGTCGCAATTACGGGGAAACCATTGCCCATATCACCGAAAAGACCCGCTTTCCCTACTGGTTTGCCCCGAAGTATCAGGAATACGGCAGCGATGTTAGCGCCCTTCCGGTGGATGCGCACATGCTGCTGAGTCTGATTGCCCCACGGCCGCTGCTGCTGACCACCGGCAACACCGACAAATGGTCGGATCCCTACGGGGAATTTCTGGCAGCGGTTGCCGCCGGTCCGGTGTATCAGATGCTGGGGAAAGAGGGTTTGGATACCGACAAAATGCCCCCGGCCGGCGAGGCGATCCTGAAGGACATCGGCTATTTTATGCACGACGGCGGGCACGGCACGGTGCCGCAGGACTGGGAGATCGTCCTGGATTTTATGGCGCAGCATTTTTTGTAAAACCGGGAGACGGAAGGGCCATTGGACAGAAGGATAAGAAGAAGATCCTATGATCCTTAGAATATTAGATCTTAGGATCTTCTTCATGTCTTAGGATCTTCTTCATGTCTTAGGATCGTTGGTCTTTCGGTCCCCAAGTCCCTCTTCCTATTTCACCATTACCATCTTGCGGGTGGCGACATACCGGCCTGCCTTCAGGCGATAGAGATAGATTCCGGCCGCCACGTCTTCACCCGCATCATTTTTACCATCCCAACTCATCTGATGAATTCCGGCATCGCGGTTTTGCGCCAGCAGGGTGCGCACCAGCCGTCCGTTGAGATCGTATACCTTCAGCTCTACCCGGGCCGCCTCCGGCAATTGATAGCGGATGGTGGTGGTAGGATTGAAGGGATTGGGGAAATTCTGGGCCAGTTCGAAGGTGCGGATGCCCGGGGTATTGCCGCTCTCGAGCAGCACCGACAGGGCCGGATGTACGGTGCGCTCTCCGGCGAAGGAGACGTCCACCAGCCGGTAGCTGTAGCGGGCGCCGACCAGCACATCCCCGTCCCGGTAGTCGTAATCCGTTGCCACCGGGGTGGTGCCCTGACCCTCGAGGCGGGCGATGGTGCGGTATTCGCTGCCGTTATCGGCCCGCTCCACCAGCCAATGCGAGTTGTTGACCTCGCTCTGGGTGCGCCAGCTCAGGTCTATCGCGGGAAGCGCCGGGAGGGGGTTGGCGGCAAAAGCCTGCAGGGAAACGGGCAGGGAGGGATCATTGCTTTCCCCGTCGATCTCGAAATCGTCGATCATAAAGCCGTCGGCGATATAGCCGGAGGCGGTCCAGCCGGTTTGGCAAATAAAGTTGAAGCGGAAGCAAACCTGGTCGTAGCCGGCCAGAAAAGTGATGTCGTAGGCGGTTAGCTGATTGGTGTAGTTGTTGCAAAAGGCGTAACCGCCCGGGGTAACCGAGTGGGTAAAAGCCGAAGAGGGCCCCCGCTCGTACCAATTGGTGCCGTTGGGATCGTTGTCGGTTCCCAGGCGGGTCCAGGTGTCGCCCTGGTCCACCGAATATTCCACCCAAACTCCGAAGGGGGCATTGGCAAAAACCACTTCCATACTTTTGCGGAAACGCAGGGTATAGGTGCCGGCCATGGTCAGGTTGAAGCTGGGGGTGTAAAAGGTGCTGGTGTAATCGGCATTCTGGATATCGGCATCCAGGTCGGTTTTCCAGCCGTTGCTGGCGCTGTTAAGGGTGGTGATGGCGTTGGACGGGGTTCCCCGCTCCCACAAATCGATGTTGCCGGCGGTGGCCATGGAGCCGAAATCGTCCGGATTGCTCTCGAAATCCCCGCCGTCGGCGGCCAGGTAGGGGGTGCCGCGATTGGGCAGAATATGCATGTAGTCGGTTTTGACCTGGCTGTCCGCCCCGCTGTTAATGGTGAGGGTGACGGTGTACTTGCCGGCGGTGGTGTAAGTATGCGAGGGACTTTGACTGGTTGAGGTCGCCCCGTCTCCGAAATCCCAGGACCAGGAGGTGGCTGCCAGAGACCCGTCGGTAAAGTTCACCGTGTTGCCGATGTAAGCGACCGTTTTATCCGCGGAAAAATCGGCGGCCGGGTCGGAAAAAATATCGGTGGAATACAGGCCCCGGCCGTGGGTTGCGGCAATCACCAGATTGTCGGAGCTGCGGATTTGCAGCATATCGGTGCGCACATTGGCCAGCCCGGAGTTTGAGGCCGCCCACACCGTCGAGCCGCCGTTGAGGTTGTCGGTAGACCAAACCCCCAACTCGGTCGCCAGCAAAGCCTGGTCGCTGTTGAGCGGGCTGAAAAGGGCCCAGCGCACCGGCATATCCGGGAGGTTACCCTCTACCGCGCTCCAGCTGCCGCCGCCGTTGGTGGTTTCCCACACACTGCTAACCCCGTAGTTGGAATAGGTTACCAGGAGGTGATTGTCATTGCCGTCTTCCACCGCGATACAGGAAATGGTGCCGGTGGGCATTCCCGACCCGCTGTTGATGTGGGTGGAAGTGGCGGAACCGTTGGCGTTTTCCACCCGCACCACCCGGCCGCCTTCCGTGCCGAAGAACACCCGGTTGGCGGTATTGGGGGAAACGGTGATGGCCGAGCTGCGCAGCCCGTTAAAGTCGGTAACGCTCACCGACGAAAAAGTGGTGCCGGTTTGCGGGTCGGTCCAGCGCAGGTAGGTGCCCCCGGAGTAGGCGCTGTAATAAACGTTGGCATCGTTGTCGTAATCCGAAGGATTGATGAAAAATCCGTTGGAGAGAGAGACGGTGATGCGGCTGCCGAAGCTGCTGCCGCCGTTCACCGAGCGGAAAAAGGTGCTGTAGACATACTGGGTAAACTGATAGCTGGGTTCATCCTGATCAATATGGCACCAGGCGCCGTCCCCGCCGGTAACCTCGACCGTGCTGCCCAGACCGGCGCTGCTGAATTTGTGGCTGCCGTTGTCCTGCGCCCCGGCCAGAAAGTGATTGGAACCGGCATCGGGATGGATGGCGCAGCTGTAAAACTGTGTGACGTTGTAGCTGCTGTTGCGCTCGCTGATAGTCGGCACCGCAGCGTTGCCATCCGAAGAGCGGTATATGCCGCCGTCATTGCCGAAGTAAACTACCCCCGGATTATCTTCCTGATAAACGATGGCGTGCTGATCGGCATGGGCATACTGGTGGCCGAAGCCCCCGTACCAGTGGGAGATCTGGGTCCAACTGCTGCCGCCGTTGGCGCTCTTGAACAAATCGATCCCCCCGATCATCAGGGTATCCCCGCTGGCGTCGGTGGGGGAGACCGCGGCAATCAGGTCGTACCAGCCCTGCCCGCGGGTAAAGTCCGATCCGATGTCGGTATCGTCATCCACCGGATTGGAGACGGTGCTCCAGGTGCTGCCCTTGTTGGCGGAGCGGTAGATGGCCGCGATGCCGTTGGTCGAAGCATCCTGGGTGAGGGCGTAGAGCACGTTGGCATTGGAAGGGGCGCAGGCGAGTTCGATGCGCTCGAAGCCGCTGGTGGGAAAGCCGTTGCCGCCGGTGTTCAGCTTGGTCCATTCCCCGTCGTTACCGGTGGTGGAAGAATAAACCCCGTCGGTATTGAAGATCCCCATCGCCGCATAAAAAGTGCCGTCCGCGCCGATTTCCAGATCCGCGCTGCGGTTGGTTACGGCGCCGCTGCCGCTGCCCAGAACGAATTCCCAATTGTTGCCCCCATCCTGGGAGCGCTGGATGCCTTCGTTGCGGGTGGCGGCATAAACATCTCCGGTAGCGGGGTCCACCACAATTTTTTGCACATAGCTGAAAACACCGGAGGTGTTGGGTGCCTGCACCCAGGTCGCGCCCCCGTCGGTGGATTTAAAAATACCGTCCCCGGTAACCGCATCGGAATTAAACCAGCCTTCACCGGTGCCGAAGTAAAAGGTGGTCGGATCGGTAGGGTCGTAGGTTAGGCAGGAAATGGCCAGGTTTTCAAAAAAATCGTTCACCACCGTCCAGGTGGGAGAGCTTGCGGAAATGTCGGTGGTTTTCCAGAGGCCACCGGCCACCCCGGCCGCGAAAGCCGTTTTGTGAGTGCCATCGTTGGGGTCGATCATGATCGCGCGGGTGCGGCCCCCGATATTGTTGGGCCCCCGTTCCGTCCAGGTAGGGGTGATCATGGTGCCGTTGTTGTCCAGGGCGGCCCGCTGTGCTTCCGCGTAACGGTAAGCCTGATACAGCCTCTCCCGCGGTACAAAGCCCAGTTTGGGATCCTTGGTGGCATCGAAATCCTGCTGCATGGCCAGGTCGATGCGATCTTTTTTGCTGAGTTTGACGTCCTCGTCCGTGGTCGCGGCCGCCCGAACCGCCAGAGACGGCGAGTGGTTGGCGCGATAGGCAAAATAAATGATGGCGGCTGTTCCGATAAGCAAAGCGAGGGTGAGGGGCAGTAGCAGTTTGGGGCGCAAGGGAGTCTCCTGGCAGTGACGTTTCACAAGTGATTATCGGCGTTGAAACCGGGTCTTAGGGATTACCGAATGTAGGAAATACCGTTCGCGGGAAGAAGCCGGAATCGTGCAATTTTCGGGGGTGAATTTGCAGAAATCTGCCTGACGGTACTGCGGTAGGTATCACAAAATAATAAGCGAAAATCGAAAATTTTGCAATTCAGGGACGGGTAATAACCCGCCCCTCGCCCCTCCCGGTCGTTCAGACATAAATTTCGCCGATAAAGAACCTGATTTTCTTTTCATGCCTTGGAAGGCGGGCAAAATATGTTCGAGGTGGAAGGCTGTAGTCCCGCGATGCATCGCGGGCTTTTGCCAAAGCGCTTTTGCGTCACTTTTGGCGCGGTCAAAAGTGACAATATAAAGGGGCTGGAGGCCGGGTCAAACCCGGGAAGACGGAGGTGTCATGGAGCGGGTTTGCACCCGCCCCTCGACCCTGCTGGTCTCTCAGACATAAATTTCGCCGTCTAAAAAGAAATTTCCAATTTTCTTTTAATGCCATGGAAGGCGGGCAAAATATGTTCGAGCCTGGAAGGCGAGTTTATTTTGCCAAAGCGCTTTTGTGTCACTTTTGGCGCGGTCAAAAGTGACAGTATAAAGGCACTGGAGGCCGGGTCAAGCCCGGGAAGACGGAGGTGTCATGGAGCGGGTTTGCAACCCGCCCTTACCTCTTTCGCCCCGGTTATGTTGGTTTGCCGATTTTGGCTTGATCCAAAATCGGCGGAAAAGATCAAGGCGAAATTTGAACTCGCTCCCATCCCGGTCGCTCAGACATAAATTTCGCCGTTAAAAAACCTGATTTTCATTTCATGCCATGGAAGGCGGGCAAAATATGTTCGAGGTGGAAGGCGAGTTTATTTTGCCAAAGCGCTTTAGTGTCACTTTTGGCGCGGTCAAAAGTGACAATATAAAGGGGCTGGAGGCCGGGTCAAGTCCGGGAAGACGGAGGTGTCATGGAGCGGGTTTGCAA
>JAGRBF010000127.1 GCA_020434205.1 Calditrichota bacterium | reverse complement strand
CCGTCCAGACGGGTTACCATTGCGGCAAAACCCTTCTCGGGATTGGGCCAGTCTTTATCCGCATAAAGGCCGTAATCGGGAATTTCCATACCGTCGCCCACCGCGGTGCCCCCTTCGTTGTTGGCATGCGGCAGGGTAAAGTGCAGATGAAGCAGGAAGGGTTTCTCCGCGTTGCGACGAATAAAGGCCAGGGCCTCATCGGCCAAAAGGTCGTGCGACCAGGTGGTTTTTTTCACCGAAAAGCGGCCCTTGAGGGCAGGGTCCTCGCTGAGAACGTTTCCGGGAAGATTGAGGGTTTCTCCGTTGCGCCACAGATGGGTGGGATAATAATTGTGGGCCTGGCTCTGGTCCAGATAACCCATCCAGAAATCAAACCCCTGCCGGTTGGGGTTCCCGGTGGTGCTGGTATCTCCCAGGGACCATTTGCCAATGCCACCGGTGTGATACCCGGCCGACTGCAGCAGTTTGGCCACGGTAATTTCCCGGGGACCCAGTTCGTGGTGGGCGTTGCCGTGAATGGGCAAGTGCCCGGTATGATACCCGGTCCACAGGGAGAGGCGCGAGCAGCGGCACACCGTATGCCCCGAATAGTGGTCGGTAAAGCGCATGCCTTGCGCCGCCAGCTCGTCGATAGCGGGGGTTTGGATAACCTGCTGTCCGTAACATCCCAGATCGCCGTATCCCAGATCATCCGCCATAATGTAGATGATATTCGGCCGGCGCGTCACTTCCCCGCGGGGATTTTCCGAACACCCGATTGCCAGCGTTAACAGCAGCAAGAGGGCCAAGCGCTTTGTAGTATGCCAGGTGGTCAATGCCGGTCCTTTTTGTGTGGGTTGCCCTCCCGATCTGCCGTCGTCCTGGCGGGCTCAGAAGCCGATTTTTTTCAGGACGTCCTGCAGGAAACGGTGGCTTTCCGTCAACTCCGGTCCGGTAATATCCTCAATAATGATCTCAATTGAAGGCTTATGCCGGTAGGCGGTGCTCAAGAAGTGTTCGTAATCCAACATGCCGCGCCCCAGGGGAACGGTTTTGATCCGGCCCTCTTCGATCACGAAATCCTTGGCATGGAGGAGCAGAATGCGTTCTCCATACAGGGCAAAGGACTCTTCGATGATCTCCCTGGACTTCTGGTAATTGCCCATGTGCAACAGGTTGACCGGATCGAGAATCACCTGCAGGTTGCTGGAGCCGATCGCTTCCAGGAGGGTCATCATACGTTGCGGGGTGGAAATGGCATAATTGTACAGTCCCTCTACCCCAACCAAGGAGCCGTGCTGCTCGGCCTCCCGAACCAGCTCCTTAAACAGGCCGATAACGGTCTGCAGGGCTTTTTCACCGTGATTATCGGGATGATAAGACATGTCCGCATTGTAGGAGCCGGTTTCCGTTCCCACCATCGGGCAGCGGAAATCCCGCGCGAAACGCAGGTATTCCCTGAAGCGGTCCATGCTTTCTTTCAGCTGGACGGGATCCTGTTCCAGCATATTGAAATAGCTGCCCAGCAGGGCAATGTGAATCCCCCTTTTATCGAACTCCCGACCGATGCTGTTGGCCAGGCCGGGGGTCATGTGCCCGGCTTTGTCGCTGACCCCTTCAATACACTTGTAAGCGACCATCTGCACGGCCTGAAATCCGGCGTCCTGCATGTCCTGGGCCAGGGCTGCAGCGCTTTTCAAACCGATATCATGTCCTCGGGTGCCGATCATGCCATTTCTCCTGAATTTTTCGCTGAGGCGCCGCGCTTTTAACGGGCAAGGTTTATCCGCCCAGTTTGACGATTCCGAAGAACATTCCCAGAATAACCAGCATCACCCCCACCGAAAGGGCAAAGCCGTAAAAATCCACCTTGTTCCATCGGTAGATCTCCAGATTGGAATCGGGGAAAAGAAGCATCTCCCGGGTGCTTTCGGGATTGGCGTAGGCCTTTTCCAACTGCGCGTCATCGGCTTCGCGATCTCCCAGGGTGCGGGTTCTCATTTTCACCCAGAAACGCTCCAGGCCCTCAATTTCGTCGGGACGGGTAAGCAGGGAAACAAAGATCAACACCAGGAAGGGGAAAATCAGGCGGATCAGAATGCGGATGGTTTCGTTGAGGGCGTAAGGATTTTGGGCCAGATTCATGCCGAGTTTGTCCAGCAGAATCATTTCCAGATAAAGGTAGCCGCTGCCCACCACCTGGTCGTTTTCCTTTTTAACACCTTTAGACCAGAAGATGGATTTGGACGGCAGGACGAAGGTTTTTTCGAAGGTAGCACCCACCGCCAACGCTTCGGGGCGGGGTGTAACGTTGGCCCCGCTTTCCGCCATCTTGTCCCAGCGGGCGATTTCCTCGTCCCGGGCCCGGACGTCCATTTCATGCGCGACGTATTCCCGCACCAGGGGAGCCGGCTCGGTTTCTTTGAGCAGGGAGGGGGCGCTGTAGAGGCCGGAGAAAATAACCGGCAGAACCAGCGGGAGCAGGTAAAAGATAGCCAGGGTGGACAGGATGGAAGCCCAGGCCCCGACCCGGTTAGCCCGGCGCCACTTCAGCCCCAGCCAGAAGGCGGCCGCGAAGATCACAAAAAATTCCCAGATCAGCTTGAGGATCTGCAGAATATCATCGAACTGGGTGGTGATGATCACCGCCCCGATCAGGAAAATAGCCCCGGACACCCGCCCGGCATTGACGTAGTGATTTTCACTTTTATCCGGGACGAAAGGACGGTAAAAGTTGTTCATCAGCAGACCGGAGCAGGTCAGCATCAGGCAATCCGCAGTGGACATCAGAGCGGCCATCATACAGGCGATAATCAGACCTACCAGCCCCATGTTCAATTCGCCCAGCAGATCGCGGGTGGCGTGCCCCCACACCAGATCGGAGTTCTGGATGGTGGAGCCGTAGAGCAGGATGGAAGCCAGGCCCAGCATCCCCCACAGCAGGGTCAGGACGCGTTTGGTAAAGGTGCCGGTAACGAAACCGAAACGGGCCGAATACTCGTCCTTGGCCGCTCCGTTGGTCACCAACTGATTGGGCTGGGTAACCACGGTAATCCCCGCTACCGCGGAAATGGCCAGGATGTAATACCAGGTAAAATCGATCAGGGTTGGGGAACCGAAGACCTCGAAAAAGGCCTGGGGCAATCGTTCGTGCAGAATGGAAAAGGCGCTGAACATGCCGTCCCCGCCGTATTCCGCGGCGATTTTGATCCAGGCAAAAGGCAGCACCAGCACCGAGAGGATGATAATGAAGTTCCCCTGGAGCATGTCGGTGTAGAAAGCCGCCTCCAATCCCCCGGCGATGGCGTAGATCAACACGATAAAACAGACCATCCAGATCAGCATATTTTCGTTGATGTAGGAAAACAGAGCCCGCGGACGCATCTGGCGCAGTTCGGCCAGGCGCCCCTTTTCCGACTCACTCAGCAGGGCGAAATCGCGACCTTCCAGGGCGCTCAGTTCGTTGGCAAGCTCGTATTCGGCCATTTCCTGAGGGGTGAAATCTTCCACCACCTTGGGGGTCATGGCGACGATGGTTTTGGTCATGGCGCTGAAGCCCACCGACAGGACCGCCATCATGCCCACCGTGCCCACCAGCGCATATACGGATGCCATGGTTCGCGAGCCGAAACGTTCCTCGTAAAAATCGGCCATGGTCAGCACGCGCAGGCGGCGCTGCCAGGGCGAGGTAATCCAGTAGATCGGTGTGGAAAACAGCATCAGCAAAGAACTCCAGATCCCCGCTGCGCCGTTTTTGAAGGTGGTGGTCACCACGCCCACCGGCTCGGTGGTGGAAGTCGCCTGACCAAAGCTGGCGAAGGTTTGAATGAGCTTCCCGAAACGGCGGCCCCCCAGGAGGTAGTCTTCCTTGCTTTGAATGCGACGCATGGACCAGACCCCGATCCCGATGGTGACCAGGAAATACACCAAAATAACGACAATATCCAGAATGGTTAAACCGAACACCGGCGATTACCTCTAAAAATTTGGGATGAGAACTTCCGTGGCTTTACCTGCGTTAACCTTAACGCAATCATCAGGTTGGGAGCAAAAAACGACCCCCTTCCCCGCCCCCTCTATGGCGTTAAGTTTAA
Source organism: Calditrichota bacterium (assembly GCA_020434205.1). Lineage (GTDB taxonomy): Bacteria > Calditrichota > Calditrichia > RBG-13-44-9 > J075 > JAGRBF01. The sequence goes on along the minus strand of JAGRBF010000127.1, from coordinate 16,997 downwards.
TGCATTAAGACGAATATGGCAAAAACCCTTTGGTTTATCAAAAAAGTTCTTCAAAATGTAGAGGTCCAATTTTCACAACCTTGATCATTAACGTGGGATACATCAATGAAAAATGCATTAACCGCTTTTCTGGCCGTTTTAATCCTGAGTGCCGCCATCAGCCTGCCTGCCGCGGCGCAAATCGGCAAACGTTTTCCCTCCGAACGAAAAGTGGTCACCGATCCGGTTACCGGCGTCGAACTGGTTTTCCTCACCACCGGCGAGGCCGGGGATTCCAAAATTTACCAGACCCATAACCAGTGGACTGCGGACAGCCAATGGCTGGTTTTCCGCTCCAACCGCGTTAAGGGCGAAGCAATGGCCGTCCACGAGAAAAACGGGGACATTGTCCAGATTACCGAAGGCGGCTATCGCGGGATGCTCAACGTCGCCCGCAAATCCATGAATCTGTACCTGATGCGCTGGGCCGGAAAGCAGGAAGGCGACGCCACCATGGAGATTGTCCGGGTGGATCTGGGCAAACTTTTTGCCGACAGCGAAAAGGGCAAATTGAAAGGCGCGGACGCCTACCAAACCGTGTGCGGGGTGATTCCCGCGGAGATGCGCGGCGACGGCGATATGGTTCTGGATGCGGATGAAGAATGGGCCTGGTTCCGGGTCGGCCGCGAAGAAGCGGGACGCCATTTGCCGGAAGGCACCAAACTGGAGGACGATTTCGGCCCGCGCAGTATGGGAGCGGGACCGGGGGGGATCGCCGGGATGAATCTCGCTACCGGAGAAATCAAATACGTGGTGTCTACCCCCTTCCAGATGGGCCATATTCAATCCAATCCCTGGGTATCCGGGCAGATCGTTTTTTGCTGGGAAACCGGCGGCAAAGCCCCGCAGCGCACCTGGATCGTCAATTCCGACGGCAGCGGCCTGCGCCCCCTCTATCCCGAAGCCGATCACGAATGGGTGACCCACGAAGTGGTTATCACCCCCACCGAAGTAGCTTTTGCGCTGATGGGTCACCGTCCCATTCCCGGGGTGGTAGACCCTAACCGCCCCGAAGCCACCGGCGTTTACGGGGCCAATCCGGGTCAGGAAGCCGGCTGGGGCAATTGCGGGACCCGGGAAAAACCCACCGGCCTGGGCATCGTCAACATCAACACCCGGGAAATGACCATTATCGGGCAGACCCCCTCCGGCAGCGGCCTTTGGCATGTTAACGGAACCCCGGACGGGCGCTTTGCGGTGGGCGACGATTTTGCCCGCAACATTTACCTGATCGACCGGCACACCCGGGAGATGATCCTTCTTTCCGCGGGACACAAGGACACCGCGGCCGACCATCCCCATCCCACCTTCAGCCCGGATGGTACCCGAATCGAAATCCAGTCCGCCATGCTGGCCCCGGACAACCGCTCCCTGGACATCTGCGTGATCCCGGTTCCCGAAGACTGGCTGGCGCGGAAGTATGACTGATGGACCAGAGGACTGATGGACCAGAGGACTGATGGACCAGAGGACTGATGGACCAGAAGAAGATCCTATGATCCTTAGAATATTAGGTCTTAGGATCTTCTTAACGTCTTAGGATCTGAAGTCCTTCGGTCCATTAGTCCTTCGGTCCATCAGTCCTCCGTTCCTCGCTGCACCCAAATGCTATCAATAAGGAGATGACATGAAAACAGTTTTTTCGATTTTAGCGGTGCTGGCCCTGCTGAGCACCGGTCTTTTGCCGGCAACCTACTACGTGGCCACCGACGGGGATGATGCCAATCCCGGTACCATGGCCCTCCCCCTGGCCACCATGCAGCAGGGGCACGAGCTGGCCGCTCCCGGCGATACCGTTTACATTCGCGGAGGTAATTACCGCATCGGCGCCAACCAGATTGCCCGGGTGGAGCAGAATCTGTTCGCCTGCGTGTCCTACTTCAACAAAAGCGGCATGCCCGGCCAAACCATCAAATTCTGGGCCTATCCCGGCGAACAGCCGGTATTCGATTTTACCGATCTGGCCCCGGCCAACATGCGGGTGGTGGGCATATGGGTGGCCGGTCAGTATCTGCACATCAAGGGCCTGGAGATGACCGGGGTGCAGGTCACCATCACCACCCATACCGAATCCTATTGCATTTACAGCCGCGGCAGCAACAACATCTACGAAAACATCAGCATGCACGACAACAAGGGCACCGGTCTGCGCAACTACCGGGGCGGCGGCAATCTGTTCCTGAATTGCGATGCCTACCGCAACCACGACGATGTTTCCGAAAACGGTCTGGGCAGCAATACGGACGGCTTCGGCAGCCATTCCAACCCCGGGGTGGCCCCCAATATTTTCCGCGGGTGCCGGGCCTGGTTTAACAGCGACGACGGATTCGACATTATCCGCGCCGACGAGCCGACCGTCTTCGAAAACTGCTGGGCTTTTTACAACGGCTACTCTCCCAACTTTGACGAATTGGGAGACGGCAACGGCTTCAAAGCCGGGGGTTACGCGCACGACCCGGCGGATCAGATTCCCAACCCGGTTCCGCGCAATACCATCCAATTCTGTATCGCGGTGCGCAACAAAGCCAACGGCTTCTACGCCAACCACCACCTGGCCGGCAACGACTGGTTCAACAATTCCGCCTACCAGAACATCGACAATTTCAACATGGTTAACCGGGAAAGCCCCGAGATCGACAACATCTGGTTTCCCGGCTACGATCACGTTCTCACCAACAACCTGAGCTATAACCCCCGCAACCTCCACATTTCGTGGATCGATACCGCCCTGAGCGACCAGACCAACAATTCCTTCAACCTGCCCATCAACCTTTCCGCCAGCGATTTTGTGAGCGTGGAAGAAAGCCTGCTCACCGCTCCGCGCAATGCGGACGGCAGCCTTCCGGACATTACCTTCCTCTTTCCCGCGGAAGGCAGCGGAGTTATCGATGCCGGGGTGGATATCGGCTTTCCCTTTGTGGGGAATGCCCCGGATCTGGGCGCCTGGGAAACGGATTACCCGGCCGGGATCCTCCCGGGAGATGGAACGGTCCCGGAAGGCATCAACCTGTTTCAGAACTACCCCAACCCCTTCAATCCGGGAACGGAAATTCGCTACAGCCTCGCCGAATCCGGCACGGTTACCCTCATCGTGTATAATTCTCTGGGGCAGAAGGTGAGCATCCTGGACAACGGCTACCGGACCCCCGGTGAGTTTTCAGCGACCTGGAACGGCCGGGACGAAGCCGGCAAACCGGTGGCATCCGGGGTGTATTTTTACCGGTTGACGGTCGCCGGAATTTCCGGTTACCACACCCTGATGAAAAAAATGACGTTGTTGAAATAGGGTCATAAGTTTAGGCAAAAATACCGATGGCAACACACCAGATCATTCAGGTTGAGACCCCCTTCGGGATGCCGGCAATTCGGGTGCCGGATTTCCGCAATGGCCCGGATTTTTCCATAGCCGATTTCGGCGCCGTGCCCGGGGATCAGTTGCGAACCACCCGGGCGATAGAAGAGGCTATCGGGCAAGCCAGCGCCCGCAGAGGCGGCCGGGTTTTGATTCCCCCCGGGGAGTGGCGAACCGGCAAGATCCACCTGCAAAGCAACGTCAACCTGCATTTGGAAAAGGATGCCGTCCTGCTGTTTTCTGGAGACCCGCAGGACTATCTCCCGCCGGTCCCCACCAGTTGGGAAGGCCTGGAATGCTACAACTACTCCCCGTTGATTTACGCCTACCAGTGTGAGAACATCGCCATTAGTGGCGAGGGTACCCTAAAGGCGGTTATGGACGTTTGGGAAACCTGGTTCGATCGCCCGGAAGAGCATTTGCAGAGCCTCAAAAGGCTGTGGTATCTCGCGGCGGAGGGATCCCCGCTGGACGAGCGGCAAATGGTGGACGGCAAGGCTAATCTGCGTCCCCATTTTATCCAGTTCAACCGCTGCCGTCATATTTTGGTGGAGGGCATCTCCATCGTCAACAGCCCCTTCTGGACTCTGCACCCCTATCTTTGCGAAGAGGTGGTTATCCGCAAAATCCGGGTGTTTGCCCACGGCCACAACAACGACGGGGTGGATCCCGATATGTGCCGGAATCTGCTCATCGAAGACTGCGTTTTCGACCAGGGCGACGATGCCATTGCCATCAAATCCGGACGTAACCAGGAGGCCTGGCGACTCAATACCCCCTCAAAAAACATCGTTCTGCGCAATTGCACCATCGTCAACGGGCACCAGTTGGTGGCGATCGGCAGCGAACTTTCCGGGGGGATCGAAAATGTTTTTATCGACAATTGCCAGGTGCTGGAGGGCGCCAAACTATACCACCTGCTCAACATCAAAACCAATGAGCGCCGCGGCGGCTATGTGCGCAATATCCACATCAACAATGTCCGCGCCGGTAACATCGAACGGGGCATCCTGGGCATCGCCACCGACATCCTTTACCAGTGGCGCCATCTGGTCCCCACCCTGGAAAAAAGGCTGACCGCTATTTCGGACATCTATCTGAGCGATATCCGGGCTGGTGAGGTGCGTTTTGTTTCCAAAATCGCCGGGCAGGCGGAACTGCCGGTTGCCGCTGTTCACATGAAGCATGTTACCGCCGACCGGGTCCTCGAGCAGGCCCATCAGAACGAAAACGTCACCGGTTTCCGGGAAGACTAAGCGGAGCCCAACCCCAATTCGGAAGACCATGGATCGCAGAACCTTTATCAGAACCGGAACCCTGGCTTTGGTTTCGGGATTCGTCGCCCCGTCCCTTGCGGGCGGGAAGCCCTGGGGAGAAGCCTCGGCCGACCCGTTCCTGATGGCAAAGCTGGTGGCGGCCAACGACCTGGCAATCGAAGGCATTTTATCCCGGGGCGCCGCCAAACCGGTCGTTCAGTATTACCGGGGATTGAGCGGGGACTTTGCCGTCCTGGCGGCGGGATACTGCCATCCGGCCTCTGCTTACCACCGCGCCGGCGCCTTAACGGAAGCGATGGGCAGGATTCTCGGGCTGCTGCTGGACCTGCAGTATCCCAACGGCACCCTGGATGCGGAGGGCAACCGCTTTTCCCCGCCCGACACCGCCTTTTTGCTGGAGACCCTTTGCCCGGCCGCCGGATTGCTGGGCAAGGCCGGGGATGCGGTTCCGGCGCATATCGTTGGGGATCTCGAAAAATTTCTTCGCAATGTGGGTGAGGCGCTTTGCACCGGCGGTCTGCATACCGTAAATCACCGCTGGGTGGTTTCCGCAGCCCTGGCCCGCCTGTTCGTGCTGTTTGGGGAGCAGCGTTATCTCGACCGGGCAGAACAATGGCTGGCCGAGGGGATTTATATTGATGAGGACGGCAATTTTCCGGAAAGGAGCCGCAACTATGCGGCGGTGGAAGATCAGGCCTTTATCCACCTGGCGGAAATCCTGGAGCGCCCGGCTTATCTGGATTATGTCGCCCAAAACCTGACCGCCAACTTTTACTACCTGGAGCCAAATGGGGATTTGGTCTGTCTGGACTCCCGCCGCCAGGATCAATATCGCGCCATTTCCATTTACGGCTACTACCGGCTTTACCGTTATATGGCCAATCGCCGCCAGGACGGCTTTTTCGCGGCAATTGCCCGCCGGATTGAACATCTGCCGCGTTTCCGGGAATCGGTTCTGGCCGGCAGCCTTATTCACTTTATGGACAATGCGGTGCTGAGCCAAAATATGCCGGGGGATTCCCCCCTGCCCGAGCGCTACACCCACCTTTTTTCGGCTTCCCAACTGGCCCGCATTCGACGCGGGAACATAACCGCCACCATTTTCGGGGGTACGGACAGGCCGTTGATCGTCGCTTCCGGTCGCTCCACCAACCCGACCTTCTTCACCTTTCGCAAGGGAGAAGCCATTCTCGAATATGCCCGGCTATCCACCTCCTTCTTCAACACCGGTTATTTCCGCAGCGAAGGCCTGAACCGGGAGGGCAACAGCTACCTCCTGCGGGAAAGCCGGGTGGCCAGTTATTACCATCCTCTTCCGGCGGAGCAGCGCAACCCGCAGGGAGATTACCGCCTGACGGAATCCACGGACGGGCGTTTCTGGAGCAAGATGGATTTCCCTTCCCGGCCAACCACCGATCTGCACCTGGAAACCGCCATCAAAATTAGCGAGGATAGCGGGGGTTTTGTTCTGGATGTGGATGTTCAGGGACCGGCGAACGTCGAGGTAACCCTGGTTTTATGTTTCCGGAAGGGGGGAATTTTTAAAGATATTAACCGGGGATGGGAGGAAGATCACTATTTTCTAAAGGGCGGCATGGCAACTTATACCGTTGGGCGCGACACCATTGAAATCGGACCGGGCGCGATGGCCCATACCCATGTTCAGGGTATTGACGGCGAGATTTATTCCACCCATTTTGGCACCTTGCAAGGCGAGGGTAATCACCTGTATATCACGGGACTGGTTCCCTTTACCCATTCTCTGAGAATACGATGAATCAGGGAACATCGGGGGGTTCGGCAACGACCCTCCCTTGGCCGTCGTTTCAGTGCCACTTCGGTTGTTAGTTTTTTTTGCTTCTGAATTCGGAATCATTTGACAATATGGTGTCCGGTGGATATATTTTTTTCATTGTAACAAAGTGTAACAAGAGATGGGCATTCGCGACAAATGAATCAATTGTTGCAATAATTGAGGCGGAAAATCCCGTTCTTTGAGGTTGGCAGGAAGCCACGAAACAGGGTTTCAATGCCTCAGACGCGTTTTTTCCTCCTCCCTAAAACTGCCCATTGTTCAGGTCTGCAAGTCGTAAAATCGTGATCCGTAATTAAAGCTCAGGGGTTAAGCCAATAGAATTGCTCTGTTCTTCACGTGAGGTTGAGCCTGACCGTCAGCAGATTTAAGATCGCAGTCGGGGTCCAGCGGAAAACCGGAGAAAAATTGGGCCCTCTTTGCCGAGGTATCCCGGGCATTTCCGATCGGATCCCAGTTTGAAAACCTGAACATACACCGTTGTTTTTCAGGTCTGGTTCAACAACCCAAATCGGGTTAAATAAATTCCCATTGTCCTGTTTTTCCCGTAAGGGTCAGGACCGGATGGAGCTTCACCGGCTTCATCGCGTCATGACCGTGGTTTTGTTAAGTTGGGTGTTAACGTTAACACTACTTTTAGCTCAGGAGGCTGCAACAATGCATCGCATTAAATTCCTGCTTTTGGCCCTGTTACTCATGCTACCCGCCCTGCAGGTTTTCGGTCAGGGAACCGGTATCGTTACCGGTATCATTAGCGATAACGCCGATCAAAGTCCCTTGATTGCGGCAAATGTTTATATCGAAGGAACCAGTTTGGGTGCCGCAACCGATGTAGACGGCGCTTATTATATCCCCGGAGTACCCGCGGGATCTTATATCATTGTGGTAAAATACATCGGGTATAAAGAAATCAAGGCTCCCCTCGAAGTGGTTGCCGGCAAACGCAACGTTCAGAATTTTTCTCTGGACTATGCCGCCGTGGAAGGTGAAGTGGTAGAAGTTACCGCCCAGGCCCAGGGGCAGATCGAAGCCATCAACCGGCAGTTATCTTCCAATACCATCAAGAACGTGGTTTCCTCGGACCGTATTCAGGAAGTTCCGGACGCCAATGCCGCCGAATCGGTGGGACGTCTGCCCGGGATTTCGGTGGTTCGCAGCGGCGGTGAGGGTCAGAAGGTCACCATTCGCGGGCTGTCCCCGAAATACAACGTGATGATGGTTAACGGGGTGCGCATGCAGTCCAACGACCGGAATGACCGCAGCGTGGACCTGAACATGATCGCGCCCAACGTCCTCTCCGGTATCGAGGTTACCAAGGCGCTGACCGCCGATATGGACGCCGATGCGGTGGGGGGAACGGTTAACCTGCTGATCGGAAAGGCCAGAAAAGGCTTCTACCGGAATTTTTCCGTGGAAGGCGGCTACGGGTCCCTGGAAAACACCTACGGCAACTTCAAAGCTTCCGGGTTCCTGAGCAATCGTTATATGGAGGACAAGTTCGGGGTTCAGTTGTCCGGCTTTTTCGATAAATACGACCGTAGCTCCGACGTCCTGACCTCCGCCTATTATACAGATGAAGAAGAGATCACCGAAGACGGGCTTATCCCGATTTATCTCTCCAACGTAACCATCAGCGACAAGGTAACCGACCGTCGCCGCGTCGGCGGGGGCCTGGTCCTGGATTACAAATTTTCCAATGGCTCGCTGATCATGAACAACTTCCTGAGCACCCTGCATCAGGAACAGATCGAACAGCAGAACTATTTTACCACCGCCTACGACTGGCGCGGTTTCGCGGCCGACCGGGAATCCGACAACACCGTGCTCAGCAACGCCCTGCAGGGTGAATTCGAATTCTTCAACAGGCTGGGAATGGATTTTTCGCTGTCCAACTCCGTTTCCAAGCAGCGCAATCCCGGCGATCTGCGCATGGATATCCGGACCCGTTCCGGCGGTACCCAGGGGTTAACCAGTACCGAGACCGATCTGATTACCAAATCCCCGACCCGTTTCCTGAATTCGGTAACCGTGCTGCGGGAAGGCAAAATTTCTACCGGCACCTCAACCCTGGAACGGCAAGTAGACGAAACCTCCCGTTCGGCGGTTCTAAACTTTAAACTGCCCTTCACCCTGACCAACTTCCTGGCCGGTAGCTTTAAAATGGGTGGTAAGTTTGAGCGCAACAAACGGGAAAACGATGAGACCATGTGGGTAATCGACACCGACCGCGGGGGTCTGGCCGGCGATTTTAACGCGCTGCTGAGAGATTCTCTGTGGACCGATCTGGGGATTTCCACTCAGGATAACGGACTGCTGGCCGGATTGTTTGAAGATCCGGGATACGATGTCGGCGATTTCCTCTCCGGCAAGGAAAACGTCAATGGCAGTCTTTTCTTTAACAAGGTTTCCATCGATAAAATGCGCCACATGGAAAAGCTGGCCAAAGAGTCCGGATATTACCTGCCCGCTCCCCTGGAATCCTCCCAGTACGACTATAATTATACCCGGGATTTTTCCTCCTTTTATTTCATGCCGGAATTTAACCTGGGCAAATACGTCACCTTTATCCCGGGATTTCGCTACGAAAGTTTCAGCTACGACTACACCGCCGATTCGACCTATGTGTTCGGCCGGCTGACCACCCCGGGCGAGGATTATTTCGACAACAAGACCATTAACTGGGACGTCACCAAGGACAACAACTGGTTTCCCCAAATTCACCTGCGGATTAAGCCGTTGGACTTTTTGGACCTCCGCCTTGCCAGCACCAGAAGCATCATTTATCCCGATTACCGGGCGGTTTCCCCCTATCTGTTTGTCGATGCCTACGCTGCGCCGGTTATGCGTCTGGGCAATCCCTACCTCAAACCGGCCCTCACCCAGAATTTCGATGCCTACGGCTCGGTTTACGCCAACAAGGTCGGGTTGTTTACCGCGGGGTTCTTCTATAAGGAAATCGACAACCTGATTGTCCCGATCGAATATTACACCAAGGACAATACCAAGATCAACGAGCGTTTTCCCCTCCTGCAAACCGGGGATCCCACCCGGATCTTCACCTGGACCAATCTGGAAGAACAGTCCACGGTAAAAGGTTTCGAGCTGGATTGGCAAACGCACTTCTGGTATCTGCCCTCTTTCCTGAGCGGGTTTGTTTTCAACATCAACTATACCCACATCAAGTCGGAAACGCGCTACCCGTATTACTACACCAAAAGAAGCGGGAACTTTCCGTTCTATACCTACACCACCGTGGATACCATCCGCAGTGGTCGTTTGATCGACCAACCGGATGACATTCTCAATACCACCCTTGGGTATGATGTCGGGGGATTCTCAGCGCGCCTGTCCTTTTTGTTCCAGGACAACGTTTTCCGGAGCGCCAATCCCACTTATGATGAGCTGGACGGCTACACCGATGCCTACTACCGCTGGGATTTTACCGCTTTCCAAAGATTCCCCGGGGTTGAGGGGCTTCAGATATTCCTGAACCTGAACAATATATCCAACCGGCCGGACCGTCAGTTTACCAGTGTCCTTGAGAAACTAAGTGCCGTAGAATACTACGGCGCCATCGCCGCTTTGGGATTCCGTTATACTTATTAACAAGGGATTTTTCACAAAAACCGGTCATTTAGGAGGTGACAAACGACAATAGTTTTACCCGTAATCAACTTAATCCATTTGTAACTAACTCAATTTGCCACACTTTCAGGAGGTTATAATGAGTAAATTAGTGTTACTAATTCTGGGCATTTCTTTATTGCTGGTTTCGGCAGTTTCCGCTCAGGATCTGCAGCTTGATCCCCTGCAGCCGGTCAATGCCCAAATTACCGCCGACACCCTGGCCAACGGTACCCAGGCACACACCCGCTATCTGGTTGCCAGCAATACCTACTATGCCTTTGACGGGGCCCTGGATGTCGATTTTGACCTGGTTATCGAAGGTCCGGACAACGGCTGGATCTTAAATGACGCCACCCCCCCGATCTTCTTCCAAACCCCGGCCAGCGATGGTAGCGCACGGGATATGATCAACCTGAACCAGGGCGGTAGCGCCACCCTCAAGAACATCCTGCTCACCGGTCTGCATCCCAATGATGTGAACATCTCTTCCTTTGTTCGCAACTTTGCCGGCTACAAGATGGTCTTCGACAACTGTGTCTTTACCGACCACCGCGACCACGTAACCCGCAGCACCGGGGCCACGGATGAAATCACCATTACCAACTGTGTGTTCATCAATGCCGACCGCCGGGCTTATTCCCCCTTTGGTGGAATGCCTTATCGCCTGGACGCAGCCTGCGCCGCCCTGACCTTCGAAAACAACACGGTGGTCAACTCCGGTCGTTTGCATGGCAACGGCGGTAACTTCTTTACCTCCGTTCAGCATGAAATCCACAACTCCTTCCTCAACCAGCAGGTAAATGCTCACGAAACCCATTGGTTCGAAGGCATCCAGGCCAACAATATTTTCTACAACTGGAGCTTCCGGGGACGCAAAGACGACACCAACGGCTACGAAGCACACTTCACGCCCTGGGATTACTTTGCGGATGTGGAATTCAAACTCGATTCGATCGCCCTGTATCACGGTCGCAACCTGATGTATCTGGAACCGACCATTACCGATTTCTTCACCAACAGCCTGGCAGATTCGGTTATGCCCTGCTTCCTGTGGAGCTCCGAAATCGATTCGACCATCGAAGCCGATAACAACTTCACCATCGGTAAAAACTACGGCTACGTAGATCCCGGGTTCACCTCCCATCCCGGCAACACCCAGGCAATGATGGATTGGGTATTCGCCAACTGGAATCCCGATCTGCGGCCGACCGACACCCCGGACTGGCGCGTAACCCCGCCGGTAACCTGGAGCAGTACCGGTCAACCGACCCTGAACTGGCCCCCGGCATGGGATCTGAGCTATTCCAACGCCGCCCTGTTGACCGCCGGTACCGACGGCCTGCCTTTGGGCGACCTGAACTGGTTCCCCAGCGCCAAAGCCACCTACATGGCCAACCGTGCGACCTACATCGCCGCATTGCGGGATTCCATGGTTAACGCCACCAGCCTTTACATCCCCGGCGACACCATGTCCGCTTTGATTACCCCGAGCGTAGGCATCTACGACAACCAGCCCGCGGTTCCGGGTGAGTTCCGCATGAGCCAGAACTACCCCAACCCCTTCAACCCCAGCACCACCATCGAATACAGCATTGGCAAGCCCGGACTGGTTACCATCGAACTGTATAACACCCTGGGACAGAAGGTCGCTACCCTGGTTAACGGTAACAAATCCATCGGCAACTACGAAGTAACCCTGGACGCCAGCAGCCTGACTTCCGGTATCTACTTCTACACCATCACCGCCGGTGAATTTTCCCAAACCAAGAAGATGCTGCTCCTGAAGTAAGAAGCTTTGTTTTCTTCTTTCGTTTTCATCTCCAAAGAGCCCGGGCCAATTGGCCGGGCTCTTTTTTTTGCATCAGGGGTTTTGTTGACTTCAGGCAGGCCAGGGCGTGTTGCGGGATAAACGCACATCCATCCATACCGCCAGCACCAGAACCGTTCCCCGGGCAATAAATTTCAGCTCCGGCGAAATGGCCAGCAGGGTCATCCCGTTGAGCAGGCTGGCCATGATCAAGGCCCCGAACAGAACCCCCAGAACCTTGCCGCGCCCGCCTTTCAGGCTGGTGCCGCCGATAACGCAGGCGGCGATGGCGTCCAGTTCCATCAGGTCCCCCACGGTGGTGGTGGAGGCCCCGGCATAAGCGGTCTGCATAAAGCCGGTCAGGGCCACGATAGCGCCCATCAGGGTAAAGGCCAGAACGATGGTTTTCTGAATGGGGATGCCGGAAAGAACCGCTGCTTCCTCGTTGCCGCCAATCGCATAAAGGTGCCGGCCGAAGGGGGTGTGCCGGGTGATGGTGTGCACTGCAAAAGCCACCGTGCCCAGGATAATCACCGAAAGGGGAATTCCCCGGAAGCGGTTCATGGTCAGCACGAACAGCAAAAGCCCCTGGAAAATGACAATCAGCTTCAGGATCAGGATTTCGCGCTCCTCCACCGCAAAGCGATGGGCCAGACGCTGAGAGCGGGCACGCAGCGAACCGTAAACAATGGCGGCAAAGATCCCCGCGCCCAGCAAATAGCCGTAAATCGGGGGCAGGTAAAATGTGGTTAAGGCAGCGTAGATGTTGCCGGTATTGCCGGCGCTAACCGGGATGGTGGCGTTTTGGATCACCAACCAGAAAAGCCCCTTGAAGATCAACAACCCCCCCAGGGTAATGATAAAAGCCGGAACGTGCTGGCGGACAATCAAAGTCCCCATTAAACGCCAGATCAGCAACGCCACCAATACCGCAATCCCCATCGCCACCGGTGCCGGATAGTGATGCTGAAATACCAGCACGCTGGCAATGCCCCCGATCAAACCCACCCCGCTGCCCACCGACAGGTCAATCAGTCCGGGCAACAGCACAATCAACATGCCCAGGGCCAGGGTGGCGGTTACCGCCAGCTCGATGGACAGCTGGGACAGGTTGCGCGCCCCGAGGAAGGCATCGGACATTAGCCCGAAAAAAATCCAGATCAGGATCAGGGCGATCACCAGGGAAAAATTGCGGATGGAAAGGTTGTCGTGCATATCCGGACTCTTTTAGTTTTTCTGATGATGATGGCGCATGGCCGCCGCCAGCAGGATTTCCTGATCCGCTTCCTCCCGCGTAAATACCCCGCCGATTTTCCCTTCGCTCAGGATGATGATGCGGTCGCTCATCCCGAGCAATTCCGGCATTTCGCTGGAAACCAGCAAAACCGCTTTGCCCTGATCGGTGAGGCGATTGATCAACTCGTAGACCTCCTGCTTGGAACCCACGTCGATGCCGCGGGTGGGCTCGTCCAGGAAAATGACGGCGGGTTCGGTCATGATGCCTTTGCCCAGGACCACCTTCTGCTGATTGCCACCCGAGAGGGTTTCCACCGCCGTTTCCAGTCCGGGCGCCTTGATGCCCAGGGCCTCAAAAAGGGCCTGATTGGAGCGGTTTTCCAGGCTGGCATTTATCAGGAAAGCGGGTGTAAAGCGGGCCAGGGAGGCCAGGGAGAGGTTGAAGCCAATGCTCTGGGCCAGATTCAGCCCGAAGCGTTTGCGGTCCTCGCTGATCATCACCATGCCTCCCCGGATCGCATCCCGGGGAGAGGTGCCGCGGTAGGGTTTGCCGTTCAGCCATACCTCCCCCTGCACCCGTCGCCCCGTTACCCCGAAAAGGAACATCAGCAGCTCGGTGCGGCCGGCCCCCATCAACCCTCCCAAACCCAATACTTCGCCGGCATGCAATTCGAAACTGATATCCTCCAGAATGGGGCGATGGCGATGGGTCCCGGCCACAGTCAGGTTTTTGACCGCCAGGCGCACCTCCCCGGGATTGCCGGGTCGCCTGGGGAACAGCTCGGTAATTTCCCGCCCCACCATTTCGCGGATCACCTGATTGGGACGGGTTTGGGCGGTTTGGTGGGTGGCGATGCTGCGACCGTCCCGGATCACGGTGATGCGGTCGGCAATGGCAAAAACCTCGTCCAGCTTGTGGGAAATGTAAACGCAGGTAATCCCCCGGGATTTCAACTCCCGAACGATATTCAGGAGAATCCCCACCTCGGTTTCGGTGAGGGCCGCGGTGGGTTCGTCCAGCAGGAGAATGCGCGTTTGCTGGGACAACGCCTTGACAATCTCCACCAGCTGCTGCTCCCCCACGCCCAGTTCCCCGACCCGGGCTCCCGGATCCAGGGGTAGCTGGTAACGATCCAGCAATTCCCGGGTTCGGGCGTAAACGGCATTCCAATCGATTCGCCCCAGGCGGGTGGGCTCCCGCCCCAAAAAGATATTCTCCGCCACCGTCATCTCCCCCACCAGGGCCAGCTCCTGATAAATCACGGAAATCCCTGCCGCCCCGGCATCGGTGGGAGAGAGGAAAGTGGCCGGCTGACCGTCCAGGAAAATATCTCCCTCATAACTTCCCACCGGGTATATCCCGGAGAGAATTTTAATAAGGGTGGATTTTCCCGCCCCGTTTTCCCCGCAAATTGCGTGGATTTCCCCGGCTTCCAGCTCAAAGTCGATTTGATTGAGGGCAACTACCCCGGGAAAACGTTTGGTGAGGTTTTGGATCTTGAGTTGGGGCATGGTTACATGGTTACATGGTTATTCGGCTTCGCCATGGCGCCTCCGGCGCGTTTCGGGGTTTCGCATTTTCGTACCCTCGTAATTTCCCACCCTCATTTCCCCGGTCGTTCCGCTTCCGGCACATTGCGATAAATATCCTCGTAGCTGTGGAAGCGATCGGCAACCACGGTTTCCATCAGGTTTTCCCGGGTTACCGTGGTGGTTTCCACCAGCACTGAAGGCACTTCCACCGCTCCGTTATTGATGCCGTCCCGCACCACAATCGGTTTTCCGCTACCCAGTTTATAGGCCAGCTCCGCAGCCGTTTCAGCGACCCGGCTCAGCGGTTTGTAAATGGTCATGGACTGGGTTCCGGCGGCAACCCGCTGGCAGGCCACCAGATCGGCGTCCTGCCCGGTGACCAGAATTTTACCAGCCAACCCTTCTTCGATTAAAGCCTGAATGGCGCCTCCGGCGGTCCCGTCGTTGGAGGCCAGAATGGCGTCAAAGTGATGACCCAGCCGGGTAATGGCGGCATTGGTGATTTTTTTGGCCATCTCGGGTTTCCAGTTTTCCGCCCAGTCCTCGTGCACAATTTCGACGCGCCCGCTGGCGATGTAGGGCTGCAGCACCCGGTCCTGCCCTTCCTTGTAGAGATGAGCATTGTTGTCCGTATTGGCGCCGAAAATGCGCACCACCCGCAGCGAGCCGGTGCGCGGCAGTTTGTCCACCAGGTAACGCGCCTGCTGCTCCCCGATCCGCACATTGTCGAAGGAGATGTAAAGGTCCAGGTCGCAATCGGGAATCATGCGGTCGTAGGCCATCACCGGGATGTCATTTTCCCGGGCCAGGCGAACCGCGCTGGTCATGGCCTGGCCGTTGTGGGGCACAATCACCAGAACATCCACATGATTGCTGATCAGGGACTGAATGTCCTGCATCTGGCGGGTGTCGTCGCTGTTAGCGGATTGCACCAGCACCTCCGCACCCAGGGCATTGGCGCGCCGGACAAAGTTGTCGCGGTCCCGCTGCCAGCGCGCTTCTTTTTGGGTATCCATGGAAAACCCGATCAGCAGCTTGCGCGCCGCTTTTTCGGAAGTGCTATCGCCACTCCCCTGCCGGGAAAGCATCAGTCCGATCAGCAAACTCAGGACAAGGGAGATCATCACCAGCCCTATGCGAAAATTCATACCGGATACTCCGCTGCGTGGTTAAACGAGATGTATGGGAGAGAAGATAACCACCGCGCCTAAAATAGCCCACGGGTAATGGCAGATTTCCCGCCATTCCGCTGCCATCTTCAGGTCGGGCTGGGGAACACCGTCGAATTTAACAAAACTGGCGGTTGTAAATTTCCAGGATCACCTCGGTGGCAATCCGGGCCGCTTCCCCGTTAACCAGGGGTTCCCGGTCCTGGCGGATCGCCCGGACAAAATCGCGAATCACCAATTCCTGGTTGAGGGTTTCCTCCTCCGGTTTCAGCGGGGTTCCTCCGCGGGGTAATGGCGCATCCTCCCCGGCCGGATTGGCCATGCCTTCGATAGCCCACTCGGTGATCACGTCATCAACCATCACCAGAAATCCGCGGTCGGTGTAAATTTCCATTTTGGCCGGAAAGCCCGGTCGGGTGACAGTAGATGCGGTGATGGTTGCGATTGGGCCGGCCTCGTGAAAACAGATCACCGCACCGTGGTCCTCCACCTCAATTGGGTGAAGCAAGGTGCTGACCTTGCTGATCAGATGATCCGGACGGCCGAAAAACCAGCAGTAAAGGTCGATGTAGTGGGAGGCTTGCATCATGAAACAGCCGCCCCCATCGATGGACCGGGTGCCGCGATAGGGGGCAGAGTTAAAATAGCGCTCGTCGCGGTAATTGCGCACCGTCAGGTCCACCGAGAGGATTCGCCCCAGCTTTCCCGCCTCGATCAGGCGCTTCACCAGGGGATTGTGGGCGCTGAAGCGCCGCTGGTAAGTAACCCCCAATTTGACCCCGGCCGCCCGGCAGGCGGCGATCATACGGTCGATCCGCTCGATTTCGATCTCGATGGGCTTTTCGCAAAGCACGTGTTTGCCCAGCCCCGCGGCTTCCACAACCGGATCGAGATGCAGGCCATTGGGGGTACACACCAGGACCGCGTCGAAGGGGATGTCCACTTCATTTAAGGACCGGAAAGCGGGTAATTCGGAAAACCCGACCGGGGTTTTGGCGCTGCGGGAAACCACCCCCACCGCCCGCGCTTCGGGCAGGTTTTTGAGGGCAAAAAGATAAACCCGGGCTATGGCGCCGCTGCCGATCAGAACAAATCTTACCGGGGAATTCACATGGCCTCCTTAGGGCGTGTTGATAATCATCTA
>JAGRBF010000126.1 GCA_020434205.1 Calditrichota bacterium | reverse complement strand
ATGTCAACCGGGAGCGGCTGACCGACCTCTCGACGTTTTCCTCCGGCATTCTGCAGCGGGTGATCGAAGAAAAGGCTCCCTGCCTCTATCACGACGTGCAGAGCGATCCCAATCTTTCCCAGTTTGAAAGTGTGCTGATTCACCAGATCAAATCGGTGATCGGGGTGCCGATCTTTCACCAGGGAGAAGTCTGGGGCGTGATCCTGGCCGACAGCCGGGAGGACCGCCGGGAATTCACCGAAGAGAACCTCACCTTCCTGGATTTTTTTTCCAACCTGGTCTCGCTGGCGCTGGATAAGATCATCCGATTCGAAGCCCTGGAGCGGGAGAACCGCATCCTGGAGAACCGCCTCCAGGGTACCCAGGCGGTGCCGGATATGATCGGCGAGAGCAAGCCGATGCGCCAGATGGCGGCGATGCTCCACCGGGTGGCCCGCACCGACGCCACGGTGCTGATCCTCGGGGAAAGCGGCACCGGCAAGGATCTGGTGGCCAGAGCTATCCACACCCTCAGCGAACGCGGCCAGAAACCCTATCTGGCCCAATTCTGCGGCTCCATTCCCGATACCCTTCTGGAAAGCGAACTGTTCGGTTTCAAAAAAGGAGCCTTCTCCGGCGCCACTGCCGATAAAAAAGGTTTGCTGGAAGTTTGCGACGGGGGCACCTTCTTCCTCGATGAAATTGCCGACGTCTCCCTGGCCTTGCAGGCCAAGCTCCTGCGGGTTATCCAGAACAAGGAGATCATTCCCCTGGGGGACACCAAAACCCGGACCATCGACGTGCGGATTCTGGCGGCCACCAATAAAAATCTGCAGCAGATGGTGCAGGACAAAACCTTCCGCGAGGACCTCTTTTACCGCCTGAACGTTTTTCCCATCACCCTGCCCCCCCTGCGGGAGCGTCGCAGCGATATTCCCCTTTTACTGAACCACTTCATCCGCCGCTACGATACCCGTCCCATCACCGTTGCCCGGGAAGCTCTCAAAACCCTCACGGACTTCCCCTGGCCGGGCAATGTGCGTCAGTTGGAGAACGTCATCCAGCGGGCTCTGATTATGTGCGACGGCCACCAACTGCAGCCGGAGCATATCATCATTGACGAGGGCGGCGCTGCAGACGGCCTGGCCCACGGCGGCACCCTGCGCGAATTCGAAATGGCCCTGCTCAAAAAACGCCTGGCCGAATTCGACGGTAATCGCACCAAAACCGCGGAATCCCTGGGTGTTTCGGTGCGTTGGGTACAGTTGAAACTGCGCGGGATGGAAGGCGAAGGCGCGTGATGGCAGATGTTCTGGGCCCCCGCTTCAAGATCCTGGAATGCCTTAAAAAAGATGAGCACAGCAGCGTATTCCTCGCCGAGGAGGGTGGAAAACGGGTGGTGGTAAAGGTCCTGGACCTGCAGGCGGTGTCCGACCCCAACCAACTGCGCCGCTTCCAGCGGGAGGCGCGGATTCTCGCGGACCTGGCCCACCCCAACATCATTCGCCTGCGGGATTTCGGTCCTCTGGACCCAAACGGCTATTTTATTGCTTTCGATTATTTTCCCGGGCAAAACCTGCGCCGCTGCCTGGCCGATGGGCGGCTGAATGAGGAGGGCAAGGCGAGCATCGTTCGCCAGCTTTTCAGCGGGTTGGCCTATGCCCACCAAAAAGGTATTGTGCACCGGGACATCAAACCGGAAAATATTCTGGTTGATGAGCAGGGACGCCTCAAAATTGCCGATTTCGGGCTGGCCCGGATGAGCAATGATGAAAAACTGACCCTGAAGTCCGGGGTGGTGGGCACCCCCGGATACATGTCCCCGGAGCAAATCCGCGGCGAGAAAATTACCACTGCCAGCGACATTTTTTCCGCGGGCATTGTGGCCTGGGAACTGTTTACGGGAGAGAATCCCTTTCTTGGCAGGGATGTGGGGGAGACCATTAACGCCATTCTGCGTTTCGATCGCAGGCAGTTAGAGGCGCGCAGCGAAACCTTCCCGGAAGCCCGGCGAGAGCTGTTACGGGGCTGTCTGGCGCCACGTCCTCAGGAAAGATATTCGGACGGCGGGGCGGTTCTGACGCATCAAAACTGGCCGCAGGTCGGGGAGGGAATATCCCGGTTCGCAGGTCGCCGGCGATTTATGATTTCCGCCGCCCTGGTTGTGGCGGTTGTCGCTTTTGTCCTGGCAGTTTTTCCCGCCTTCCGCGTGGAGAGCAAACCGGACCGCCTGAAACAAGACTTTGGGCAGCCGGAAGCTGGGCGCGTTATCGCGGATTCTCTGCCGGTGACTGTCCAACCCCCGCCGGATCGGGTGGCGGATTCCCTGGCGCTGCCAATCGCTGCCAAAATTCAAACCCCCGAGGGAGCAGCTTCCTCAGGGGAAATCGCTGCGCCGGAAAATCTCCCCCGGGAGTCCGAAAACCCGGACAACAGGGCCCCCGGGATTCTGGAACTGCAGGTGCAGCCGTGGGCCGACGTGTGGCTGAATGGCGAAAAGGTGGAAACCACCCCCCTTGAGCGACCGCTGGAGTTGCCGCCGGGGCAATACCATCTCAGCCTGCGCCATCCCCAACGGCCTCCCCTGGAACGATTTATCCGGATCGATCCCGCTTCCCGGTCCCGGGTGGCGGTAAATCTGGATACCCTGGCGGGACTGGTGCACTTCCAGGTTTTTCCGTGGGGCAGGGTTACCCTCAACGATTCCCTGATCGGGGAGACCCCTTTTCCGGGTCCCCTGCTGCTTTTCCCCGGAGAGTACCGGGCCCGGATTGTCAATCCGGCCTTTTCGCCGATGGACACCCTGCTGACCGTCAGCAAGGGAGATACCCAAACGGTGCGGATTCATCTGGAAAAACCCCGGGACAGGAGCGGCTCCTGAACCGCCGGTATGAATTTTGCACCGGGATTTCAAGCAGTGGAAAACGGTAAGGCTTTCCGCTGTCGAACGGATCTTGTGAACAGCACCGGAGAGGTGAAATGTTATTTTTCGGAAAATGGTCGAAGCTTCGGCTCCGCGATTTGGTGATGGTTGCCTTGTTGATAACCGCGGCCCCGGGGCAGGAACGCTGGCAAATTGCCGGCCTCATGCCCGTCCCGGTCGCCGGAGCGCAGGTTTTCAGCGACAGCCAGCAAATTTACCTGCTGGGGGGATACACCAATCCCCTGGATATCGCCGGATCCACCCTGGACATCATCCAGACCTACGATCCGCAGCAGAACCTTTGGGGGCAGGAAAGGGTGACCCTGAATGCCGGCCGGGCCGGATTTGCCGGGGGCTGGTTCGAAGGGGCCTTTCATTTTGCCGGCGGGGTGATGGTGGCCAACGGGACGCCCTTCGCCTATTTCGGCATCGAACGCTGGGAGCGGCCCAACGATCCGGTGCTCACCAACTTCAACCCGGAGTTCAACCGCATCAACACCACCGGACTGGTGCTCAACGGACGCCTTTATCTGATCGGCGGGCAGCCGGCTATCGTGGACCCGACCTTCACCCTCAGCTATATTGTTGAATACGACCTCGTTACAGCGGCTATCACCTTTGTGGAGGATTCCCTCTTTCAGGGGCAGGATATGCCCTATCACCAGTCTGCCATGGCGGTGGGGGAGGATATCTTTATTTTCGGCGGGGCGCGATTCGGGGTGTCCAGAAGGGTCTATCGCTTCAATACGCAAACCCATGATTTTCAAGAGATTGTCAGCATGTCCAGTGAGCGGGCGGGCGGGGCATCGGTGGAAAAAGCCCCCGGGGAAATTCTCCTGATCGGCGGCTACAACGAAAGTCCATTCAATACCGCCATGGATTCGGTGATTCTCTACAATACCGCCGATCCGGTGCCCCCTTTTCCGCAGATGTCCCTCAACGTCGGGCGGCGGGAGGCTTCCGCGGTTCGCTTCGGCCAGCGGATCTACCTTTTCGGCGGGGTTAACAGCTTCAACTTCACCGAGGCCAACATCGAATTTCTCGACCTTGCCACGGGCATTTCCGGTGGAGACCCGCAACCCCTCAGC
The DNA here is from genome assembly GCA_020434205.1 of Calditrichota bacterium. Classification (GTDB taxonomy): domain Bacteria; phylum Calditrichota; class Calditrichia; order RBG-13-44-9; family J075; genus JAGRBF01. The sequence continues at coordinate 3,684 of JAGRBF010000126.1, read as the reverse complement.
CCGGATTTCGCACTGCATCCCAATTATCCCAATCCCTTTAACGGCGAGACCCGCATTGAGGTGAGCCTGAAACGCGCCGGCCCTTTGCAACTGGCGATTTTTGACGTAAGCGGGCGGAAGGTCCGGCAATTGGCGAATGGGTTCCGGGCGGCGGGAAGCCACGAATTTGCGTGGGATGGCCGGGACGAGCGTGGTTTGCCGGTGGGCAGCGGGGTGTACTTTTACCGGCTTCGCGCCCCGGGTTTCCAGGATGTCAAAAAGATGATGTTGGTTCAGTAATGGCGCGCTTCCTCTGGATTCTGATTCTGGCGGGGATGCCGCTAAACGCCCAGAAGGCCCTTCCGCAGCGGGGGGACCTGGAGGCCGCCTTTCGCGCCTTTGATTACCAAACAGTGATCCGCCTCTCCAGCGAAATTCTCAGCGCCGATTCCACCCTGGAGCACGCCGATAGCCTGGCCATAGTCGAGATGCAGACGGTGGCCTTTTTTTCCATGGGGGATATGCAGGGAGCGCTCAACAGTGCTTTTCTGCTGCTGAACCTGGATCCGCAATACCAGATGAACCCCGCCCGCACCTCTCCCAAAATCATTCGTTTTGTGGAAGATATCCGGGGACGGCTGGTCCCGCCGCCGGGACAAATCCCCGGTCCGGCGTTTTCGCCCGTGGCCGCCGATTCCCTGTTGTGGGCGGGTGAAAAAAGCGGCTTTCGCCGTCTGGGCCGCGAGGTGGCCCTCAACCTGATTCTCCCCGGCTGGGGGCACCTGCGACGAGGGCAGAAAGGCCGGGCTTTGCTGTTCGGTGGCGTTTTCGCGGGGCTGGCCGGGAGCAGCATCTGGGCTTATGGCAATACCCGGGACCGGGAAAACCAATACCTGAACGGCACCGAGGTGGGTGAGATAGCCCGGCTTTACCAGCGTTATGACGATGCCTACCGGCAGCGCAATCTGCTGATGCTGGGCACTCTGGGGGTGTGGTTGTTGAGCCAGGCGGATCTGATTTTTCGCGCCCCGCCGCTTCGGCCGCGACCGACCCTGGCGATTTTGCCGGTATCTGCGGGAGTGGGGCTGGCGGTGCGCATTCCCCTGAAAGCGGTTCCGGCGGGGTACGGCGCCAAACCCTGATCCTTGCCTTTACCCCGAAAATTCTGCGCCGGGTGCGAAAAATTTTCGTAGTTGCATCGAGGGGGGGCGTGATGCCGAAATTAAAAAGCAAACAAAATGGGGTGTTTGGGGTCCATTTCTCAGGAAAAACAGCGTTTGTCCCGCCGTTGCGCGGATTGGCATCATTCTTGAGAGAGGGCTTTGGGGGGAGAGGGGCCGTTCCCGGGAAAATCCCGGAGCCGGCTTGCTCACACAGACCCAAACACACCATCTAACAAACGGAGAAAAATATGCGCAAGCGAGTTAACGGTTTTTGCCTGATTCTGGCAACCCTGTTGTTGCCGCTCTTTCTTCAGGCACAGGGAACGGTCAGCCTGATGGGGATCGTCAGCGATGCCTTCACCGGTTTTCCGATCGACGGCGCCGAAGTCCTGGTAACCCCGGCGGATTCCAGCAATAACACGACTTATCGGGGAACCACCGACAACAGCGGTTTTTTTGCCTTTGTGCCCATCGATCCCGGTATTTATCTGGTGGAGATTTCCGCCACCGATTTTCAGACCGAAGTGGTCGGCCCTATTCAGGTTTACAACGCGGTGAGGATCAACGTTGCAATGAATCCGGACCAACCGCCGCTGGGGCAGGGAAGTATCAGCGGGACGGTCTATGATACGGCCACCCGTTTGCCGATTGCGGGAGTACGAGTCTCCGCGGGAGGCGGACCTGCCAATCAGGTCATTACCTTTTCCGATTCCAGCGGCGCCTATTCTCTGGATTCCCTGCAATACGGCATTTACAACCTGATGGCCGAGGCCCCCGGCTATTTGCCCTACATCAACAATGCCCCGATTATGATCGAGCCGGGCAACGAAAACGTTCAGGTCGATGTTCCCCTGAGCCCCGATCCCAATATCGGTGCGGATGTGGAAGTTTTCGGAACGGTGAGCGACAGCCTCGGCAACCCGGTCGGCTTTGCAATAATCATCTTTGAAGGGGTGGACAGCCTCGGCAATCCGGTCCGCTTCACCACCAACAGCAGTCCGGCCGGCGCTTATCGCTTGTCGGTTCGCCCCGGTGTTTATGACGTTTTGGCCGGGGCCCAGGGATTTGTTCAACTGGTGGTCCGGGATTTTCAGGCCTTCTCCGGTCCCCTGGAGTTGAACCTGGTGCTCAATCGCGCCAACAATACCAATTTTGCCTTCCTGAACGGGATTGTCGAGGACAGCCTCACCGGTCTGCCGGTGGAAGGTGTTCTGCTGACCCTGCACGGCCAGGCCCCCAACGGGGATCCCGTATTTCTGCAAACCCCCTCCATGCCGGATGGCACTTATGATTTTATGGGAGCCATTCCCCCGGGGGTTTACCAACTTTCCGCGGAAATGGGGGCTTACCTGCCCTTCAACACCCGGATTAACCTGCAGGCCGGACAAAACACCTATCCGATATTCCTGATTTCCTCTTCCGGCAGCAACCAGGCGGTGGTTTCCGGGGTCATTGTAGACTCCCTGTTCGGACGGGCGGTATTTCCGGCCACCATTACCCTGTCTGCCGCCAACCCCGCCGGCGGGGATTCGCTAACCGTTGAGAACCGCCCGGATGGCGGCTTTACCGCCGGCCCTGTTACCCCCGGACTTTATTTGATCCGCGTTTCCGCCCGGGGCTACGAGACCAAAACCCTGCGGGCCAATCTGATAGAGGGACCGAATCGACTGATCGTCGAAATGTTGCTCAGCAACCCGCCGGCTCTCGGGGTCATTTCCGGCCGGGTTACCCTGGACGGCAGTGGGGATCCGGTTGCTCTTAACAGCGCCTTTATCGAGGTCATGTCTCCCAATGGCGTAGGCACCTACTCGGCGCCGGTGGATTCCGGCGGAAATTACCGGGTAACCGTGGCGGCCGGCAGCTACCTGGTTGCGGTCCATTACCTTGATGTCGCCAATCCCGGTGGTTTCCCTTATTTTGAATACTTCGACGATGCGCAGGATATTCGCAATGCCACCATTGTATCGGTATCGGAAAACGGCACTACCAGCGGTATTGACTTCGGCGTGCCGGACGGCGGCGGGGTCTTTCAGTTTACCGTTACCGGAAACGTCAGCGACGATGCCGGCAATCCCCTGGAAGCTGCCCTGGTTCTGGTTCGCGCCGCCAGCAACAATCCGATCGGCGATTCCCTGGTTTTCCCGGTTTACACCGACAACCTGGGGAATTACACCCTTCAGGTGCCTTTTATCGGGGTGCACATCAGCTCGGTGATTGTATCCGCGGAACGCCGGGGGTATGATATCGAATTCTGGCAGGAGCAACCCAGCATCGATCTGGCCGATGAATTGTTCGTTAGCGGGGACACTGTATTTTCCGGAATCGACTTTACCCTCAGCCCCTACGGCAGTAACAACACCAACAGCATCAGCGGTACGGTAACCGACACGGATAACCTGCCGATTAACCAGGCCTTTGTGGTCGGCTCCAATATGCGCACCGGTCGCATCACCTTCGCCTTTACCGATCCCTTGGGCCATTACTCCCTGGCCGGTCTGGAAAACGATCCCTTTGTGGTTCTGTTTGCAGCGGCCTCCCACGT
>JAGRBF010000125.1 GCA_020434205.1 Calditrichota bacterium | reverse complement strand
GGGCACAAAGAGAATAAAAAGTTTGCTATTTAGGGTCCTTCCCCGATACCTTAAGGAGGTTTATTTAAAGCCAGTTACAGGACTCAAGCCTCTGTTCGAACACCGCGGGAGAGATTCATGGCAAATTCCACCGACAGGTTAACCGGGACTCTGGATTTTAACTCGGAATTCCCGGCCCCGGACCGGGAAGCCTGGCAAGCGGCCGCCACGGCCCTTCTGAAGGGTGCCCCCTTCGACAAAGTTCTGCGCACTTCCACCCCGGAAGATATTACCCTCGAGCCCATTTACACCCGGGAAGATCTTCAGGAAATCCCGTTCCTCAACGCCCCTCCCGGCACTGCACCGTTTGTCCGGGGCAGGGGAGTGGCCGGCTGGCAAATGGCCCAAACCCTCTTTGAACGGGAGCCCGGGAAATTTAATGAGGCGCTTCACCAGGCCCTTCAGGGTGGCCAAAACGCCGTCCGGCTGGATCTGGAAAACGGATTTCCGCGCATCGAAGGGGCAGCGGATTTTGGCAAAGCGCTTCACAATGTTGACCTCACCCTTGTCCCGATTTTCCTGAGCGGGGTCGGACCCAAAACCATTGGATATTTCAAGGCGTTTTGTGATGAAGCGGGACTGGATTCCACCCGGATTTCCGGGAGTCTGGGCCTCGATTTTCTGGGCAATGCCCTGAAGTGGGGAGGATTCCCCAAGGATTTTGCCACCCGAACCGGCGCTTGCCTGCAAGCAGCCCTTCGTGACTTCCCCGCGATGTCCTGGATTGACATCAATGCTCAGCACATTACCAATGCCGGAGGGAGTGTGACGCAGGAACTGGGGGTTTTCCTGGCTATTGCCGCGGAATACGCCCGTAACCTTTCGGACGGCGCTGTGGAACACCCGCGTTGGACCGCCGCAGTTCGCCTGCGCAGTGCCATCGGCCCGGATATGTTTCGCGAGATTGCCGGACTGCGGGCAGCCCGTTTGCTCTGGACCCGCTTTCAGGAAGTGCTCCACCCGGGTTCCGATCCGGTTTGTTTGGAGATTGATGCGGTTTCCGGAACCTGGCAGCGCTCTTTCCTGGACCGCCACGTCAATCTCCTCAGGGGAACCTGCGAAGCCTTTGCCGCGGTGGTCGGGGGAGCGGACAGCATCGATGTTCTGCCTTTCGAGGGCGAAGGCCAATCCGGCGCCACCCTGGCGGTTCGCCTGGCGCGCAATACCCAGCTGATTCTTGCCGAGGAGGCGCATCTCGCCAAAGTCGCCGACCCGGCCGGCGGCAGTTATTACCTCGAAAAGCTGACCCAAGCCCTGGCGGAAAAAGCCTGGGCCTACTTCCGGGAAATTGAAGGCGAAGGGGGTTATCTCGTCGCCCTTAAATCCGGAAAAATCTACGAGGATGTTTCCCGGATCGCCGGGGCCAAGCTGGCTGCCCTCGGCAGTCGCAAGAAAAAGATCATCGGGGTAAATGTATATGCCAATCCCGCGGAGGATTTCCAGCCGCTGCCCCCGATGTATGACGGAACGGAATCCCGGGGGGAAGACAACGGTCCTTTGGTGGCGGTTGCTCCGCTGGATTTTACCCGCGGCCCCGCGCCTTATGAGATGCTGAGAGAAAAGGTGGCCGTTTTGAGGAAAGAAAGGCCGTCCGCGGCCGGTTTTTTGCTGCTGCCGATTGGCCAACCGGCCCAAATTCGTCCCCGGGCGGATTTCGCACGGGGATTTTGTGAGGTGGGGGGCTTTGATGTTCTGGACCCCGGAACCTTTCCCGATCCCCAGGCAGCCTTGGATGCCGTTGCCAAACATCGCCCTGCGGTGGTGGTGCTTTGTGCCGAGGATGATCACTATCCGGCCTGGATTCCCCTTTTGGGCGATGCCCTAAAGGGCGAAGCTCATCCACCTTTCCTGGTCGTTGCCGGAGCCCCCGGGGAACAGGAAACGTCCTATCGGCGAGCCGGGGTGAGCTTTTTTGTCCATCGCAAATCCAATATTCTCGAGACCCTGACAGCCCTGCTGAAACAGTTGGAGGTTCGGACATGAGTTCGGTTCCCGATTTTTCCAAAATACCCTTCGAATCTTCCCGGAAGGCATCGGCGAACGGCCATGTCCCCGATGGCAATGGGGAATGGCAAACCTATGAAAAAATTCCGGTTAAGAAAGAATACCTGCCCGCGGATATCGCCGGATTAAGCCACACCGCATACACCGCCGGGATTCCCCCTTTCCTCCGGGGACCTTACGCCACCATGTACACCATGCGTCCCTGGACGGTGCGGCAATACGCCGGCTTCAGCACCGCCGAAGAAAGCAACGCCTTTTACCGCCGCAACCTGGCCGCCGGTCAAAAAGGACTGTCGGTCGCTTTCGACCTGGCAACCCATCGCGGCTACGATTCCGACCACGAGCGGGTGGTGGGGGATGTGGGGATGGCCGGGGTGGCCATCGATTCCATTCTCGACATGGAAATCCTGTTCAAGGACATTCCCCTGGACCAGATTTCGGTTTCCATGACCATGAACGGTGCGGTTTTGCCGGTGATGGCCTTTTACATCGTGACCGCCGAGGAGCAGGGGGTGCCGATGAGCAAGCTGGCCGGCACCATCCAGAACGATATTCTTAAAGAATACATGGTGCGCAATACCTACATTTATCCGCCGGCTCCCTCGATGCGCATCATCGCCGATATCTTTCGCTTTACCTCGGAAAACATGCCGCGCTTCAACAGCATCAGTATCTCCGGATACCACATGCAGGAAGCCGGGGCCACCGCCGATCTGGAAATGGCCTATACCCTGGCCGACGGACTGGAATATGTGCGCGCCGGACTCAAAGCAGGGATCGATATCGATGCTTTTGCCCCGCGCCTTTCCTTTTTCTGGGCATTGGGCATGAATTATTTTATGGAAGTGGCCAAAATGCGGGCGGCCCGGATAATCTGGGCCCGGATGATCAAACAATTCAACCCCCAAAATCCCAAGTCCATGGCCCTGCGCACCCACTCCCAGACCTCCGGGTGGAGCCTTACCGAGCAGGATCCCTTCAACAACGTGATGCGCACCTGCGTGGAAGCCCTGGCCGCTTCGATGGGACATACCCAATCTCTTCATACCAATTCTCTGGACGAGGCGATTGCCCTGCCCACCGATTTTTCGGCGCGGATTGCCCGCAATACCCAGCTTTATCTTCAGGAAGAAACCGATATTACCCGGGTTATCGATCCCTGGGGGGGATCCTATTACCTGGAAAGCCTGACCGATCAGCTGCTGCACAAGGGTTGGGCCCATATCCGGGAAATTGAAGGCCTGGGCGGGATGGCCAAAGCGATTGATACCGGCCTCCCCAAAATGCGTATCGAAGAGGCTGCTGCCCGACGCCAGGCCTTTATCGACTCCGGCAAGGAGACCATTGTGGGGGTCAATAAATACCCCCTTAAAGAGGAAAGCCCTATCGATATTCTGGAAGTGGACAACCAGGCGGTGCGCCAGGCCCAGATCGAACGGCTGAAAAAACTGCGCGCCGGACGGGATGAAGGAAAAGTCTCTGCGGCCTTGAACGCCCTGACCCGATGCGCGGAAAACGGCGAGGGTAATCTGCTGGCGCTTTCGGTGGAGGCGGCCCGCGCCCGCGCTTCCCTGGGCGAAATTTCCGCTGCAATGGAAAAGGTGTTTGGTCGCCACCAGGCGGTTCCCCGGATTGTCTCCGGGGTTTACAGCAGCGCTTTCGGAGAGGATGGTCCCGTGAAAAATGTCAAAGAAATGTCCGATCGTTTTGCCGAATTGGAGGGGCGTCGCCCCCGGATACTGGTGGCCAAAATGGGCCAGGACGGTCATGACCGCGGCGCCAAGGTTATCGCCACCGCCTTTGCGGACCTGGGATTCGATGTCGATGTCGGCAGCCTTTTCCAGACCCCGGAGGAAACGGCGCGACAGGCGGTGGAAAACGATGTTCACATCGTCGGGATGAGTTCTCTCGCAGCCGGGCATAAAACCCTTCTGCCCAAGCTGGTGGAAGCCCTGAAAGCTTATGGCCGCGAGGATATTCTGGTGGTAGCGGGCGGGGTGATTCCCCAACAGGATTACCAATTTCTCTACGACCACGGGGCAACCGCCGTTTTTGGGCCGGGCACGGTAATTCCCGACGCCGCGGCCAGGTTGCTGGAACTATTGCTGGAAAGCGTATCCTGAATGTCGGACAAACGCAGGAAACCGGAATGGACTCCGGAAAACGCCGGCAGTGAGTTCGCCGGATCGGTGGTGCCCGGCAAAAAGGCGGGCGGCAATCCTGCCCCCCGGCCCAGAGCCCGGGGGAGTTCCTCGCCGGCCGAGCTGGTGAATGCCGTCCGGCAAGGAGAACGAACTGCCCTGGGGAAAGCCATCACCCTGGTGGAGAGCCGGGCGGAAAAACACCGCAGGGATGCCCGGGAATTGTTGCAACTGCTCCTGCCCTTTGCGGGAAAAAGTATCCGGATCGGCATTACCGGGGTTCCCGGCGCCGGCAAAAGTACCCTGATCGAACGGCTGGGCCTTCACCTGGCCGCGGCCGGGTTCAAAATTGCAGTGCTGGCGGTGGACCCCAGCAGCAGCATTTCCAGCGGTAGTATCCTGGGCGACAAAACCCGCATGGCGGAGCTGGCCCGGCATCCCAACGCCTTTATTCGCCCTTCCCCTTCCGGCGGGACCCTGGGCGGGGTTGCCCGCAAAACCCGTGAGACCATTCAGGTCTGTGAGGCAGCCGGATACGACGTTATAATTGTGGAAACCATCGGGGTGGGGCAGAGCGAAATTGCGGTGCGGGCTATGGTGGATTTTTTCCTGCTGGTTCAGATTACCGGTGGCGGGGACGACCTCCAGGGCATCAAAAAGGGGGTGATGGAATTGGTGGACGCCATCGTGGTAAATAAGGCCGACGGCCCCAACCGCGCGCAGATTCTGGCCACTCGTCAGGAGTTGGAAAGCGCCCTTCATTTTTTTCCTCCCGCCACCCCGGGATGGAAACCCCCGGTAACGGCTTGTTCGGCGATCAGCGGGGAAGGCATTCCGGAACTCTGGCAAACTGTCCGCGATTTTACCGACTTTACCCGCCAAAAGAATCTTTTCCAAAACCGCAGGCAGGAGCAGTCTCTGGCCTGGATGCACGAATTGATCCGGGCCGAAGTGCTGGACCGTTTTTATCGGGATCCTGGGATCGCCGGCGAAATTGCGCACCTGGAATCCCGAATCCGCAAGGGAGAAATCCAACCCGGTGCAGCCTCGGCAATGGTGCTTGCCAAATATTGGGGCGGAGAGGAAACAGTTGATTAAGGAACTGCCAAATATTATGTTTCAAACTTGTCATCAGGGCGGTAGCCGGCACCATGGACCCCTCTAAAATACGGGCTCTTTTGGCAGCACCGGAACGGTTTAACTTCGTCTTCGCGAAGTCCCTGGGCTCGACCAACGACCGGGCCCGGGAACTTGCCGAAAACGGGGCGCCTGCCTGGACCGTCGTCTGCGCAGATGAGCAAACCGCCGGTCGCGGCCGCCTGGGGCGCCACTGGCAAAGTCTGACGGGTTACGGGTTGTGGATGTCGGTTGTTCTGCGGCCGGAGGCGGACCGCTTCCGACCGGGATTGCTGGTGCTTTCCCTGGCTCTGGCGGTAGCCCGGGCCATCGAAACCCTCGGGGGAGAGAACCTGCCGGTCCGGCTCAAATGGCCCAACGATGTCTGGGTTGGGTCTCGCAAGCTGGCCGGAATCCTGATGGAAAGTCAGTTTAGCGGCAGTCGCCCGGTTTTTCTGATCGTCGGCATCGGGGTCAATATGTTGCATCTACCGGCCGATTTTCCGGATGAGTTGCACTACCCGGCAACCTCCCTGAAAATGTTGATGAGGGAGGTTCCGTCGCGGGAAACCCTGCTGGCGGGCATTTGTGAACACCTGTACCGGGAGCTGTCCCGGGATTCGGACCCTCGCTTAATCCGGAAACTTTATTTGGAGAAAGCCTTGTTTCTGGGAGAGGAAATCGAATTGCGCACCGATCGGGAGGTCCTGAGAGGTCGTTTTGCCGGATTGAGCACGGACGGCTTCCTGCAGTTGGAAAGTGCCCACGGAATTGTGGAGATCACCAGCGGGGACGTTTTCGGACATTTTTAGGAAACGGCGTTTAAATTTTGATTTTTAAATCGGGTCATTTGTCAACGAAAAAACCGAATTTACATGCAATTTAGCAAGCAATCCAATGCCCTGGTCGTCGCCGTAGATGTGGGCAACACCCACGTTGAAATCGGCCTTTACAAGGGCAAGGACTTTGTAGGCAGTTGGCGCATCGCCACCGGGGTTCATCGCACCGAAGATGAACTCATGACTTTTATTGAATATTTTCTGGGGCAAAAAGGCTACAAAGGCAATGATGTTGAGGA
>JAGRBF010000124.1 GCA_020434205.1 Calditrichota bacterium | reverse complement strand
GTGGACCTGTGGACCTGTGGACCTGAATCTGTTTTACTTCTAATCCCAGGTCAATATTTTTCTTTTATCCTATTGTCCTCCAGTCCTCCTTGGCGTCTTGGCGCCTTGGCGGTAGATCTTCAGCAAATGCGCGGCAGCTGTTCCCCGGGGAGCATATTAACCACCCGCCGACCCCCGATGGCGCTGTGCATTACCACCTGCCGGGGATGCGCCTCGACCACTTCTCCGATAATGGTGGCCTCGCCCGCCCCTGCAAACCCCCGCAAAATATCCACCGCTTTTTCGGCAACCGTTGCAGTCACGATGGCGATAAACTTGCCCTCGTTGGCCACATACAGCGGGTCTAAACCCAGGATTTCGCAGGCGCTGCTCACCTGTCCGTCCACTGGAATACGGTTCTGCTGTAACTCGACACCCGTTCCGCTTTGAGCGGCAATTTCGTTGAGCACCGTGGCCACCCCGCCGCGGGTGGCGTCGCGCAGCAGGTGAATACTGCCCCCCAGGTTATCCAACAAAGCGGCCACCATTTCGTGCAGGGGTTGGGTGTCCGATTCGATGGTGGTTTCGAAGGCCAGACCTTCGCGCACCGACATAATGGCAATGCCGTGGTCGGCTATTTGCCCGCTAACAATTACTTTATCTCCTGGCGCAACGCGATTGGCCCGGATATCTGCTTGCGGATGCACCTCCCCCAACCCGGTGGTATTGATGAAAATTTTGTCCCCCTTGCCCCTGTCCACCACCTTGGTATCCCCGGTTACAATTAAAACCCCGGCCTGTGCGGCAGCGGCCTTAACCGAACAGAGCACCTCCCAGAATTCGCTGAGGGGAAGTCCTTCTTCCAGAATAAAGCTCAGGGATAAGTACCTGGGAATAGCCCCACACATGGCCAGGTCGTTAACGGTGCCGTTAACCGCCAGTTCGCCGATATCTCCGCCCGGGAAAAAAATCGGCGAAATCACAAAACTATCGGTGGTGAAGGCGGTTTTTCCACTGAGTTGCAGAATGCTACCGTCGTGGCGTTCATCCAGAAATTCATTCTTGAGGAGGTCGAAAACACCGGAATCGAGCAGGCGATTGGTGAGGATTCCCCCGCTGCCGTGCCCGAGGGTGATCATATCAAAATCCAGTTTGGGCAAGGGGCACTGGAGCTGCATTTTAACGCTTTTATTCCGCATGGTTCACCGCCCCTCTTCCCCATTCATTTGTTCCACCATTCCCGAAAAATGGTAATAAGCTGCGCAGGCTCCCTCGGAGGAAACCATTGGCGCCCCCAACGGATTAACCGGGGTGCATTGGGTTCCGAAATTGGGACATTCGAAGGGTTTTTTGATCCCTTTCATAATTTGCCCGGCGATACAATCCGGGTTTTCCGGGGCCTCCGGGATGCGGACGTCGAATTTGCGTTTGGCGTCGAATTCGGCGAATGTCTCGCGCACCTCATAGCCGCTGCGGGGAATTACCGCCATCCCGCGCCAAAGGCGATCGGAAACTTCGAAGACCTCTTCGATAACCTGTCGGGAACGAACATTGCCCTCCCGGCGAACAATGCGGGCATATTGGTTTTCCACCCTGGCCTCCCCGTTTTCCAACTGCCGGACCGTCATCAGAATGCCCTGGAGGAGGTCGAGCGGTTCGAACCCGGTTACCACCAGAGGAACCTTAAAACGCTCCGCCAGGGGATGATACGCCTCGATTCCCATAATCGTACAAACGTGGCCGGCGGCCAGAAAGCCGTCGATTTTGCTATCCGGATCGCTCATTACCGCCTCAATGGCAGGCGGGACCAGTACATGGGAGGCGAGAATCGCATAATTTTTCAGCCCAAGGCGCCGGGCGTGAATTACGGAAAGGGCATTTGCCGGGGCAGTGGTTTCAAATCCCACCGCAAAAAAGACCACCTGTTTTCCAGGATTTTCCTGAGCGATGCGGACCGCCTCCAGCGGCGAATACAAAACCCGGATATCGGCGCCGTTGGCCTTGGCTTCCAGGAGGCTTTTTTCGCTGCCGGGCACCCTCAGCATATCGCCGAAGGAACAAAGCACCACCCCTTTTTCTTCGGCCAGGTAGATCGCCTTGTCGATCAGATTCAGGGGGGTTACGCATACCGGACAGCCCGGCCCGTGGACCATGGTTATTTTTTCCGGGAGGAGATTGAGAATCCCGTTTTTCACCAGGCTGTGGGTCTGGCCGCCGCACACTTCCATAATTGCCCAGGGACGGGTGGTGATCCTGTGGATCTGGTCCAGGTATTGACGGGCCTGCTCCGGATCCCGGTATTCGTTAAGGTATTTCATTCGCCGCTATCCTTCCCGTCGTCCTGCTGCAGTTCCGGGAACTCCTCGCCGGGGTTCAGATCGGTCAGTTCCCCAATTTCCTTGAGGTATTCAAAAACCTTCATCGCTTCGACTTCGTCCACAATGCTGATGGCGAATCCCACATGCACCAGAACATAATCCTCCTCCCGGGCTTCGGGCAGCATTTCCAGGCTCACCTCTTTGATGATTCCCCCGAAATTGACTTTGGCCATGGGGACTTTGCCGTCCATAATCATGTATTTTTCTTGAATTTGGCCGGGAATTGCCAGGCACATACAAACCTCCATTTAAACTTTTGGACTTTTGGACTTTTAGACTTCCGGACATGAATTTTGCCTGAAATTTTATTCCAGGTCAATTCGGTCCCCAGGTCCTAAAGTCCTTCGGTCTATTTTTTGGCAATTTTAAACCAGAACAGTTTCAGTTTTAATCTCCCTTGCCGCAAAAACCAACTGTCCCAGGGCGATATTTTCGTCGTTGGGCGAAAGGTGCTCATGAAAAAGCAGCCGGTAACGGTCCCCCAGCAAGACTTCAATTAAATCGATCAAAAACGTATTTTGAAAAACCCCACCGCTGAACCCGATTTCCTCTACCTGCTCCCGGGCGGCAACCAGCTCAATGCCCTTTACCAGCGCCAGGTGAAATTGAAAGGCCAGCCATTCCGGATCCTCGCCAAGGGCAACGGCATCCCGGATCTGAGCAAGCAGGGCCGTGCTTTCCAGGACCCC
>JAGRBF010000123.1:6811-12152 GCA_020434205.1 Calditrichota bacterium | reverse complement strand
CAAAAGCATACCGGGGTGACGGTTAAGTGGTCCCAACCAGACCAAGCATGATTGACGGTCCACTAGGTTTGGAATTGTAATATTGACTTTGATTGATCTGGAATACAGCATCACGACGGAACGCCGCCTATCTTTGCCAGTATCCCGGGAGCAGTCTGGGGCTGCTCCCGCTTCAGCCGCACAACGATTAGCACAAGCAGAACGATTCTATGATTGATATCCACAATCACGTCATTTTTGATTTTGACGATGGTCCCAAATCCATTGAAGAATCCATCGCCATGCTGCGCATTGCCATGGAACAGGGCATTACCGACGTTTTTGCCACCTCCCATATTAACGAATTGGTGACCCCCGAGCAGGAAACCTCCTATTTTAAACGATTTGCCGCCCTGGAAGAAGAGCTGGAAAGCCGGGATATTCCCATTCGCCTGCACTCCGGCTGCGAAATGTTTCACCATCACTTTATGGACAAAACGGTTCGCAAAACCCGGGTGGGGACCCTCTGCAATCAGGGCAAATACGTCCTGATGGAATTTCCCCTTTACCTGATGCCCAGCGGGGTGGAAGAAACCCTGTTTAAGCTGACCATGGACAACCTGCGCCCCATTATCGCCCACCCGGAGCGCTACAGCGCCCTTCACGACAAGCAGGAAAAAATTCTGCAGTTTATTCGCTACGGCGGTTTGCTGCAGGTGAACACCGGCAGTATTCTGGGGGATTTCGGCAAAACCGTTAAACGCATTGCCATGTGGCTTATCGAAAACCGCTACGTTCATTTCCTGGGATCGGATGCCCACAAGCCGGAAGGGCGTACCTTCAAGATGCGCCAGGCCGTACAATATCTTTCCACCTACATCGATGACGATTATATTGAGGCGTTAACCCTGAATAATGCCCGGAGCGTAATCGAAAACGAGGACATTTCCCCGATGACCCTGCCCGAGCGCCTCCCCCAAAAAAAGCAGGGGCTCTTGCAGCAGGTTTCCTCCCGCTTTAAACGCCTTATCCCATAACCACACCCGCTTTCCGGACGATTTTCAACCTCACAAAAGGGTTGTTTTATTTACCTTTAACGCCTAACTTCATTTTTTGAAGTGGGCGTTTTGAACGGTATTCCCGAGATTATTCAACCGGAAGACAGGAGATCCTAATGCTAACCTCCCCAACTGCATCTATGGCGGCAAAGCTGATTTTTTCGGCGATGTTGCTGGCCGCCCTCGGCGCTTTTGTTTTTCTGATGATCCAGCGGATCAAGGTGCTGCTGGCCGCCCAGCCGGTGGACCGGATCAACCGCCATTGGGAACGGGTCAAAGGGGTGCTGGTGTATTATCTCGGTCAGCGCCGGATTCTGGATCCCAAACATTTCGGGGCGGGATGGATGCACGCCGGCATCTTCTGGGGATTTGTGGCGGTTTCCCTCAATACCGTGCACCTGGTGGCCCGGGTCTATTTCCCACATTTTCACCTGCCGTTGTTGGGGCCGGAAAGCCCTCTGGGAGCTTTTTATATTTTTATCCGCGATGTGTTCGAGGTGGTGGTTTTTGTGATGGTGCTGGTAGCGGTTTTTCGCCGTCTGGTCCTTAAGCCGCAACGCATCACCATCAGCGGGGACGCCTATTTTATTCTGGGCATGATCGGAACCCTGATGTTCACGGACTTTCTCTTTAACGGCGCCATGGTGGCCGCCGGTCAGGAAACGGGTGAGGCCTATTCCTTTATGGCCGCCTTTACCGGAAACCTGATGGCCGGGGCCGGGTTAAGCGGCGCAACCCTGAACGTCCTGCATCAGGCCGCCTGGTGGTTGCATATGGTAACCCTGTTGTTTTTCCTGACGTATCTCCCTATTTCCAAACATTTTCACGTGGTGACCTCGATTTTCAACGTCTATTTCCGCAATCTGGAACCCAGCCAGCTTCCCTTTATGGATCTTGAGGATGAAGAACGGGAATTTTTCGGGGTCTCCCGGGTGGAACAATTCGACTGGAAAGATATTCTGGACGTTTACACCTGCACGGAATGCGGGCGCTGCCAGGATGCTTGCCCGGCCTTTGCCACCAACAAGCCCCTTTCGCCCAAAAAGGTGAATGAGCACATGCGCGATCACGTGGTGGAAAAAACGCCCTTTATCCTGCAGATGGCCGCGCAGTTGTCTCAGGAGAATGGGGGAGAGGCACCGGAATACGAAGGGAAAGCCCTGGTGGGTGAGGTGATCGGAGAGGACACTATTTGGTCCTGCACCACCTGCAAAGCCTGCGAAGAAGCCTGCCCGCTTTTTATCGAATTTATCGACCGTTTCGTGGAAATGCGCCGCCACCTGGTTCTGGAGGAAAGCCGCTTTCCCGGAGAGCTTAACAATATTTTCCGCAATCTGGAGAACAATGGCAATCCCTGGGGAATTCCCGCCGAGGATCGCGAGTTGTGGTGCGAGGGCCTGGAGGTTCCCAAAATCCGCGAGGTGGAAGGGGAGGTGGAATACCTCATCTTTGTGGGATGCGCCGGCGCTTTTGATGAACAGGGACAGAAAACCCTCCGGGCCACGGTGGAAATTCTTCGCGAGGCCGGGGTCAATTTTGCCATCCTCGGCAAAGAAGAAACCTGTACCGGGGATCCCGCCCGGCGGGTCGGCAACGAATACCTGTACCAGATGATGGCCCAGCAAAACGTGGAAACCCTCAACGAAAAAAGCTTCAAAAAGGTCATCACCAGCTGCCCGCATTGCTACAACACCATTCGCAACGAATACCCCCAACTGGGCGGCCGCTACGAGGTGGTTCACCACGCTGAGGTGATTAACGAGTTGATCCGGGAAGGCCGCATTCGTTTGACGGGGCGCCTGGACCAGAAGATCACCTATCACGATTCCTGCTACCTGGGCCGCCACAACGACATTTACGATGCCCCTCGCGAGGTCTTGCGCGCCATTCCCGGGGTAACCCTGGAAGAAATGCCCCGTTCCCGCAACAAGGGCTTTTGCTGTGGGGCCGGCGGGGGCAGAATGTGGCTGGATGAAGAAAAACCGCGGGTTAATCAGAATCGGGTCGACGAGGCGGCCACCCAAACCGATGCCAAACTGGTGGGAACCGCCTGTCCTTTCTGCTCAGTGATGATCTCCGACGGCATCAAGGAAACCGGTCGGGAGGAAGAAATGACCACCCGCGATATTGCCCAACTGGTGGCCCAGTCCCTGGCCAAAAAAGAAAAAGACGGGAACTGAGGCCCGCCTGTTACGCATTTAATCCCTTGATGCTGCCCCTTTATGGGAATAGTTTGCAGCAGACCGAATGAAACAGGATTTTTGATGAACAAACTTTTTGCCGTTATTCTGGGTTTTGCCATGGCCTTGATGCCCCTGCTGGGGCAAACGATTACTGCCGACGTTGCTCTGGAAGCGCAGCGCCTGCTGCCGGAAGAGCAGGATATTCTGCGTGAGTTGCCCAACCGTCTGGAAGCCTACGTCAACGATTTCGAATGGACCACCGAAAATGAAGATATTCCCCTCAATTTGCGGATGGGGATCATCATCGAGACCATCACTGCCCGTGGCTCCGAGAAACTGTTCCGGGGACAATTCCAGATCACCTCGCCCTCCGGGGAAAATTACGTCGATAAAAGCGTGGAATTTACCTACCAGAAAGGTCAGTTCCTGGACCACAACCGCGGCCAGTTTGACCCGCTGCTGGGGATGATCGATTTTTACGTCTACATGGTTATCGCCGGAGAGTTGGACGCTTATCTGCTGCAGGGTGGGGGAGCCTTTTACGCGGAAGCGAAAAGGGTCGGGCAGGAAGCTCAGGTCAGCAATTTCCAAACCGGCTGGAGATCTCGGATAGAAGACGTGAATCAGATTACCGATGCCGACCACCTGCCCCTTCGCGAAGCCAAATTCTATTTTTATGAGGGATTGTTTTATCTGGAGAAAAGGAATGATGCGGAGCGGGTTCCCCTGTACGCCAAAAAATTTGTGGACCTGTTGCACCAGGTTCATAAGCGAAAGCCCAACAGCGCAGCCCTCAAACGTTTTCTGGACTCCCACTTTCAGGAAATCTGCAGCCTTTTTACCTTCGACAAGGACGCTAAAAACGCCAACCTGATGAAGCTGATCGACAATCGCCGCAGCGAGGTGTATGATCGCTGCGGCAAGGATAACGGGCGGAAGCGCCGGATCTAGCCGCCCTAAACATTGAAGCGGATGTTCAGAATATCCCCGTCTTTGACGGGATAGGTTTTGCCCTCCAGACGCAGCTTGCCTTTGTCCCGGGCGGCACTCAAACTGCCTGCCGCCATAAAATCATCATAATGAACCACTTCTGCCCGGATAAAGCCCCGTTCCAGATCGGAGTGGATAACGCCGGCTGCTTCCGGAGCCATGGCCCCGTTCTGAACATTCCAGGCCCGGCATTCATCTTCCCCGACGGTAAAGAAAGAAATTAAACCGAGCAACTCGTAGGAAGCGCGAATCAGTTTGTTGGCGGCCGGTTCGCTGATCCCCAGTTCCTCCAGAAACAAATTACGGTCCTCTTCGGCCAGTTGGGAAATCTCTTGTTCCGCGCGAGCGCAAAGGGCCACACTGGTTACCGAGGGGCGTTGGGGAATTTTGGCCAGAATCTCTGCTTCTTTGGCAATATCTTCCTCAGCCAGGTTAAGGACCAGAACCAGCGGTTTAAGGGTGAGGAACTGATAACCGCGCAAAATGCGCTTTTCGTCTGGGGAAAGGCCGGCCTCGCGCAGGGGGATTTCCTGCTCCAGGAAGCCGTAACAGTGTTTCATGAGGGCCAGCTCTTTTTCCAGGGCTTCGTCCTTGGCTTTTTTGACCTGCTTCTCCAGGCGTTCGATGCGACCCTCAACAATTGCCATATCCGAGAGCAAAAACTCGCTGTCCACCATGGCAATGTCCCGCTGGGGATCCACCGAACCAAGGGGATGGGGGTAGGTTTCGCTGTCAAAGGCGCGGATCAATACGCACAGTACCGCAGTGTTTTTGAGAACCTGCAGGAACTGGGCATCAAAGCCCTTGCTGTCGCTGTCCATGCCGCCCACCTCGATATACTGGATGGTGGCCGGCACTTTTTTGCGGGGATTAAAAATGTCGGTCAGGCGATCCAGTCTGGCATCGGGGACCTGAACCACGCCGCGGTGAACCTCAACCTTACCGCTGAAACCCGGCTGGGCATCCTGGCCGGTAAGGGTGGCGAAAAGGGTGGTTTTACCCGAAGCGGGCAAACCGATAATTCCGACTTCCATGAACTCTCCTCAATGTCATTCGCTTATTCTAAAATCGCGCCAATTTAAGATGAGCGCAGCCGGAATCCAACCGCCTAATAATCTTGATTAAATGACC
>JAGRBF010000123.1:0-6670 GCA_020434205.1 Calditrichota bacterium | reverse complement strand
CGCGGGCCGCTGGCCGGGCCGGTGGTTGCCGCGGCGGTCATTTTTGAGCCGGAAACCTTTATTGAGGGAATAACCGACTCCAAGAAGCTCTCGGAAAAACGCCGGGAAGCCCTGTATCAATTGATCCATGAGCAAGCCCTGGCAATTGGGATCGGCGTGGTAGACCATCGCCAGATAGATCAAATCAACATCCGCCAGGCAACGTTTAAGGCCATGCGCATGGCAATCGGGCGTTTGAAGCCCCGGCCGGATTATTTGCTGATCGACGGGGAAGCCCTGCCGGAGAAGCTGATTGCTCAGGAGGGTATTGTGAAAGGGGATTTTCTCAGTTTCTCAATTGGAGCCGCCTCGATTGTGGCCAAGGTTACCCGGGACCGCATCATGGTGGAAATGGATGAAGAATACCCCCAATACGGGTTTGCCGGTCACAAGGGATACGGGACCGCCGCCCACCGGGAAGCCATTTTGCAGCACGGCCCCTGCGAGATCCACCGCCGTTCCTTCCTCCGGAAAATCCTGGGCGAGCGATAACCCTCTTCACCCGTTCCCGGCCTAAGCCGTGTATGCAATTATCTAAATTCCCCAATTTTGGGCCTTTTGGCCTCTCGCTGCTTTTTTCGACCGATACGCTGCATCGCCTCTCAAAAGCGCCTTTAGAGAACCCAAAATTCATTAAAATTCACTGAATTTTCTAATTGTACACACGACCTAAGCTATTGGTCTTCTTCGGAACTGCTCTCCGCCCCGGCGCGACGGGCCTCCCGCACCTTTTTAAGGACGACTTCGATCTCATTCTGGGAATAAAGGCGTCCCTGGCCAATTCCAGGGCAGTAGCCGGCGGTTAATTTCCAGCGATACGGCGATTTTAAATTCTCCGGCCAGAAAGGAAAGGTGCTGCACTGCAGGGGCCGCACCGGGTAAACGCTGCAGCGTTCGTTTTTCAGAAAAATACAGTCGCCGTTCTCCCGGCTGCGCAGATAGATCTCCCCGTCCGCTCCTTTTTTTTCGACAAAAGTGGCTTCGAAGGTATCTTCGGGAATATCGAGAAAAGCGACCAGGGCTTTTTTTTCCTGTAGGGTCATGCTGACGTAGCCGCCGGGATTGGAGCAGCATTGCCCGCATTCCGTGCAGGTGAACAACAAACCCTTGTGGTAAAATCGTTTTTTGGCCATAAGTGGGAGAATTTTTATGCGGCAGGTGCCAGGCTTTATTCGTCTTCTTGCGGGTCCGGAAGGTAGCCGGCAAACCGTTTATAGGCTTCCAGCTCATCCCGGAACGTGCTGGCCAGGATGGCCACCACCGTGGCATCGTCGCTGAAGCCCAGGGGGCCCAGAAAATCCGGGATGAGGTCGATGGGGTTGAGGAAATAAACGATCGCGGCTACGGCGGCCAGGATAAATTTCCAGGGCACCTTGCGGTAATGGCCTTTGCGATAATCCTGAAGCAACTCGTATAACAGCTGTAGATCAAACCACAGGGCCTGCAGCTTCCCGCGATTTTTATCGGCTTTTGCCCGGGCTTTACTGAGCAGCTTATCAATTTCTTCGCCGCTCCGGGCAATTTTTTCCGCCGTCTTGGCGGCTTTGTTCAGTGCGTTGTTTTCGTCGTCTTTGTGCATGCCTGAGTTCGGGTAAATCGGTTTTTCCGGGGCTAAAACTAAAAATTTTCTGGCAAATGTAAAACAGCTTATTTAATGTAAGGCATTAACCCCGCGTTTCGAACCGAAATTGACGATTCTTGATTTATGCTGAATAACCTGATCCGCTGGCTGGTCCTGCTCCTTTGTTTTCTCGGCAGCTTTGGATACGGCAAAACCCTTTTGCTTTATCTGGACTATATGACCACCAATGCCCCGCTGGTGTTTTTGACCTTTGTCGGCGGGATAGTGGCTTACCTGGTCTACTGGATTGCCGTGGGCCAACGCAAGCCTCGCTTTTACAGTATTCTTGAGCACGAATTGACCCACCTGATATTCGCCACCCTCTTCTTGAGAACAGTGCATCGTTTGACCGTTAGCCGGGGGGCGGGCGGCAATGTTGACGTGGAAGGGGAGGAAAATTTTATCGTGGCCCTTTCGCCTTATTTTTTCCCCCTGTTTACCGTCCTGATTATCCTGATCAAACCGTCGGTATTCGGCCAGTATCAATGGATTATCAATATTCTACTGGGCATTAGCTACGGTTTTCATATTGTTCACATGTTCAATGAATTCAACACCGAACAACCGGACCTTCACAAAAACGGCTTGCTGTTTTCGGTGACCCTGATCTTTTTCTTCAACCTCTTTTTTACCGGGCTTTGCGTGGCCTCCCTGGAGGGAAGCTGGGCGGAGATTTTTGACTATCTGGTAATGGGGCTGAAAAATTCGGTGGTCTGGTTTGCGGCTGGCGGAAGGTTGGCTTAGGAGACTTTCTGAAGCTGGGAACGCGACTTGATGGTCGGCCAGATGCGTTCTACCTCGGAGCGGATCAATTCGAAGGTTTCCCGGTATTTTTCGACTTTCATGCCAAACGGGTCGAGAACGGAGCGGGATCCCTTTAAATTGTTCTGCTGAAATTCCCTGAGGGTGAAAATTTTATCCCGAAAGTGCGGAAAAATATTGGTGAGGTCATAACGGTGTTCGATGCTCATACAGAGCACCAGATCGGCCCGGTTCATGGTGGATAAATCGATGGGGCGGGATTCATGGTCGACGAAGGGATAGCCGTTTTCCAGAATGACCTGTTCGCTGAAAGGTGCCGCGCACTGGCCGGGGACCGCCCAGGTACCGGCAGACTCGACCACGATCCGGTCCTGAAGGCCGTCATCATTAATCAACTTTTGAAGAATTGAAACCGCAATCGGGGTTCTGCAGATGTTTGCGGTACAAATAAACAAAACGTTGTACATTCGCTTCCCAAGTGTCGATTAAGTATGACAATATAGGATTACTTTTTACAAAAACAAAACCGGAATGTTATTTCAGCGCAATCCAGATATTCGATATACTATCGAAATCCACCGCGCCTTTCCTGAGCAAAAAAACTTCATTTTCATTTTTGGAAATTTCTATAACGGTTGATGGCAATCCCACCGGGCAGTTTCCACTGGGCAGAAAAAGGTCGACCGAAGCCGCCAGTTCCCGGGAAATCCCGCTTTCGGTAGCGGGGGAAGGATCTCCGGCAACATTGGCGCTGGTGGTGATCAACGGCACCCCGGCCGCCCGTACGAGGGCCCGGGAAAGGGGATGGTCCGGAAAACGGAATCCGATACTGGCAAACTGCCCCCAATAGGGATCCGGCCGGGGATTGTCCAGGGGAACCACCACCGTCAGGGGGCCGGGCAATACCGCCTCCAGAAAACGATTCAGCCGGGGCGACAGTCCCCCGGTAATGTCCGCAATATCCGCAAAATCGCCGATCATTATTGAGTTCGGCTTTCCGAAATCCCGCTTCTTGAGGGTTGCCAACCTGTTAATGGAATCCAGGTTATCCCAGCGGCAGGCCAGGCCGTAAACGGTTTCGGTGGCGTGCAGAACAATGCCGCCTTCCGCCAGGATTTTGCCGGCCTCTCTAACGATGCCCACGTCGGGCGCAAACGCATCAATTCTCATCTTTTAGCCTCATTTTCAGGGCCTCAAAAACCCGGGATGCTTCTATGTTGAGCATGCATTCGAAGGTGCCGATCGGGCATTTATGGCCACCGTGGGCCCCACAGGGGCGGCAGGACAACCCCGCTGTTTCCACGACCATATCATCGGGATGATATGGATAGAAGCCGAATTCCGTTACGGTGGCCCCGAAAATGGCCACCACCGGGGTCGCGGTTGCCACGGCCAAATGCAGGGGAGCGCTGTCGTTGGTGATAAGGGCGTTGCAGCGTTCCAATAATGCGGCGGACTCCCGGAGGGTCAGTTGCCCAATGGCGTTGGGCAAGGGACCGCCAAATACCGCTTCGACCGCGGCGCCGGTCTGCACATCCGCCGGACCGCCGATCATTACCGGTTGGAAACCGCCCCGGGCAAGTAACCCGGCCAGTCGCCCGAACCGTTCTGCCGGCCAGCGTTTGGTATTCCAAACCGATCCCGGGGCCAGGGCGATAAGGGGTTGCCCTGTTTTTAAGGCAGCGCCGTCTAACCAGTCGGAGACCTTTTGACGATCCTCCGGGGTGGGATAAACTTTGGGAAAACGTTGTTTCAATGGGTCAAGCCCCAGAGGGGTTCCCAGAGCCAAATTGCGGTTGATCTCGTGGAAATCCCGACGGTAGGGAACCGTTTGGCTATAGAGAAAGGCGCCCGCGGAGCGGTCGAAACTTAGGGTAAAAGTAATGCGGCTAAGTTTGACGAGCAGGGCAGTGCGAAAAGAGCGATGGGGAACCAGGGCCAGATCGTAATTGCGCCGGCGCAGAAGAGCCGCCAGGCCAAGCAGGCCTTTCAGGCCTTTGCCATTACCCCGTTTGTCGAAGGGAATAACCGCGTTTATATACGGAAGGGTTTCCAGGATATTGACCGCCCCGGGGATAACCACAATATCGATGAGAGCCGCGGGGAAGCGGTCTTTGAGGGCTTCAATCAAAGGAATAGTGAGGATCGCGTCCCCCAGGAAAGCGGTTTGGAAAACCAGAATTCGTTGGGGAGCGGAAGGTGCAAGACTCATTTAGAGTGGCTTGTGATGGTTTTGACCAGCTTTTGCAGCTCAAATGGCTTTATCAATATGGCTTTGGCCCCGGCTGCCTGAAGGCGCCGATGCTGCTCCGGCGCGGCCATTCCCGAGGTAATAATTACCGGAATATCCGGTAATGCATGCTGAAATTCAACCAAAAGATTCTCCCCATCGGCGTCGGGAAGGGTCAGGTCCAGAATAACTGCACTGAGGTCCCTGCCATTGCGCGAAAAAAGGTCGATTCCCTGGGCCCCTGTGACTGCAGTCAAAACCTGATAGCCGTGGATGGACAATAATTTCTGAAGAATCTGCTGCAAATCGTAATCATCTTCGATTACCAAAATTTTTTCGGCTGCAGGTTCTTGTTTTTGCATGACTTACAAAAATGGTGTTTTTTGGGGTTTCGCTATATGCTTAGTAACGGTCAAAAACGTGAAAAATTGAATTCTTTTCTAAATTCTGCCTGATTTTTTGCCAAAATGAGATTGAAATCAAATATGGGGTGTTGACAGGTGATTATTTTTTATCAAGTTCGACAACCAATCTCAGGGAGCATCGCATGCAAAATATTGGACAAATCCGGCAGGCTTACGAAGAGAATTATCAGAAGATTATTGATACCATCACTGCGATGGGGGGCGAGAACCGCATTAAAGAACATCGCCAGAAGCAATCCACCCTGTACCGGCAGCTCCGCGATCTCCAACGGCGGGAACATTACCTGGACGAGCTTGAAAATCGTTTCTCCGGCAAACTGAACTAAAGCGGATCGTTACCCCGCGGAGAGACCGCGGGGCACGGATATTTCGACTTCCAGGTTACAACCCGCGATGCTGCTCGGCCAGTTTTACCATAATGGCCTTTTGAACATGCATGCGGTTTTCCGCTTCGTCAAAGACGATCGAGTTGGGGCTTTCCAGCACCGCATCGGTGATCTCCTCATTGCGATGGGCCGGCAAGCAGTGCATAATCAGCGTATCGTCTTTGGCATGTCCCACCAATTCCGAATTCAACTGATAGGGTTTGAAGATCTTTTTGCGTTCTTCCGCCTCTTTTTCCTGCCCCATACTCGCCCAGACATCGGTATACAATACGTCCGCATTTTTGACCGCTTTTATCGGATCATGCTCGACTTCGATGGTGCTGAGGCCGGCATCCTGGGCAAATTTTAGGGTGGCGGCATCCGGCTGATAATCACGCGGGGTGCAGATAACCAGGTGGATGGGCACCCGGGCGGCAAAGTTGATCCAGGAATGGGCGATATTGTTGCCGTCCCCCACGTAAACAATCTTGAGGTTATCCACTTTGCCGCGGTGCTCCAGAATGGTAAAGGCATCCGCCATGATCTGGCAGGGGTGGTTGTAGTCGGTCAGACCGTTGATAACCGGCACTTTGGAATACTCGGCCAGTTCCTCGATGTCCGAATGGGCGAAAAGGCGTGCCATAATCAGGTCGTTGTAGCGGGAAACCACCCGGGCAATATCCTTAACCGCCTCCCGGGTGCCGATACCGATGTCCTGGGGGGCCAGGTAAAGCCCCATCCCACCCAACTGGAAGATGCCGGTTTCGAAGGAGATCCGGGTTCTGGCGCTGGGTTTGGCGAAAATCATGGCCAGGCTGTAGCCGTCCAGCATACGATGGGGGACCCGGGCATGGGTTTTGGCCTTCAATTGTGCGGTAAGATCAAAAATATCAAAAATGTCCTGGCGCGACAGATCGGCAATAGACAAAAAATGTGGGGTCATTTTTACTCCTGTTACTTAAAGAATGAACTTGCGCAGGTCTTCGTCCTGCACCGTGTCGTTTAAGGTATTGCGAACAAAGTTACCGTCAATAACGATGTGCTCTTCCGCCGTATCCGGGGCGTCGAAAAGGATGTCCTCCAGCAGGGAGGACATGATGGTGTGGAGGCGCCGCGCTCCGATGTTCTCCGCCTTGGTGTTAACATAGCTGGCGGTTTCCGCGATGGCCTGGACCGCATCGTCCTTGAATTGAAGCTCGACCCCTTCGGTAGCCATAAGGGCCTGATA
>JAGRBF010000122.1 GCA_020434205.1 Calditrichota bacterium | reverse complement strand
ATTCCTGGCGGAGATGTCGGTAACCCTCGGTGAGGATATTGAGCGCCTGGAAAAGGAAATCCACGAGGCGGCCGGGGAATCCTTCAATACCAATTCCACCCAGCAACTGGCCGGCATTCTCTTCGAAAAGTTGGAGATCCACAAGGCCCTCGGGAAAAGGCCCCCCAAAAAAACCAAAACCGGCAAATATTCCACCTCGGAATCCGAATTGCTGAAATACGAGGCCCATCCTCTGGTGCATCAGATCCTGGAATACCGCAAGCTGGCCAAGCTCAAATCCACTTATGTGGACGCTCTGCCCCAGTTGATCGCCGCGCGGGACGGACGCCTCCACACCTCCTTCAACCAGACCGTGGCTGCTACCGGACGCCTGTCCAGCCACGATCCCAACCTGCAAAATATTCCCATTCGCGGGGAGCGCGGCCGGGAAATCCGCAAAGCTTTTATTCCCGCGGACGGAGACAAGCTTATTTTATCGGCGGATTATTCCCAGGTGGAGCTGCGCATCATGGCCCATATCTCCGGAGATGATGGCCTGCGCGAGGCCTTCGAAAACGGCGAGGATATCCACAGCAGCACCGCGGCGGCCATTTTCGGCATCCCCATGGAAGCGGTGGAAGCCGACCATCGCCGCAAGGCCAAGGAGGTCAATTTCGGGATTATCTACGGCATTTCCCGTTTTGGTCTGGCCGGGCGCCTGGGCATCAAAGCCGACGAGGCCGAGCAGATCATCCTCAGCTATTTCTCACGCTATCCCAAAGTGAACAATTACATCGCCGATACCATTCGCCAGGCCATGGCGGACGGGTATGTAACCACCATGCTCAACCGCCGCCGCTACATTCCGGACCTGCTCAGCCAGAACCAGAATATTCGCCAGAACGCCGAGCGGGTGGCCATCAACACCCCCATCCAGGGCAGCGCCGCCGATCTCATCAAAATCGCCATGATCAATATCCAGAAGGCCCTGGAGGCCGGTCAACATCAGGCCAAAATGATTCTCCAGGTGCACGACGAACTGGTTTTCGAGGTGCCGCGCGCCGAGCTGGCGGCGGTGAAGGAACTGGTGATTCGGGAAATGGAAGGGGCGATGGACCTCAAAGTGCCCCTGAAAGTGGATTGCGGCAGCGGCGATAACTGGATGGAAGCCCATTAGTCGCCGGGTCTTAAGGCCTCTTCCCATTGCCGGGGACGGTCCTGCAGGCCCAGCCGCTCCAGATAGGGGAGGTCGAGGGTGGCCGGGGTGCCCAGAGGCGTGCCGGGGTGAAATTTGTAGGCCAGGGCATTGGCCACATGCACCGCGGTAAGGGCGCCAAACTCGTTAACCAGGCTTTTCTGCGGCCCTTTGTGATAGACAATCGCCTCGACCACCGGGTCCGGCAATCCCCACAATCCCATCAAATAGGCCCCGACCTGGGCGTGATTGGCGCCCAACAGGGCCATTTCCGCCACGTGCAGGGGGCGTTTCTGATCCACCGCCACCCGGATAATTTCCCGGTATTGGGTGGGGATGTTCACCGCCAGCACCAGCTTGCCGACGTCGTGCAGCAATCCCGCCATATAGCTGTTGCTCTGCACGTGCCCGGGAGCCCCTTCGAGCCGGGCCAGATTGCGGGCCAGGCCGGCGACGGTGAGGCTGTGGTCCCATACCTGCCCCAGATTGAGCTCCTCCACCTCAATTTTTTCCAGATTCTGAAAAATCTGCAGGGACAATACCAGGGCCTGAATGGTCTCCAGACCCAGCATGCCAACGGCCTGGCTGATGTCCGTCAGCTCCCGGCGCAGGCCGAAAAAGGCGGAGTTGACAATGCGTAGAATCCGGGTGGTAAGACCCAAGTCCTTCTTGATGGTGCGGCTGATGGCCATCAAACTGGGCTCGGGATGCTGCAACTCGCCCATCATTTCATAATAGGTTGAAGAAAGGCTGGGCAGGTTCTCCATTCTGGAGACCAGCTTGATCAGGTTTTTGTCGCTGAGAATTACCCGCAGGGCAAAGGAGCGCTCCAGGGTGTTGACCAGCAGCTCCTTGGGGCAGGGTTTGGAGAGATACTGGTGAATCAGGCCGACGTTCTCCACCAGCTTTTCCTTTTCGGTCTGGCCGGAGAGCATCAGTCGCAACATCTGGGGATAGTCCTCGCGCACCTGCTTCAACAGGGTAATGCCGTCCACCTCGGGCATTTTGCTGTCCGAAATGATGGCGTCGAAGTCGCCTTCCGGGAGGATTTTGAGCGCCTCGTGCGCACCGCATGCGAAGACCATGTTCCAGTCCTCCCGTTTGCCGCGCAGCATGCGTTTGAGCCCGAACAGAACGTTTTCTTCATCGTCCACAAACAAGATATTCCGGCGACTATCCAAGGATGAACTCCGACTGGGTTACGGGTGGTGCGTTTTGGGCGCTGGCGGCCGGGAAAAAGACCTGGAAACAGGTTCCCACCCCGGGGGTGCTGTCTACCGTTATGGCCCCGTGGTGGTTTTCCACGATGCGCTGCACCACGGAAAGGCCCAGTCCGGTACCTTCACCGGGCGCCTTGGTGGTGAACATCGGCTCGAAGATCCTTCCGGCGGTTTCGGCGCTCATTCCCGGGCCGGTATCGCGGACGGTGAGGCACATGTAGCTGCCCCTCTGCAAATGTTGAGGCGGGAGGGTCTGGTCCTCCAGGGTAATGGTGAGAGAACCCTTGCGGCCCATGGCCTGGTTGGCGTTGACGGTCAGGTTCATCAGCACCTGATAAATTTCGGTGGGATTGGCATAAACCTCGAAAGGCGTTTCGGCTATCCGGTGCTCGAAAGTGATGGTTTTGGGAACCGCCAGGCGGATCAGGGCCAGGTGGTCGCGGATCAGGGTGGAGAGGTCGGTGCGAATGCGGGCGCTTTCCTGATTGCGGCTGAAATTGACGATCTGCCGCACCACCATGCCGGCGTGCTGGGTGATGTCCTCGATTTTGCGCAGTTTCTCCCGCGCCTCGGAATTGCTCTCCAGGTTCATCAGGGCCAGGGTGGCGTAGGCGGAAATGTGGGAAATAATGTTGTTGAGATCGTGAACCGCTCCGGCGGCCATAACCCCGACCACTTCCATTTTCTGGGCTTTGATCAGCTGTTGCTCCAGCAGGTCGTTTTTCTGCTGAAGCTCGCGGTGGTAATGGCGCATGCGCAGGGCGGAATTTATGCGCGCCACCAGGTCTTCCTTCTGAACCGGTTTGTTGAGCAAATCGGTAGTGCCCAGATCCAGCCCCTGGCGTTTGAGGGTGCTGTCCTCATTGCCGGTCAGCAGAATAATTTCCATGTCCCGGGTATGGGGGGCGGATTTGACCTTTTCCAGGAGCTTCAACCCGTTCATGCCGGGCATGTTGAAGTCGAAAACCCCGACGTCGATTGCCGTGTCCTCCATCCAGCTCAGGGCTTCCAGGGGATCGTTAACGAATATCATTTCCCAGACCCCGCGCTTGTCGCGCAGCATCCTTTTCAGGCCATCCAGAACGTTTTGTTCGTCGTCGACAAATAAAATTCGATAGGTCAAAATCGGGTCCCTTGTTTGGGTTGTTCAGTCAAAAGGGATGGACAGTTAATGTGCAATCCTGGTTGATTTAAGCGTCGAAGGTTTCGTCGTGCAGCGGCAGGCTGAGGCGAAAAACGGTGCCTTCCCCCGGGGTGCTCTCCACCGCGATGCGCCCGTTGTGCTGCTTGACGATCACCTGATGTACGATGGACAGCCCCTGCCCGGTGCCCTTGCCCACTTCCTTGGTGGTGAAAAATGGATTAAAGATTTTGTCGCGAATGGCGTCCGGAATTCCCGTTCCGGTGTCGCTGATGGTAACTTCCGCATATTGGCCTTCCTGGCGGGTAGCGATGCGGATTTCCCCGCGTTTGCCCGGGGTATCCTTCACCTTTTCCTCGATGGCATGGGCGGCATTTACCACGATGTTGAGCATCACCTGGTTGAACTCCCCGAGCAAACAGGGCACCAGCGGCAAATCCGGGTCCAGGTCGGTGTGCAGTTCGGAGACGTATTTCCACTCGTTGCGGCTGACGGTAATGGTGGTTTCGATGGCCTGATTGAGATCCACCGCCGATTATTCCTCCTGGCCGGGGTGGCTGAAGTTTTTCATGGCCTGAACAATTTTGGTGACCCGCGAAATCCCGTCCAGGGATTGGCGCAGGGCGGTGGGAACGTCTTCCAGCAGGAAATCCAGATCCACCTCGTTGCGCAGCCGGTTGATCTCCGCCAGCAGTTCGGGGGCCAGGCTGTTTTCCCCGCAAACGTCGGCCAGTTCTCCGAATTTTTCCAGGAGGGGCATGAGGTCCTCAAACGATTCCTGAAAAAAGGTGGTGTTGTCCTTGATGTATTGCATGGGAGTGTTGATTTCGTGGGCCACCCCGGCCGCCAACTGCCCGATCGATTCCAGGCGCTGGGCCTGAGCCAATTGCTGCTCCAGCAGAATTTTTTCGGTGATGTTGCTGCCCATTAAAAGCATCCCACCCGGCCCTTTTTCGGCGTTAAAAACCGGAAGAATGGTGAGCTTCAGGTAGCCTTTTTCCCCGCTGGCGCATTGGAAGCCGAGCACCGGAATTTCCCCGGAGCTCATTTGCGTCAGGCATTGGGAGATATTCTCCCGGATTCGCGGCCAGTCCCAACTGACCGGAAGGTCGTAAAACTTTTTGCCGAGGGCCTGCGAGGGGCCTACTCCCAACATGTTTGCCGCGGCGCTGTTCCAGCGGATCACCCGGGATTCGCCGTCGGTGGCGATCAGCATGTCGGGAATGGCTTCGATCAGGTGGCGGTATTCCGAAAGTTCGATTTCGTAGGCCACTCTGGCGATCTCCTCCGCCGCCAGGTGCCGTTCGAGAATGGCCTTATCACTCATGATGCCGCATCCTGCCTTTGCCGTTATTCAACATAATTCACCCTTAAAACTGTCGACCGCTGCGCCGTTTTTATGAGGAAAAAAGGCAATTTGAGGGGGAAGGTATAAATGGGGCGTTATGCGATTGGAAATGGAGCGCCAAAATCCTATATTATGGCCAATCCTTAACTGGCCGGACATGAACGAGAGCAGAAATTTTTCCGATACCCAGATCATCATTTTCCTGTTGAGCGTCATTGCCCTGATGGGGCTGGGCGCGATTCTCTACGTAACCCGGGCGGTAATTCTGCCCCTGGCCCTGGCCGTATTTCTCAGCTTTATTCTGGAACCGGTTATCGCCTTTTTCGAAAGGCGGGGTGTGCCCTCCATTCTGGCCATCATCTTTACCCTGCTGATCACCTTTTTAATGGCCGCCCTGCTGGGGATTCTGGTGAACAGCAGCATCCAGTCCTTTGCCGAAGAATTTCCCAAACACGAAGCCAAATATCAGAAGCACGTCTCCGGCTTTTTCGACGCCCTGATCGCCCTTTTCGAGCCGCCCCCGGAGCTGTTGAACGGCGAGATGAGCGGGGGCAAACGCTTTAAAATGCTCAATACCCTGAGCCAGTTTTCCCTGTCGGACATGATCACCGCCACCCTGGGCGCGGTAACCCGCTTTCTCTCCAATTTCCTGCTGGTGCTGCTGTTTCTGCTCTTTATTTTGATGGGGCGCAACCAGCTCAGCCGCAAGCTGATCGGCGCGTTCGACCGCCGCACCTCCCGGCAGATGTCCGCCATTCTGCAGAACATCAACCAGCAGATCCAGCGTTATATCGTCGCCAAAACCCTGATCAGCCTGCTGACCGCCATCTTCACCACCTCGGTGCTGCTGCTCTTTCAGGTAGAGTTCGCCATTATCTGGGGGGTGTTGACCTTTCTGCTGAACTTTATCCCCAGCATCGGTTCGGTTCTGGCGGTATTTATGCCGGTAACCATCGCCTTCCTGCA
>JAGRBF010000121.1 GCA_020434205.1 Calditrichota bacterium | reverse complement strand
GTCCATCAGTCCCACGGTCCATCAGCCTCACGGTCCATCAGTCCCATGCCGCTACTTCAAAAAGGCCGCGATTTTTTCGTTAACCACCCCCGCCTTTTCGAACATCACAAAATGCCCGGCTTCCGGGATCATCTCCAGGGTGGCGTTGGGGATCAATTCCCGGCCGATCTTGCCGATCTCTTCCGACTTTCCCCCGTGCAGATAGGGATTGGGGATCAGATTATCATTGGCCCCGAAGATGATCAGGGTGGGCTGGGTGAGGTCCTTCAAACGGTGATGGACCGGCTGATCCACCATCCCGTGCACCGACCAGACCACCGCATAACAGTAACTTTCGAAGTCGCTGGCGCTGCGCATGGCAATGCGGTCATCAATCATAAAATGGGCATTTTCCGGCAGGTTGTAGAAATTGCCGGCCAGGTTAGCGCGGATCTGGTTAACCGGGGTGGCTTTGACCCCATCGACGGTCATAACCTTGCGAAACCAGGCCTTTTCGCCCTCCGTGAAGGTCTCCAGACCGGCCGGGGCCACCAAAACCAGCGCGGATACCATCTCCGGATGGCTCAGGGCCAGGGTAATGGCGATTTGCCCGCCCATGGAATGGCCGGCAATGGCGGCTTTTTCGATCCCCAGACCCGTCATAAAATCCTTAACCACTTCCGCGAAATAGCGCATGTTGTATTTGGCAATTGGTTTGCCGGATTTTCCGTAGCCGGGCAGGTCGATGGCGATACAGCGGTATTTTTCCTGCAATCCCTGCCAGTTTTCCTGCCAGGCGGGCAGGTAGCTCCCCAACCCGTGAATCATGATCAGGGTCTGCGGGCCGTTGCCCGCTTCCACATAGGCAATTTCCAGGGAATCCGAGACCTTCAGGAATTTCACCGGAGCGGGATAGCTCAGGTCGGCGAATTCGGTAGCCCGGGCAGGGGAGAGCATCAGCATCATCCCCAAAAGAAAAGCCGGGGTCAGGAAAAATCGGTTCAAACGGTTCATGTCCATCCTCTTTGGTTCGCTATTTAAAACATCAGCCATTTGAAGACCACGAAGGCGGTCCAGGCGTTGTCCGGCCGGGTTTCCGAACCCCCGTTAACCACCGGGCTGTCGTAGAAATCCCCCAGGGACAAATAAGCGCCGTGCAGTTCCAGGTTCATAAAAACCCCCGGCTGGAAGCCCAGCATCAGGTTGCCTTCGGTGCCCATAAAGTTTCCACCCCGGCTGGGTGTGGCCACCGACCTGCCCGCCGCAACCCCGATGCGGCTGTAAAATTTGTTGGGCACCCAATCCTTCATCCAGTAAAGAGTGCCGCCGGTAAAGCCGTAGCCGATGTTGGAGAGGTCGCTGACCGCCGCGATGTAGCGGTTTACCACGTTGCCGTGGGGGAGCAGCAGGGAGGCGCCGGAACTGATGTAAATGGCTCCCGGAGAGCCCCAGGTATTGCCGGTGAGCACGCCGCTGAATTGATCGTCGCTGATGCCGTTGTCGTCCCCGCTGGAATACAACAGGTCGGCCACCACCACGTCCCGGGCGGTCTGACCGTAGCGATACCCCCCGCGCAGGTTGGCGGCATAACCCAGGAGGGAAATATCGCTCAGGGAATCGCTCTCCACCCGCACCTTGCCGGTATTGGTGATCGCGAAACCGGTAAGCATGGTGCGTCCCACCCGGAATTCCGGATTATAGCTCCAGAAAGTGCCGGCCCAGAGAATATCCCCGTCGTAGGGGGTGCCGCGCAGGGGAAAGCGGTAGCTGCCGTTGTAGTCGTTGACCTGGCTGGCCAGCCCCTGTCCCAGAATGCTCACCCCGCCTTCGCCGTTGGCCCGGTCGCGCAGATACCACAAGGAAAGGCCCTGGCGCCAGTTGTCGCTGAGGTCCCGCTCGTGAAAGGCCTCGAAAAACATCACATCATCGTTTTGTTCGATGTTGTTTTCATAAAGTTGATAAAAACCGGCTTTCCAGCGGCTGTAATCCCCGTATTTATGAAGGGAAAGCCCCACGGCATCGCTGCCCCAGAAGGCCAGGCGGTAGCCGGTTTCGCTCATGGTACCGAAGAGGGTGCGATAGGGATTGTACGGGGTGTCGAACAAACGCTGCAAACCCAGATTGAGGGTGATGTCCGGGCGCAGGCGGAATTCCAGCTCCACATTTTGGGTCTGGATATTAACCTGATCGGCCGAAAAGGCCGAGCCGAAATTCCCGCCGGTTCCGTAGGAAACGTCGCCCCAGGTCCAGTCGATTTCGAAGCTGGCCCGCAGAATGGCCTTGCCGTTAAACAGGCGCGGGGTGTAGATAAAAAACGGGAGTAGGCGCTGCTCAAAATAGGTGGAGCGCTCCGAACCGGTGGTGGAGGTATTGCCCCCGAACAACCGTCCCACCGTTTGCCCGCGCAGGAGCTCGTTCTGGGCATAAACATTATTGATTATACCCTGATTGATAAAATAGGAGAGGAACTGCAGCTCGGGAACCGCTTTGCGGGGAACGGGTTGGTGCTCCTGGCCAAAGGCCGGGGCGGTCAGGAGTAGGGCGAAGAAAAAACAGACAAAGGCTTTCACGGGAGACCGTCCTTTTTTCGATGGTGCGAACGGAAAAAATAAGCGGCACCATGAGCGGTGCCGCCTCTTGGAAATTGAGCTTACTGGCGAACAAACACCTGAATGTTGGAATTGCCGAGGATACCGCCGGCGCTGCTGCCAAACCCTGCTTCTGCGGTGGGCGGGGTGCCCAGGGACGGTTCGGTCTGAACCACTTCGTAGCGCATTTGGTTCGGGGTCATGCTGGCATCCACTTCATAGATACCCTCGCTCACGATGGCGGAAGGCACGCTTTGGTTGAGGGTGATATTGAAAATCCCGTCTACCGTGGAGGCCTCTGCGGTGTAGGTTCCGGAAAAAGTGATCTGAAAGCCGCCGGTATCCGTGGCCACAACCGAATAAGTGTTGTTGCTCGCGAAAGAGGCGCTGATGGATGCAAAGCCGAGCCCGGCCAGCAGGGGCGCAACGTTACTACCGTCGGACAGCCAGCTTCCCTCGATTACCGTGGGATCGGGGGTGTTGTCTTCCGGGGTGGTGCTGTCGTCGCTGCAGGCGCTGAAAAAAGCCATTGCGACCATCATGGCTACCATTAAAACAGACATAAAACGCTTCATGATAATGCTCCTGGTTGAGATAAGTGTTGGATAAAAGGTGATTGATGAGTGATACATTTTGACAGGGTTACAGGGTTACAGGGTTATTCGGCTTCGCTGAACAGCGAACAGCGAACCGCGAAC
>JAGRBF010000120.1 GCA_020434205.1 Calditrichota bacterium | reverse complement strand
TCGGGACGTTGGGTATGGACCCCGGGCCAAAAGCATACCGGGGTGACGGTTAAGAGGTCGCAAATAGTCTAAGCACACTTAACAGTCTACTAACCCAATTCCTCGCATTTGTCCTCAATCCATCCCAGGAAATCCAGATAATCGAGGTGATCTTTCAGGCTTTCCAGGGGATGTTCGGTGAGCAATTGTTCCCGGAAAGCGACAAAGATGGCGTGGTGTTTTTCCGGGTGAGCCATGCTCAGTCGGGCGAAAAAATTTAGCAGGGCGCTTTCGTAGCTGTTGAGGCGTTTTTTCTTCTTCAGGAAGCGCCGGCAGGAATCCACCTGATATTTCAGCAGCATCACGTTGCGCAACTCGTAGTGGATTATCAGGCGCAGTAAATGGGCATAGCCCACAATAACCTCCCGCCCGCGCTGCAGATCCCCGCCCAGAATTTCGTTCAGCCAATGCAGGGCTTTTTCGTTTTCCCCGGCCAGAAAATGAAGGTAGGCGAACTGGTAGTAAAACATCAGCAGATAGCCGCTGCTAACCAGATGGACGTATCGCGCCAAAAAACCGGTCATGGTTTCGATGAGGGCAATGCCCGCCTCCACGTTGCCGGTATCCCGGTACATTTCCAGCTCTACATTGAAGGCATGGGTCAGCAATTTTACCGATCCGGGTTGATCCGGAGAGAGGCGGTATTTTTCAAAAATAGCGCGAATTTTGGTCAGCAGTTCGCCGATGCGCGGGTAATCGCGAATCTGTAGGAGAATGCCGATCAGGTTGTTGTGGGCGGTCAGGTAGGCGTGCGGGTTTTCGCGGATCAGCTCCGGGCGTTCCTCCAGAAAGGCGATCAACCGGGTTGCGGTTTCCGCCGCGGCCGGCATATTGCGCTGGAAATAATGCTCCGTTTGTGTGATGTAAAAATGAAGGATGCGCGATTGCTGGGTGTCCTCCGGATGGGATTGTCCCAGCAAGGGGTGGCCGTCGCAAAGGCCTCCCGGGCTGGCGATCAATCGCGGAAAAACGTTGAGGGAATAGTCCCAGAACTGCGCCTGGCGGGTCAGGCGGGCCAGAACGCTGCGCTCCTCTTCCCCCACGGCGTTTAACGCCTCTTCCTGGTCCTGTTGATTCCCGCTGGCCAGCAGCACCCGTCGCTGCCAGCCCAGCAGTTGCAAGGTTTCCGTCCATAGCTCGTAACTTCGCGCCAGTTTGAGTCCCCGCTCAATTTCGCTGTCGCACAGATCGAACAACTCCCGCAGAAAAAGGATTTCCACCTCGCGAAGGCAATCGTGTACTTCCGCATGGCGGGACAACTTGCCGTGGTAGTTGCGCAGGCTGCGCAGAATCTGGCGGGTCAGATAATTTTTGGTGACGTGAAGCTGGCGGAGAAAAGGGGCTTTCTTAAAGCGCCGGCGAATGGCGGCCTCATCGTATTCCGTTTGGCGGGCAATCGCTTCGAAGAGCTGCAGGTAATTGCTGTCCCCGTTTTGCTGGTTAAACAGCCGGAAATAGCGTTTTTCCGCGGGTGTCAGGGATTTTATCAAATAAAAAAGCTGCTCTTTTTTAGCCATCGGAAGTCTACGTTTTTAAAGTTAAAAGCAGGTTGATCAGCAGAGAATATGGGGTAAAACGGGCAGTGAGCGCAAGCCGGAATCCTACGGTTTCGGCGAATGTGGGTTTGAAAAGCCTCCCGGTAATTTTTTATGTTGTGGTCGTGTTCAACAACCACTTCACACAAGGAGATTTACCATGGCCAACGTCATCAACTGGTTTGAGATTCCCGCCCAAAATTTTGAGCGGGCCATGAAGTTTTACGGAGAGCTTTTCGGGGAGGAGCTGCAGCTCATGGAGATGGAAGGGATTAAAATGGGGATTTTCCCCAATCAGAATGAGGGTGTCGGTGGGGCAATCTGCGCCGGAGAATGGTATCAGCCGTCTGAAAACGGGGCGGTCGTTTACCTCAACGGGGGAGAGGATCTTGCCGTTCCCCTGAAGCGCGCGGTGGACGCCGGAGGCAGTGTGCTGGTCCCCAAAACCCTGATCACCGAAGAAATCGGCTACTTTGCCATGTTCCGGGATTGCGAAGGAAACCGGGTGGCCTTTCATTCCCCGAACTAAAGAATATTTTTGTTGAAGAATCCTGACGCCGGCCGGTGGTTATCGCAATTACCGGCCGCGTTGTGTTGCAAAACGGTAATTTGGGTTATATTTGAGTATTAATGGCGTGTGACGATCAGCTCATCTCCAAACCCCGGGAGGCTTCCGGACCATGGCGTATTTCAGCGAAGAATTTATCCGTTTTTTTGAAGAACTGGCCGACAACAACGAACGCGACTGGTTCCTGGACAATAAGAAACGCTACGAAAGCCACGTCAAAAAGCCGGTGGAGGCTTTTGTTGCGGCGATGGTCGGGCTGGTCCAGGAAATTGATCCGGCGGTAAATATTACCCCCAAAGAGGCGCTGTTTCGCATCAACCGGGACATTCGTTTTTCCAAGGACAAGCGCCCCTACAAAACCCACGTGGGGGCAATTATCTCCGCTGCCGGGCGGCGCAATATGCAGGTGCCGGGCCTGTATCTCCAGTTGGGGGTGGACGGCATTATGATCGCCGGGGGCCTTTATCAGCCGGACAAAGACAATCTATACCAGGTGCGCAAGGCCCTGGCGGCCCGTGGGGGGGAGCTGGTGACCATCCTGGCGGATCCCGCTTTTCGGGAAATGTTTGGGGAACTGGGCGGCGAAAAAAACAAAATTTTGCCCAAAGAATTTAAGGAAGCTGCCGCGGAGATGCCCCTGATTGCCCATAAACAATTTTTTGTGGCTACTCCGAATTATCATCCGCAGCTTATGATTCAGGAAAATTTTCCGAACTTCGTGATGGACCACTACCGGACCCTGAGGCCGCTCAATAGCTTTCTGAAAAAGGCGATCGGGCTGGGGGACTGAAGGACTGGAAGACTGAAGGACCGGAAGACAGAAAGATCCTAAGACGCTAAGACCAAAGGACAGGAAGATCTTAGGATCAAAGGATCATAGGATCGTCTTTTGTCCTTCAGTCCAATGGTTCTTCTGTCCTCAAAACGCGGGGGAATGTATTGCCGTCATCAATTCACGATCTGTTTCACGAAGAGCAGCGTTTTACCCAGAAATGGCTGTGGATTATCATCGGGGGATCTGCCCTTCCGGTTTCTTTGTTTCTGATCTATATGGTTTATGCGCGAACGGTACTGAATGAGCCGGTCGGCGATCCCAATCAATCCGACGCCCTTTTGTTTTTGCTGGTGACGGTTTTTTTTCTGCTGGATTTTCTGATTATCCTGGCTTTCCGGCATGTGCGTCTGGAAACGGTGGTTACCCGCGAGAACCTGTCGGTTCAGTTTACCTGGCTGGGCAAGGAGAAGGTGCCCATTGCCGATATTGCTTCGGCGACGGTGCGGGAATACCATCCCATTCGCGAATACGGCGGCTGGGGTCTGCGCATGGGGCCCAGCGGCAAGGCTTACAACGTCCGGGGCAATATGGGGGTTCAGATTACCCGCAAAAACGGCAAAACTTTCCTGATCGGCTCCCAGCGTGCCGAGGAACTGGGGGCGGTGCTTGGGAGACTGCTGGAAGAGTGATCGTAAGACAGAAAGACGGATCTTAAGACAGAAAGACTTGATCCCGGGAGGGAAATGATCCTAAGACGAAAAGACTTGATCCTAAGATCTTAAGGGAAAAACTTCTTTGAGGATCAAAGGATCAAAGGATCAAAGGATCAAAGGATCAAAGGATCAAAGGATCAAAGGATCAAAGGATCAAAGGATCAAAGGATCCGCACAAAAACCCCTCCGGTAAAAAAAACCGCAAGTTTCCCGGCAATCCTTCCGAATATAAATACTGCCAAACATGAACATATCAGGGAGGATACCCTCATGCTTGCCAGATACCTCACTCTCTTCATGCTCCTTTGCGGCCTAACTGTGAATGCCGGGGAGGATGATCTCAGCCTCAATCAATATCTGTGGATTCTCAATCAGCTGACCCCGGAGATCCACAATGTCGGCATCATTGTCCCCAGCGAATTTATGGCGGACAAAGCCAACCTGCAGAAAATATCCAACACTGCCAAAGCCCTTAACCAGGAAGCCGCTTTTTCTCCGGTTTCCGATATCAAGGAAGTTGCCGCCTGTTTCCAGGGGCTGCAGCGGGAGATTAAGGTGCAGGCAGTCATTGTTCTGCTGGGTAACGACGCCCTTAACCACTCGGTTAGCAAGGAATACCTGATCAAGAACTGCGTTTTGGGCAAGGTCGTTCTGCTGACGGTCGGGGGCGACTGGACCGGCGGCGGAGCCTTGATGAGCGTCAGCAAACAGGCAGACGGCATCGTCGCGGTGAACGTGAACGCCAAAACATACCGGGCTCTCAAACTGAATTTCCCGGAAGCGCTTTCCCCCAAACTTCAGGTGCAGATGAGCGAATAAGTTCGCCTGGAATCAATACTAAAAAAGCCCGGCCCCGAAGTTTACTTCGGGGCCGGGCTTTTTTTATATTTCGGAGCAGGGCTTTTTATTTCAGCAGGGTCATGCGGATGGTTTGCTGCTGCTGTCCGGCCTGCAACACGGCGAAGTAGATCCCGGAGGGGGCCACATTGCCGTTGTTGTCCATCCCGTTCCAAACCGCGGTAAAGGAACCGGCGCTCAGGTTGCGCTCTACCAGGTTGCGCACTTTTTGTCCCAGGGCATTGAAGACCACCAGGCTGACCGGCCCGTTTTCGACCAGATCAAAGCGGATGTTGGTAGACGGATTGAAGGGATTGGGATAGTTGCCGTGCAGACGGAATTCCCGGGCCAGGGCCGGACCTTCCACCGGATCCACGCTCACCAGAATGATGTCCACATCCTCAACCCCGCGGGGCAGCAACTGATAGCCGCCATCGTAGGGGGCGCTGTTGTCGAACTGGGAGAAAATCCCGCCAACCGCAACCGGCCAGGTGGGCTCGGCCGTGCCGATGATGCTGGTGTTGTCATCAATACGGAAGGTCAGCACTGTGGTGCCGCCGTCGTCGGAAATCTCAATATTGCGGGAAAAAGAGCCCAGAGTGTCCGGCCAGGTGTCGCCGTTGCCGGTGTTGGTCGCGTTTTCGACGGCCACCAGAGTGCCCTCGTAGGCTTCCGGATCTGCCAGCAGATCGGCGAGGGTCAGCACTTCATAAGCGGGCACGGTATCCGGACCGTTGTCGGTTATATCGCTGGTATCCCCGGGGATAATCTCGGTTTTGCCGTTGAACTGGTCGATTTCCCCAACCACGGTGTAGCTGTTTCCGGCGGTAAAGACGTAGGAGGTGTCCACCCCGAAGGCGAAGACGTTTACCCCACCGGTGGCATCCTGAACATACACGTCCAGATTGGTAACGCTGTAGGTGCCGTTGGAAACGGTGGCGACACCGGTAACCCGGGCGTCCAGGCCATCGTACAAAATGGCGCCGTTGGCATCAGCCAGGTGCAGGGTGCCGATGGGGGTGGTGCCGGCCAGGAAACCGCTGGCGCTGCTTTCGCTACCCTGGGCGTTATCATCTTCAGCGTAAATGAGATAGCCGATAACATCCCCATCCAGGTATTCCGCTTCGGGAATATCCCCGGTATAGGTGTTGCCGGCGCTGATGGACATGGTAATGGCGGTGGTATCCCCGTCGTTGATCCAGTAGCGAAGCTCCACCAGGGCCACGTCGCTGTCGTCGGTGACGTCCGCTGAAATGGTGGTGTTTTCATTTTCGGCGGGAATAAAGGGGGTGCGGGTAATCCCGAAAATAACCGGCGGGGTATCGGCGCCCAGCACCTGACCGTGGGCGGTGTTGATTTCCCCGGGAGAGGGGAGTGCGGGCGTTTGTGCGAAATACTGATTCTGGTTGTTGGCGTCGAAACCGAGGGTCAGGCGGCCGAGGCTGTTGTCCACATCGGCGCCAGATTCTTCCGGGGTAATGGCCATGCCGGCGGTAAAGTCTGCGTTGTTGGTAATGGCGCCCTCGTAGGAAAAACCGTCTACCACGGTGCCGTTCAGTTTAAGTACCAGGCCGTCCGGGGCACCGTTCTGGATGGTAAAGCCGGCCACGCCCAGATCGGTATTGGCCACCGGATTCGCGTCGTAGGAGATCACAAAAAAGCCATAGCCGCTGACGTTGTCGGCGGGAATGGCCTGGCCGGTCAGATCGATGGTGAGGTAGACCGCACCGCTGCTGCCGTTAACCAGCTCGATGGCGTAGCCGTCCAGGCTGGTGTTGTCCGGGCCGACCAGCTCGATAAACTCGCCGGTGTCCGTCCCGGTTTGGTCGTAATCCACTTCGTTGATATAAACCTGGGCCTGAAGGCTGAAAGCCAGCGTCAGCACCAGAATAATCCATAACATACGGTTCATAAAAACCCCCAATTTTTTTGGTGAGTGAGATGGTTGAGATTGGTTTGTCGTCATCTTGTGAGAGTGTAAATGTCGGTCGCGACCTGTCCTTATTTGCTAACCCCAAAGCCGCGAAGGTTACCGGATTTAACGCGAAGGGAATTGTTCGGGTTCACCACAAAAACGGCAAACCTTTAAAAAACCCTTGAGAAATTTCGAACGAATTACAGGGTATTTACATTCCGGCCGCATTTTACCAGAGTTCTATATTTACCGATATTTGCCGGACTCATCAACAGAAAAGGAAAAAAAGGGGGCCGGTATTCCATCAATCTCCTTGCCAGAACACCTCTCAATCAATATATTCTGGTCTGCCTGAAAGCTCGTCCCTGGCTGGCGAGTCGCTGCCGTGGAATCCCGGCTTCAAACATTCGTTTTACGTGGAGAATTTTTACATGACCCCTTTATCACGGTTGCTCCTGGGGCTGCTTTTTACCGCGGCACTGTTCGCTCAGGACCACCTCCTGATTTCGGAATTTGCGGTATCGCCCACCGCCGGCGAGTTCGTGGAGATTCACAACCCCACTGGCGCGGCCATCGACCTGTCCGATTATTACCTGACCGACGGCACCCGGGCTTCCAGCAACGACTATTACTACAACCTGGTTTCCGGTGCGGTGTCGGTTTTGTCCACCGATTTTATCGCCCGTTTCCCCGATGGCGCCAGCATCGCCCCCGGTGAGTATCAAACCGTGGCCATGAGCGGCAGCGCCTTCCGGACCACTTATGGCCAGGATCCCACCTATGAGGTGATCGACAGCGACGCCCAGCTTACCAATATGCGCGAGGCCCTCAGCGGGTCGATCGGGGGCTCTTCCGGGCTGTCCAACAACGGCGAGGTCCTGATTCTCTTTTTCTGGGACGGTGCTGCCGACCTGGTTGCCGATGTGGATTACGCGGTGTGGGGAGATAAGGAAGAGGGGGTCGATAAAACCGGAATATCTGCCGACGGGCCGGATGCCGACAGCGACAGCAGCGCCTTTCTCAACGATACCGCCCTCGACCAGCAGATCAGCGTTTCCTCCTCAACACCGCATGCCGACGGGGAATCCGTGCAGCGCCTTTCTCTGACGGAGATCGGCGAAACCGCTTCCGGCGGCAACGGCATTACCGGCCACGATGAAACCTCCGAAAATCTCGCTCAGGCTTTTACCGCCGCGGCGGCCTCGCCCAACAGTGCTCCCCCGGCCTCCCAACCCCCGGTGGTTGGGAGTATCAGCATTTCGCCTTCCATCCCCACCTCCAGCGATTCCGTGCTGGTTTCGGCCACCCTGACGGATGATGTCGCCATCGGGGCCGGGCGGCTTTATTACTCGATCGACGGCGGCGCATACGACAGCACCGGGATGGACAATCTTCCGGGCGGGGACCAGTATGTCGCCGGGATTCTGCCCCAACCGGAAAATACGGTGGTGTCCTACGTGGTCCGCGCCATCGACTCGGACGGCCAGTCCGATTATTCCGATACCCTCAGCTATACCGTTTCCGCGCCTGCCCAGCTTACCCCCATCGCCGATATCCAGGCCAATCCCGGCAATTACAGCAATGTGATTATCGAAGGGGTGGTGGTAATCGGCGCCGGGGTAATTGATGCCGACCGCTCCCGCATTTACGTTCAGGACAATTCGGGGCGG
This sequence comes from Calditrichota bacterium, assembly GCA_020434205.1. GTDB lineage: Bacteria > Calditrichota > Calditrichia > RBG-13-44-9 > J075 > JAGRBF01. The sequence goes on along the minus strand of JAGRBF010000120.1, from coordinate 1,237 downwards.
GGCATTTTGTGCTTCAGCTCCGCCGCGCCCAGCACCCTGCCTGCCGGCCTCTACGAGCGCGGCAATCTGGTCCGGGTAATCGGCTCGGTAACCGAATTTGAGGGGGTTACCGAAATAGACAATTTTTCCGGGGAACTGATTTCCACCGGCAATCCCATTCCCGATGCGCTGGAGCTGAGCACCCAGGGCGCCGGCGATGTGAGTCTGGAAGGAACCTACATCCAGACCACCGGCACCATTACCGACCTGGCCAGTGGACTGGGGGGCGGCACCAATGTCGGCCTGGACGACGGCAGCGGGCAAGTGACCATCCGGGTGTGGGACGATACCGGCATCGATCTTTCCGCGTTCTCCCTGGGCGGGGAAATGACCGTTCGCGGGGTGTTGGGCATCTTCAATGCCGCCACTCAGGTTACTCCCGGTTACCAGGATGAGGTTACCGCTCCCGGTGTTAATCCCGGCGACGGCAGCGGAACGGCCACCATCAGCCCGGATTCGGTCGGTACCGGACAGTCCCTTGCCGCAACCCTGACGGTAAGCGGCGATCCTTCCTACACTTTGGCAGAGGTATCCGTCTCCATTCCCGCCGGTTGGAACTGGAGCAACAACGCCGCGGATGTGGCGCTGAGCGGCAGCGGCTTCGGCGGTGCTTCGGCGGTGGTTAGCGGCGGGCAGATCCGGGTAAGCGGGGCAGCGGTAAGTTCGACCGCCAGCGGGTCCGTCACCATCAACAATCTGACCGCTTCCAGCAACAATACCACCTCCACCTTTACGGTTCGCACCGCCACTGATGGCGGTTCCCTGGTGGCCATTGCCAGCTCGCCGCGGGTGATCGTGGGATTGGGCGGACCGCCGATTACCCCCATTTCCGATATTCAGGCCAACCCGACCGCCTTCTCGACGGTGACCATCGAAGGGGTGGTAACCGTGGGCGCCAATACCATTATCACTTCCCGCACCGAAGCCTACATTCAGGATGAGTCCGGCCGTGGGATCAACGTCTTCAGCTTTGATGCGCCCAACGTGGAGCCCAATCCCCTTTTGGTGCGTGGCAATCGCCTGCGGATGACCGGCACGGTCGAGGAATTTCAGGGGATTACCGAAATTACCAACTACACCATCGAACTGCTGGGCGCGGATCAGCCTTTGCCGGCGCCGCTAGTGCTGTCCACCAATGCCGCCGGGGATCTGAGTCTGGAAGGGACCCGGGTCGAGGTAACCGGTATCGCCACCATCG
>JAGRBF010000706.1 GCA_020434205.1 Calditrichota bacterium | reverse complement strand
TCCCGTCGGTGGTGCGCAGCAGAAAAGGGAATTTCCCCTCCTGGTCCACCGGCTCCGTCCATTCCGGCACCCGGAAATCGCGCTCGCAAAAGGGGGCGTGTTCCAGCAGTTGTCCGTATTCATTGCGATAGCGTTTCGGGGGCTCCACCGGACCGGCCGATTCCATCACCAGCAGGCGCACCCCGTCCAGTTTGTCGAAGCGCATCTGGTATAAAATGCCGCGGGGGATAACGATATAATCGCCGGGAGCGAACTTCAGATTGCCGAAATAGCTCTTCAGGGTACCGGAGCCGTGGTGAATGAAAATCACCTCGTCGCTCACCCCATTGCGGTAGAAAAAATCCCCCTGCTCGGCCGGGGCCGCGGTAAACATGGCCACGTCGTTGTTGAAGGCAATGGCCCGCCGGCCGTTCAGGTAATTGCCCTTCGGCTCGAAGCGGAAGGTTTCCAGGTGGCGATGGCGATGGGTGCGGTCCTCGGCGGCCTTGAGGCTCAGCGGAACAAAGGCCCCCACCTCGGCCACCCGGGTGGGCGGGCGCAGGTGATGCAGGTTGGAATAAACGTCGGAAAAACCCTCCCGGCTGATGTGCTCCTCGTGGTAGAGGTCTCCTTTGGGAGAGCGGTGCTGAATATGTCGTTTGGACGGCAAACTGCCGTGTCTTACGTAAAAAGGCATATAGATCTCCTGTGGTGAGCCTGTTCGCGAAGTATAACTTCGGCAACCGGCTTTGTAAAACTGACGTTACCCGTCTGTTGTTTTGGGAACCGCGAAATCTCGAAACCGCGAAAAAATACTTTGATCATTCTTGATTAAGGTGACAATCGCTCCTGGTAATACCTCAAATGTGCTTAGACTATTTGCGATCTCTTAACCGTCCCCCCGGTCCCGGCCTAAAACCTTCCGGGGCAGGCTACCCGGGATGACGGGCAGGGATCCATCAGGACGTTGGGTATGGACCCCGGCCTTAAGACATACCGGGGTGACGGGCCGGAGGTCCCAACCAAACCAAGCATACTTGACAGTCTACAAGGGCGAGCTGATAATCATCAAATTTTTCGAATTATCAACACGCCCTGGCGGTTCGTTTCCCAAAAGCCATGCCGGCTACAAATTTCCGCGGCGGCCCTGTTCGCGCTCAATGGCTTCAAAAAGGGCCTTAAAGTTGCCCTTGCCGAAACCGGAGCAGCCTTTGCGCTGGATGATTTCGAAGAACAAGGTGGGACGATCCTGCACCGGCTTGGTGAAGATCTGCAGCAGATAGCCGTGCTGATCGGCATCCACCAGAATCCCGTATTCGGCCAGGGTCTGGATCTTTTCATCGATTTTGCCCACCCGGTCTTCCAGCACATCGTAGTAGGTTCCGGGGGTTTCCAGGAATTCCACCCCGTTTTCGCGGAGCATCCCGACCGTTTCCACAATATCATGGGTATCCAGGGCGATATGCTGGACTCCCGGGCCGTTGTAGTATTCCACAAATTCTTCAATCTGGGATTTTTTCATGCCCTGAGCCGGGCGATTGATGGGCATTTTGATGCGTTCGTTATCGTTGGTGACCACAATGGAGCGCAGGGCGGTGAATTCCGTGGAGATATCCTTGTCGTCCACCGACCAGAAGCGTTTGAAGCCCAGCACATTTTCGTACCACTGGGCAACCTTGTTCATTTCCCCTTCCGGCTGGTTGCCGACAAAATGGTCGACGAAATTGAGGCCTACCGGGCGGGTTTTCACCTTCGATTTATAGGGTTGGAATCCGGGTAAAAAGGTCCCCTGATATTCATCCCGCTGGACAAAAGTATGCAGGGTATCCCCGTAGGTGTGGATGGAGGCCATCACCACCCGGCCGTTTTGATCCTCGAAGGTGGTGGGCGGCATGTGGGAGATGGCCCCCTGTCCGGTGGTGTATTCCCAGGCGGCCCGGGCATCGTCCACCCAGAAAGCCACGTCGCGCACCCCGTCGCCGTGGAGCATCAGGTGGGTGTTCATGGCCGAATTCGGTTTATAAGGCGAGGTGAAGACAAAACGGATTTTATTTTGTTTGACTACGTAAGCAGCTTTTTCCCGGTCGCCGGTCTCCAATCTTTGGTAGGCTTCCGCCT
>JAGRBF010000119.1:30008-31726 GCA_020434205.1 Calditrichota bacterium | reverse complement strand
TGGTTACCGCCTCGCCAAATGCTGCCTGAAAATTCGCCGGTGCTTCGACCATGGCTACCGTTTTTTCCGTCATTTCACCGGCCTTTTCACTGGTTCCGCCGCCTCCGCAGGCATTGAGGAACATTATCGCCAGAATCAACAATACGGGTTTAATAGGAAATGGGGTAAACATAAGTGCTCCCTTGTGTGATGGGTTGATGGGTTGAATGGTTGATAACTATCGTCTCGTTTTAACTTGCGTTTCCGCGCGCCAGGCATACAAACCCGGAACCACGAACAGGGTTAGCATGGCCACCAGCATGCCCCCAAAGGAGGGGATGGCCATGGGCACCATGATGTCCGATCCCCGTCCGGTGGAGGTTAGAACCGGCAGCAGGGCCAGGATGGTGGTGGCGGCGGTCATCAGGGCCGGGCGAACCCGCTTAAGGGCGGCGGCGACGGTGGCTTCGCGAACAGCCGCCACATTGTCCGGGCGGCGTTTTTCGAAGACCTGGTCCAGATAAGTGCCGATCAGAACCCCGTCGTCGGTGGCGATGCCGAACAGGGCCAGAAAGCCCACCCAAATCGCCACGCTGAGGTTGACCGGCTGCACCTGAAACAGGGCGCGCAGGTTAACCCCGAAAACGGAAAAGTCCAGAAACCAGCTTTGCCCGTACAGCCAGATCAGGATAAATCCCCCTGCCCAGGCCACCAGAATGCCGGAAAAAACCATGGCGGTAGTGAGGGTGGAGCGGAACTGGAAATACAGGATCAAAAAGATCAGAAAGAGGGCCAGGGGGAGAATCAGGGCCAGTTTTTTCTCGGAGCGCACCTGATTCTCGTAGCTGCCTGCAAAGCTGTAGCTGACTCCCGCAGGAAGGGTTAACGCTCCGCTTTCCCGCTTATCCTGAAGGTGCTGTCGGGCCCGGTTCACCACATCGACCTCGGCAGCGCCGGGCTCCTTGTCGAAGACCACATAGCCGGTCAGAAAAGTATCCTCACTTTTGATAACCTGAGGGCCGCGCACATAGTCGATTACCGCCAGCTGGCTGAGGGGAATCTGGGCGCCGCCGGGAGCGGCAATCAGCACCCGGGCCAGGTCCTCAGGAGAGCTGCGCAACTCGCGGGGATAGCGGATGCGCACCGGATACCGTTCCCGCCCCTCCACGGTGGTGGTCACGGTTTTGCCGCCCACCGCCATTTCGATGGCATTCTGCACCTGGGTCAGCTTGACCCCGTAGCGGGCAATGGCTTCCCGGTCGATGCGAATTTCCAGGTAAGGTTTTCCGATGATGCGATCGGCCAGGACGGTTGCCGGGGCGATTCCCGGAACCTCCTTGAGCAGCTTTTCAATTTCCAGGCCTACCGTTTCGATGCTGTTCAGATCCGGCCCCTTCACTTTAACCCCCATGGGGGCGCGCATCCCGCTCTGAAGCATCACGATGCGGGCGGCGATCGGCTGCAGACGCGGCGCCGAAGTGCTGCCGGGAAGTTGTCCGAAAGCGACGATCTGATCCCAGATGTCCTCGGGTTGCCGGATTCCCGGCCAGGGCTGGCGACCCGGATTAAGCTCCGGGTCCAGGGCGGGTCGCCACAGCCGGAACGGGGCGCCGTCGCCATCGGGCACAAGCCTGCCTTCTTCATCCCGGATAAAAGCCCCCTGAACGCGATAGGGCTGGCCGTCCGGTCCCGGCAGGGGAACCCCGGCCTCGTTGCGGAAAAAATCCAGGGAGTCGGCA
>JAGRBF010000119.1:0-29856 GCA_020434205.1 Calditrichota bacterium | reverse complement strand
AAGGAAATATCCTGCTTTTGCAAAATGTCCAGCACCTCGCCGATGGAGGCGTGGGGCATGGTGGTGGGCATGTAAAGGAAGGACCCTTCGTCCAGAGGCGGCATAAATTCCTTGCCCAGGCCGGGAAAGGTGTGGGCAACGGCGGACACCGGTTTAAAGGTTTTCACCGGTTGCGGCAGCCAGCCGAAAAAGGTGCTGAAGCCGAGCCAGATCAGGAGGCCCAGGAGAATTACCGCTGCGACCAGGCTCATAAAAAAGGGACGGTTAGCCAGGGTCCAGCCCAGCATTTGGGGATAGTAACGCTGGAAGAGGAAAAACAAGCCCAGCAGGCCGCCGATGAGCAGGGCCACGAAGATCAGATTTACCGCGAAGCCGCTGCCCGGTCCCAGCGGCAGCCATTGTTCGGTGAGCAAAATGCCGACCGTCAGCACCAGCAGACTATTGGTGAGGACGGGAATCCGGCCCCGCCAGCTTTCCGGCAGGCGCTCCGGAAAGGTGTCCAACAATCCGGCCAGGATCAGCAGACCCGCTCCCCACCACGGCAGGATCAGCACGGAAGCCAGCCCGGCAATCAACAGCAGCCAACTGCGTTTTTCCGTTTTTTTGAAGAACAACTGCGCCAGGGGCGGGATAATGGTGATGGCCACGATAACCGAGGCGATCAGCGCGAAGGTTTTGGTATAGGCCAGCGGTTTAAACAGTTTGCCTTCCGCGCCCTCCATGGTAAAGACCGGCAAAAAGCTGATGACCGTGGTGGCCACGGCGGTGATCACCGCGCTGCCGACTTCCCGGGAGGCCTGAAAAACCACTTCCATCAGGCTATCCTCCGGGGCAGCGCGATCGAGGTGTTTGAGGATGTTTTCGGTAATCACGATGCCCATGTCCACCATGGTGCCGATGGCGATGGCGATGCCGGAAAGAGCCACAATATTGGCGTCTACCCCGAATTGTTTCATCCCGATAAAGGTGATCAGCACTGCCAGAGGCAGCAGCCCGGAAATGAGCATGGCGCTGCGCAGGTGCATCACCATCAGCAGCACCACGATAATGGTGACCAGCATCTGCTCGGAAAGGGCGCTGTTGAGGGTGCCGAGGGTCTCTTTGATCAATCCGCTGCGATCGTAAAAAGGGACGATGGTGACCTGGCTCTGTGTCCCGTCCGCCAGGGTTTTGTGGGGAAGCCCCGGGGCGATCTCCGCAATTTTCTCCTTGATGGCGGCGATGGCGGCCATAGGATTTTCGCCGTAGCGCACCACTGCCACCCCGCCGACCACCTCGGCGCCGCCTTTGTCCAGGGCCCCGCGGCGCAGGGCCGGTCCCATACTCACCCGGGCTACATTGCGGATCAGCACCGGGACATTATTATGGGTTTTGATAACCGAATTTTCGAGGTCCGCCAGATTTTTGACGAAACCGATGCCGCGAATGACGTATTCGACGCTGTTGATCTCGATGGTGCGCGCCCCAACGTCCAGGTTGGACATCTGCACGGCGTGAAAAACGTCGTCCAGGCTGAGGTTATAGGCCTGCAGGGCGTTGGGATCGACATCGACCTGATATTCCTGAACAAATCCGCCGACCGAGGCAATTTCGCTGATGCCGCGGGCGGACATCAAGCCGTAGCGAACGTAATAATCCTGAATGGTACGCAATTCCTGAAGATCCCAACCGCCGGTGGGATTGCCGTCCGCATCCCGCCCTTCCAGGGTATACCAGTACACCTGGCCGAGGGCGGTGGCGTCCGGCCCCAGCATGGGGGTGATGCCCTCTGGAAGGGTGCCGGCCGGAAGGCTGTTGAGTTTTTCTACGATGCGGGCACGGGTCCAGTAAAAATCGCGGTCCTCTTCAAAAATGAGATAGATGGAAGAAAAACCGAACATGGAGAAACTGCGCACCGTTTTGATGCCCGGGATGCCCAGGAGCGAGGCGGTGAGCGGATAGCTGATCTGGTCCTCGATATCCTGCGGAGAGCGCCCCGGCCAGCGGGTGAAAATGATCTGCTGGTTTTCTCCCAGATCCGGAATAGCGTCCACCGGCACCGGATCCCTGGGCAGGTCCAGAAGATTCCAGTCGAAGGGGGCCACCAGGATGCCCCAGAAGATGGCCATCAGCACCAGCAGCAACACCACCAGGCGATTGTTGAGGCAAAAGTAGATCAGGCGGTCGAGGACGTTGCGGGGTTCCCGGGCGTCATTCATGGTTGTGCCCCTCATGGGATGCTTCGCCCCCGCCGGTCAGGATTTCCACCTCTTCGCCGCAGCGGTACATCGCCGAGCCGAAATAGGGATTTTCCACCCCCCGGCGGTTCTGGAGCCAGTAAGCGCCTTTGTTGTCGAAGGCCATCGGGCAGAAATAGCGCAACACCGGGTTGTCGCTATTGGAGGCGAGGGCTTTGGCCAGGAGGTACATCCGGTCGGACAGGGGTTGGAAGTGGCGACGGGAATCCTCGATTTCCGTGCTTTCGGCGATTTCTTTCGCGCTCCCGAGGAGCTGGTTGCGGAGGTTGTCCACGGGCGTTTGGGCTTCTTTGGCGAGGGACTTCGCATTCAGCGTTTTCAAAGCCCCGGACAGGGTTGCGGCATGGGTTGCGGCGCCGGCGGCATCGTCCAGGCTCAGGGCGATTTGTATCTCAAAATAGGCGTCGAGGATGCCGGCTACGGTCTCCCTGATGTCCGCGGGGAGCGGGGAGATTTCCGGGATCGCTTCCCCCTCCTTGCCGGCCAAGTCGGGACCTGCCCCTTCATTTCGTCTTTCGCTCTTTGCTTTTTGCTCCTGGTCGGGATTCATCATACTGGGATTGCCGCGGATCTGCAGGTCGCTGTCCAGCTTGAAGGCGCCGTTTACCACCACCGCTTCACCTTCCGAAAGACCCTCGCGAACCAGATAAAAATCCCCGCTACGGGGGCCGAGCACCACCTCCCGCCCTTCAAAACGACCTTCTTCTCCCGGTACCGAAACGTACACGACAGCTCGCTTTCCGGTGATCAGCGGTGCGGTTGCGGGGATCACCAGCGGCGCTTCGGCCATATTTTGGCCGGCGGCCACGTAGCCCAGGTCCTCGGCGCGGACCAGCGGCATGCCGCAGACATCACAACTTCCCGGGCCGTTCTTAACCACTTCGGGATGCATGGGGGAAATCCATTTCCCGCTCAGGGCGGGGTCCATAACCTTGCCGCGAGAGGAAAGGCTGGATTTTACGGTAGCGCGCACCAGCATCTCCGGCTTGAGGCGGCCCGCCGCATTTTTCACATTAACCCGCACATTGACGGTTCGGGTGGTGGCATTGAGGACCGGGTCGATAAAGGCAATGATCCCGGTGAAAGTTTCTCCCGGGTAAGCCTCTACCGTAAAATCCACCGACTGGCCGTAGCGCAGCCATTCCAGATCGGATTCGTAGGCGTCCAGCATTACCCAGAGGTGGGAGAGATCCGCCACCGTATAAACCGGTGATCCGGTTTGCACATAGGTCCCCTCGGAGGCATGCCGGCGGGTGACGATCCCGCTGATCGGGGAGTAGATAGTGAGGCGTTCGGCGGGTGCGCCGCGTTTCTCGATGGCCGCGATCTGGGGGCCGGTTAATCCCAGCAGACGCATTTTCTCCCGTACCGCCTCCAGCATTGTTCCGGCATCCCTGCGCAGGGCTTCGGGGGCATCGGGCGCCATTTCCTTCAGGCTGCGGGCGGCCTGCAGCAGCTCCGTCTGAGCGGATATCAATCCCGGACTGTACAGCTCCACCAGGTGGTCCCCCTTGCGAACCCGGGTGCCGGTATAGTCCACGAACATACGCTCGATTCGCCCGGGCACATAGGCCGAGATGGTGCGTAACCTGGTTTCGTCCATGGCGATTTTCCCGCTCATGCGGATCGTCCGGGAAACGTAACTGCGGGCCACCGGCTCGGTGCGGATGGCTGCCAGGCGGACGGCGTTTGCCGAAAGGCGAATTTCCCGGGCACCCAGATCCTGGTCATTCCCGGCGGAGACGGGGATGAGGTCCATCCCGCAAATAGGACAGGCCCCGGGTTGGGGCAGTTGGATCTGCGGGTGCATCGAACAGGTCCAGGTTTGAGCGGCGGTGCTTTCCCCGGCATTCTGCGGAGGGGCTTCGCTGCCGCTGTTGAGCAAATACCCGGTAAACAGGGCCAGCAAGAGCAGGGCCAGCAAGGGGAGGCGCAGTTCCCGCGCTCCCAGTTTCCGAAAGGATTGCCATAGGTTATTCATGATTTTCGCTCTCCCAGGCGGGTGTGTTCCCGGTTAGCAGGTCCAGTTCCGCCTGTTTTTGGCTGAGGGTGACGGTCTCCCGGGCCAGGGTCAGTTGAAATTCCAGCAGGCTCCGCTGCAGGTCCACCATCTCCACAAAACCGGCCTCACCGGCCTGGAAGGCGCTGCGGACCACGGAGAGGGCCTGTTGGGTTCGGGGAATGAGGTTGTCCCGGTAGAGGACGATCCGGCGATTTGCCTCCCGGGTTTCGAAGAGAACTTTTTCCAGCCGGGTAGCCAGACTGTTCTCCCGGAAGCGATGCTGCGCGCCCGCGGCCTGAACCTGCGCCCGGGCCAGATCCACCGCCGCGCGATTTTTGCCAAACCACAGCGGGATGTTGATGGACACGGTGGCCATCACCGGATCTTTGCCACTCTCCGCGGTGGCGGGATTAAGCGCTTCGCCGGTATCGATAAAATCCATGCCCAGGGTCAGGTCCGGGAGGCTGCTTTTGCGGGCCAGGCTCAGGGACGTCTGCGCTTTTTCGATCCGGAAATTTGCCGCCAGCAAATCGGGGTTGCGTTCCTGCAATTGCCGGTGAAGGACACTGTCCGGGGTGGTTTGCTCCTCCGGGGCCGGGAGAGCGGGCCGCGGCAGACCGCCCTGCGGAGGGCGGTTGAGTGCAGCATTGAGGCGGGCCCGCGCAGGGCGCTGCATTTCCTGAAGGTCGCGCAGGCGGTCGGTCAGCTTTTCCTGCTCGATCTGAACCTTAATGAGCTCGGTGTAGGCGGTGTTGCCGGTTCGGTAAGTGCTTTGCAGAACCGCCGCTACATTGCCGAGCAGGGCGATGTTTTCGCCGACAATCCCGGCGGCCCGGATCAGGTAGGCGTATTCCCACCAGGCGCTTTTGACCTCGAAAATGAGGGTCTGGCGTTTGGCCTCGAAAGCGGCCTGGGCGGCAAGGGCTTCCTGTCCGGCCGCGGTGCTTTTCAGGCGGCGCTTTCCGAAGCCGGGAAACATCTGGGATATCCCCAAACGCTGGCGTTGGGGTCCCACCCGGGTTTCTACCTGACGGATGAAATATCCGTAGGAAAGGCGGGGATCGGGCAGGGCCCCGGCCAGAGCAACCTGAGCCAGAGCGCCTTGCCACTGATGATAAGCCGCTTTTAATCCGGGATTGTTGAGGGAGGCAGCCTGGATCAGCTCTTCCAGGGTACTGGTGCTGTCCACCGCCGCGGTCTCGTCATTTGGCGCAATTCTCGGAACCGGCAAATAAGGCTTTGGCTCGGGGCGTGGGGCAGAAGCACAGCCGCTTAACCACAGCCCCAGGCCTGTCAAAATCACAAAAAACCTGAAGGACATGATGTTCTCCAAAACCATTCCCGGCGGCAGGCAGGTTTGCGTCGGCAAAAAGAAACAAACCGGCAGACCGGCGGGGATTCGATATCAGGAAATTGATATGGATAACCGTGGAAAGCGCATGCGGGAGTTTCCCGGCGCCTCCGATTCGGGTAATGGCAGGAAAACGGCTAGATGCGAAAAACGCTGTTGAGGAGAAACAACGGTGGTGCGTGAGATCGCGGATTGAGAGAAAAGGTTGCCTGGCAAAAGAGTACCCGGGCCTGGGAGGCTGCGGGGTGGAAACGATGGACCGCCACAAAAGCGGGGGCCTCGGAAGTAAAGGATGGGACGGCTTTGGTGGAGGAAATTTCTCCGGCGTGGCAGGCAGACTGGCACTGATGGCTTGCTTTGGAGATGGCTGCCCCGGCGGGCTGGCAGTGGTTTTGTTGCGCTGCCTCAGCTTGTTTGCCGCCACAGCAACCACGAGTTTCCTGCTGTTCCGGTTCTTCCGTGGAACAGCAGCAGCTAACCGGCAGGGTGGCAGCCTGGGCCCAGAGCAACATCAGCAGAACGGGCAAAACAGCCATTTTATGTCGGGATATAGACACCATCAGGTCCTAGCTTGTTGACGCTTCAATATAGCAATAAATCCCTGAAAAGGGACAGAATCTTCAAAAACCGCATGGGAAACCCGCTTCACAGACCCAGCCGGTCCATCTCGGCCTCTTCATACTCACCATCCTCAGCAGGATAGCGCAATACCGCCTCAAAGCGCCCGGTTTCTTTGGCCATCGCCCAGATCAGGCTTTCTCCGGCCGGCAGAATATCCGGCTGTTGGCGAAAAACCTCATCCCGAAAGGCCTTTTCCGCATCGATAATGTCCCACCCGTTCGCGGCGAAATATTGCAAAAGATCGTCCAGAAAAAGAGCGGCGGCCAGGTTGTGGTGCAACAGCAGGGTGTGGGTAATTTTGCGGCCGGTAATCTCCGTTGCCAGAGAATCGTAGAACTGGGCGCGCTCAAAAAGATGGCGAATGTAAAAATCCCGGTAGCCGGTAATGTCGGCCTCCGGATCCGCTTTGAGCCGTTTGATCAGGCGCATGCTGACGTACCAATCGGACGCGTCGATGGTGACCGCCCCGGCCTGATAACCCTGCTCCGCCAAAAAACGCCGGAAGCCGTCCCGCTTTTCGAAGGTGTTGCCTTCCTTCAGATACGGAAAGCGAAAATAGGGGAAATAATTGTCGTAGGTGCGGATCAGGGAATCGGTTCTCAGGAATTCCCCCTCAAAATCCGCCAGGCTAATTTTTTCGCTGTGGAAATAGGGATGGCTCCAGGAATGGTTGGCAATTTTATGGCCGGCCTCGTTCCAGGCGGCAATAACCGAAGCCCCCGCCTGATCGTCCACCAGATTGCCGCGCACAAAAAGGGCTGCCTGCAAGCCGTGTTTCGCCAGGGTAGAGAGGATCCGGCCGTTCCAATCCGCCAAAGGGTAGCCGGGCATATCCCTGGCGTTGGGGTCGTCGAACGTGAGGGCCAGTTTCGGCTTCTCCTGGGCCTTAAGGGCAGGGGCCAAAAACATCAGGATGGGGAACAACATCGCCAGAGCCAGGATCGTTGGTGTGATGTTTGTTCGGTTGAAAAGGTCGGTCATGCTGGCCTTTCGGATAAAAATTGATTTGGCGAAGTTGCTTTTGCGGAGGCCGGCGGTCATCAGTTTTCTTCCAGCCGGTGGTATTTGGTTCCGATATAGTCCACAAATCCCGGTTTCAGACCTTCCGCGCGAATGAGCATCTGGATCTGGGCGCGGTGGTGAACGGAATGGAAGTTTAACTGCAGGGCGATGTCCTGGGGGGTAGAGGCCCAACGACTGCCGTCCGATCCGGTGAAAATGACCTCGGCGGCCAGCTCTGTCTCACTTTTGCTGCGCAAATAATCCAGCCAGGGGGTCAGGCTTTTCTCCCACTCCGGTTCCAGTTGCCCGAACGGATAGAGCGGTTCCCACCAGCTCATTTCCGGGACCCTGGGATCCTGTTGGATTCTGGCCAGCCATTTGTACTGGCAGTTGATCAGGTGGCTGAACAGGCGGATGCTTTCCGCCTGATCCTGCAATTGGGCGATTTTGCCCAGTAATTTGCGGTTGGTTTGGTCGTTAAAAGCGAACAGATCCAGGAGATGCTGCTTCATATCCATGGTCAAATTTCCTTTGGATTAGGTCCCGGGCCCGAGGTTTAAGAAAGAGCGGCCAACTCCCGGGCCAAATTGTTTCTCGCCGAACTTTCAAACTGATGATAATATAACCCGGTTTGATAAATCCTGGAGGATTCCAGAAAACTGCGCAACACTTTTTTGCGCCCCGGATTATAGATGATGTCCGGAAAGCGGCGGTATTCCCGGCGGATTGCGGACGCATAGTCGTTGTATTCCGGCCAGTCCCGCCCCAAAACCGCCAGATCGAAATCCAGCACCCATGGCAGATCGGGGTCCGCCGGACCATCGGGCAGGTGATGGGATTGGGTCGCGGCGATCATCCGGGAAATTCGGGCGATTCTCTCCCCGGCCAGGCCGGCTGTCTTCAGGCGATCGGCAGCCAGAGCGGCGCTTCGGGTTTCGTTATCGCTGCGGCCGATGCGGTAGACCACATCGTGATACCAAACCGCCAGCTCCATATCATCCGGCGCGGAAATCTGCTCCCGGTGTTTCTCAACCTGATCGAGCAAATCCACGATATGGGCCAGGTTGTGGTAATGACGCACCGGCTGTTGATAGGCGGCTTCGATTTCCCCCCACAGGTTTTGTGAGGCGCTTTGCTCTACCCCGCAACGGCACATCAGGGCGGACCATTTTTGAGACGGATTGGCGCTAAGCAATTTCAGTCTCTCCCGGAATTAGGGTAAACTTAGTCCTCATTCCGTAGCCAATAGGCATCATCTTCCAGCACGATTCCGCTCTTATCGGGTTCGTCGAAAAAAAACTGTTCCCGGTGAACATAACCGTTGTCGTGCACCATTTCGATAGCCCATCCGTCCAGGCGATAGGTACCGGTGTTTTTGCTGCCGTCCCGCACCGTGGAGGAGCTGCCGCCGCCGACAGTGGCTCCTACTATCACAGAAGCACTATGGGTTCCCTCCTTGTCACTGGTGGAGGCGGCGCCGGTATAAGACCCAGCCCCACCGCCAGTCATGTCCCCGCTGACCATCGAACTGGAGAACAGCTCGAAGCGGCCATCAGGTAACAACCGGATCGAGGCTTTGTGCGAACCGAACATTGCGCTTCCCGCAAAGCGCCAGAAGATATTGTCCGGGCGCTCCCCGGAAGCCGCCTTAAGCGGTTCTTTTCCCTCAAGGATTTTCCAGGCGCCTTCGCCCTTCCGGTTAACGCGATAATAGGCGTACTCTCCGGAAGGCTCCCGGCGCCAGGTGCTCCACTTTTGAGGCTCCAGTTTCCGGGAAACTTCGATGTTCAGGTCATTCAAAGGGGTAGTGCAGTCGGTATAAATGGTTCCGTCGCGAAAGAGAACATGGACATCGGTATCCATGCCGCCCACCAGTACGTCGAGGCCCTGCCAAACAAAAATTTTTTCGACCTGCTCATCCCGGACGCCCTGATTGGCAGCGGTGCGAATACGCCGTTGGATCTCCTGGCGCCTTTCTTTGGCGGTCATTTTGCTCAGGTCTGCCGGGAGCTCCGGGGCCTCAGGGTTTGTTTTCGAAGCAGCCGCTTCCGCCGGAGGGGGCTGCGGTGTTTCCGCAGACTGCAACTCACCATTGAGGAGGGCCTGGCGAGCCTCCTTCAAAACCCCCTCAACCTGAAATGCATATTTCATCAGCAAAATCAAATCGTTGGAAGAGATGAGCCTGGCGATATAAAAGCGTTCGCCATCCAGGTTTCCGCCCTGATAGCTGATCGAATATTTGGTGCCGAAACCATCCTGAAAGGTATTGTTGGCGCTGAGACTGCCATCTTTTTCGGTATTGAATTTCCAGTCCTTGAGGGTTTTTCCGAGGCTGGCCTGAAGGGTTTTCACCTTGGCCGGGAACCATTCGGCCTGAGTGCTGCCGGCCCTGGCTTCCGGAGGCGAAACCACCAATTTAAAAACCTTGTTGGCGGGTAAATTCCCCGGCACGTATTGGAGCTCGCCGTTAACCAGGGATTTCTGCCATCCCTTTTGAGCGAAGAGGGGAGGCAGAATCAGCAACGTCATTATCAACAGGATGATCTTTCGGGGCATTCGTTGATCCTTATAAATTTCTTGGAAAAGATAAAAAGGGTTTCCGTCTGGAGAGCGCGACGGCATGGTTAATGATGCGGTTCACAGTGTAATCCGGGTCGGTCCGGAGACCTTAAAAATGTGGCACTGGTCCGCGCCGATCTGGAAGGGTTGGTCCACCTGCACGGAATCATTGATTTTGCCGATAAAACGGAACGGTTCGCTGCGGTTTTGCAGGAGCCTCTGGTAACCGTCGTTCAAAACCGGATAAAAACGCGTCGTTCCGTAGTGGTAGGGACCGTCACCGATGCGGATGGTATCCCCGGAGAGCTCCCGGATGGTGAAGAACTCGGTAAGAGAGTCGCCGGAAATCTCCAGACCAATGGATCGGAATTCCTCCGTGCAGGCAATCGGGTCGTCGGAATCCATCAAGGGACAGGCCGTCAAAAAGAACAGGGCGAAAACCGGTAATAAGCGCCACATGTTGATTCTCCCATGGGGTAAGGCAAATCGGAAAGCGTAATTATTAGGGACAAGGTACGCTTATGCCGTCCTGAACGCATCCTTAATCGTCCGAAGTTTTTTCAAGATCATTTTTTAGAGCTTCACCAATGCGAACGATTTTGCGATACTGTGGGGCTTGAAAAAGGGGTTGGGGTTTCAGGCTTACCTCAGGACCGTCTAAAGAGAGCAATTGTGTAATCCAGAAGTTCTGTGCCGCCGGGGTCTCCGTGTCCCGGTACCACAATGGCGGCCTCACCAAACAGGGATTTTACCGCCTCAACCGAACGGGGCCATTCGGCGGTGTTGGCATCGTTCAGATTCCCTTTGCCGGCGCCCTGACTTTTAACCAGGCAGCCGCCGAACAGCGCCTTGTCGAGGGGGAACCAAACCACCACATTATCCCGGGTATGGCCCTCCCCCGGGTATTGAATCCGCACCTCCGCGTCCCCAATAACCAGGGTTTGGGTGCTTTCGAAGGTCTGTTGGGGCAGGGGAAATCCGTTTTGGGCCGCGAGCTCACGGGTTAAGCCGCCGGCATAAGAGGGGATGCCGCGTTGGTGGAACTGGTCCAGTCCCCCCAGGCAATCCTCGTGAAAATGGGTAGCGATGACGGCGATTACCCTTACCTTCATTTCCTGTTGGAGCCAGTCCAGCAATTCCGCGGAGGCAGCCGAATCTACCGGGGAGTCGCAAACAATCGCCTCACCGTTGCGGATAAGCACCAGACCATTGCAGGGGACTTTCCCCCAGCTTTCGGTTTCCAGGTAAGACACGTGAAGGAAGGAATGAGCTCCCAGCGGTGCGATTTTAAGGTTCTCCGAGGGGACCTCACTTTGTGCTTCCGGCGACGAAACAGGGTCTTTGGCGATCCGGAATCCGAAACCGTCGTTGCGGGTTTCGGGGGGTGACTGATAACGAACCTCCGGCAGATGGATACCGTACGGCAGCGGTTTGCCATCATCCCCATGGCCGCGGTAATACCAGCTCAGCCCCTTGGCGATTTTGAGTTCCCCTTCCGGCGGACCTTGAGGATCGGTTCTGCCAACCAGATGATCCATTTCCGGGTTATACCAATCGTTTACCCATTCATTTACATTGCCGGTCATATCGTAGAGACCCAGCTCATTGGGTTTGAGCCGGCCTACCGCGTGAAAGGTGCTGTCGGCATTTTCGGCTACCCAACCCACTTCCGCGGGGTCGTCGCTGCCGCTGTAAC
This sequence comes from Calditrichota bacterium, assembly GCA_020434205.1. Taxonomy (GTDB): domain Bacteria; phylum Calditrichota; class Calditrichia; order RBG-13-44-9; family J075; genus JAGRBF01. Next base: position 18,388 of record JAGRBF010000119.1, on the reverse strand, counting down.
GGTAGCCGCGACTTTTCCGGCCACCTTTGGCGGCGTATTCCCATTCCGCTTCGGTGGGCAGACGGCCCCCGGCCCAGCGGGCATAGGCATCGGCCTCTTCCCAGGTGGCCAGCATGGGATGGTCTTCCCGCCACGGCAGGTCTGTCTGCTGACCATGGGCGGATTCCCGGGGCGGATCGGGCATCTTGCGACCGGTTGCCTCGCAAAAAGCCCGAAATTCGGCCACGGTTATCTCATAGCGGCTGATGTAAAAATCGCTGATTTCCACCACGCGGTTGGGGCTGGTAAACCCCTGAACGGTGTCGCCGCCCGGGCTAACCACAATCTGATGCAAACCCTGCTCGAATGCGCCACCCTCCACAAAAACCCAATCGGTTTCCACCCCGCTTTTTGGGGAATGGCAGGCCAGCAGGAAAACCAGCACGGCCGGACCCAATAGCTTTACAATTTTTCTCATGCCATACCTTACCAAAGAGGTTGGGAAAATCAAAGACGTTGATCCTGAAATCAGAGGTTTGGCAATCCCGGTCCGTTCAGGGCCGCTATTTTCTGGAATTTGCGGCTCCAAACTCGTTCTCCATCATTGCTACGGCAAAGCGAACCAGTGCATCTGCCGGAAGCAGGGCGCAATCGGCATTGCCAACCTTGCCGGTTTTGCCCAGGCCGGTTTTGAGAAAAGCCTTCACGATCCGGCCGAAATAGTCCCCCGGCATGGCCGAAATTACCGGTTGGCTGGTATCGTATTCTTCAATTTGAACATGGCAAATCCCCCCATCCTGCAGGATTTTGTCTGTCCTTTTGATGATGCGTTTACCCGGCAATTTTGCCAGATGTTCGGCGTGATGCAGCAAGGTGACGTTATTGGGGTCCGAGCCGAGGAGCAACACTCCGCCCTCTGCGTCGATCAACCTGGCAAAAGGGGTTTTCGGTCCGTAGCCAAAATTGAGGGGATGGTTACGGCAAAGCCACTCCGCCCTGGCACCGATCGCCGCCACCGAAGCACCGGGATTCTGGGAGCGCTTCGCCCCCGGCCAGGTGCGGATAATTTCGGCAAGTACCCCGTATTCCGGACAGGCCGGGGAGCGCGGGGGATCAAAGTAGGGAATTTCTGCGGTGGGATGGAAATCGACGTAAGCCATCAGGGTTCCCGGATTGCCCAGCACCCGGAGCAAGTTCCGGACCAGGCCTTCCGCCCCACCCTCTATCTCTCCGATCGCCCGGAGGGAGGCGTGGACCATGACGGCGTCCCCGGATTGCAGTCCGAGCTGCCGCAAGCTTTCACAGATAAGGTTCGTCTTAACGGTCTACCGCCAGAATCTGTTCATACTTGGGTTGATTTTCGAGGACTTTCAACGCTTGTTTCACCTGCCCGTCATAGTTGAGGAGGGTGCGGATTCGCGCCGTGGAGCCGGTCAGCTTTTCGGCGAATTCGGCCTCCAACAACTGGCGAATCTGAGCGCGGTGATCCGAGAACTGCCGGGTTTTGCGGTAGGCGAGCTTCTGGAGGCTCACCGTCACCAGATCCCGCACATCCTGGTCGTATTTTTTATCCTCCGCGATGCTCAGGAATCGGCGCAGCTCTTCCTCGCCATCCATGGGCACTTCCAGCTTCTCTTTGACGACAAAATTTTCGAATTCAGCCATAATGTTTTCATCGACCATCAGATGATTGGCGCCTTTGGACTCCGGATGACGGGTAAGGTATTCCACCGCGAAGCGGAATAAAAATCCGCGGGCGGTGATGGCTTCCAGATAGCCGTCCAGGGTGTCCGAGGCCACCTGAATATCGGGATTTACCCCACCGCCACCGTGCACGATCCGGCCGTTCTGGGTATAGAAATTGATGGCCGGGTTATACTCGGAGCTGTCCGAATGGTCGGTAAACATACGGCTGTTGCTTTTGTAATCTTCTTTTTGAATAGAGCGGCCGGAGGGGATGTAGTATTTAGCGGTGGTGATTTTAAGATAGGTCTGGCTGACCCGGTCGATGGGAAAAACCTTCTGAACCAGACCCTTGCCAAAGGTGTCCGCGCCAATCAGCACCCCGCGATCCAGATCCTGAATGGCGCCGGCTACGATTTCCGAGGCACTGGCGCTGGCTTCGTTTACCAATACGACCAGGGGTTCGGTGGCCAGCAACGGGCGCCGTTTGGTGTAGAATTTGTTCTCGGATTCGTGGGTGCCCCGGGTGGAAACCACCAGTTGTCCCGGCGGTAAAAAGACATTGGCGACCTCAACCGCGGAGGTAAGCAATCCGCCCGGATTATCACGCAAGTCCAGGATAACGCCGGAGATATGTTGCTGGGATTGCAGGTCCCGCAGGGCTTCGCGGAGTTCGTCCCCGGCCTTGTCGGAAAAGCCGGCCAGGCGAATGTAAGCAACTTCGGGTAAAATGAAGGCGGCGTAGGAGACATCCTTGAGGAGAATCTCCTCGCGAATCAAATCGTAGGGGATGGGGTCGGGAATACCGGGGCGGCGGATTTTCAGGGAAACTTTACTACCCACCTTGCCGCGCAGCTTCTGAGAGGTCTCGTCCAGGCTAAAGCCCTCGGTGCTTTTCCCCTCGATGCTAACCACCTCGTCGCCGGCGCGGATTCCCGCCCGCCAGGCCGGGGTGTTCTCCATGGGGGCAATAACGGTGATGCGACTATTCTGGACCCCGATTTCCATGCCGACACCCCCGTATTTGCCGCGGGTAATCATGCGCATTTGGTGAGAACCGGGGTCCTCGAAAAAGACCGTATAGGGATCAAACTCCTTGAGCATGCCGTTGATGGCCGAACGACTGAGCGTTTCCGGATCTACGTGGTCGACATAACTTCGCGAAACGGTTTCGAAAACTTCCTTGAGGTAAAAAAGGCCGCGATCGATTTTATAATACTCATCGTCGCTTTCCAGTGGGGTGAGATTGAGGAAGAACACCGTACTCAGCAGTGTTCCGACCAAGATAATCCATTTTACCATTCGGCCATGACGCTTCATACGAAATCCTCCGATTGATACCTGGTGGCAAGTCTGTAAAAAATCCCTTTTTCCCCTCAAGCCTTTTCCCCGACCGATGCCGGCAAAGCCGGCGTTTCCAGAGATGGGCGTTTGGAGGCCGATCTTCTGCCCGCCGCATTGCCGAAAACAAAAACGCTGACCGGCGCAATAGCTCTTTGGCGGTTCGGAAAACGGGAGACGAACCGCCCTGCCCATACCCAGTTATAAGGTGTTTGATACGATTTGTTTCAAACCTTTCGGGCCACCGGGATATTGTGAAGCAGAAAGATCGCAAGTGGACAGCAGGCCCGAATGCCTTCACCGCTGGCGATCGACCGACAGAATCTATCTCACCCCGGGATTAAATGGGTTGATGTCAGTCAAAATCGCGGGTAATACCCAAAAAAAATCCGAAAGGTTGTTTCAGGATGTTTGTACAATAATTTAGATGATTGTACACACGGCCTAAGCCGGGAGGGCGAAAGGCCATACCCAATTGACGGTTTATTTGCTCTTGTTCTGAGAACTGATGTAGCTGAGAACCTGAAGAAATCCGTTCAGCCGTTGCCGGTCTCCCAGATCTACCGTGATGGTTTCCCCGTCTGAAAATCCCAGTTCCAGAAAACGGAGATCGGGGTGGTCATAATTGTTATCTTCGGCGGCAAGCGGTTTCCCCTGAGCCGCGGAGAGGGTTTCGATCGGTTTTTCGACCAAAGCCCCGTTTTTTTCCATCCCAATCCGGCGATTGCTGATGACCAAAACCGGCCGGTGTTCCCGGCAAGCGGCAAAAAGGAAACCCTCATCCCCTTGCAAGGGAAAGGCCTGACCGATTTTTTCCTGTGCGGATTGGGACAACTGCCCAAAAGGCCCCAGCGCCGTTTCGTAGGCGCCGTCGCACCTTTTGTACATAGGTTCCAGAATTTTGCGAACGTTTTCCGCATCACTCAAATGGACTTTCATGATATGCTCCTCCGGTATTACCGGAAGAACCTCACCCCGCCGAAGCGGGGCAAAGGTACTTCCGATGATGAAGATATTAATTAAGGACAGCCTGGCGCTTTAATCAAGATGGTTAATAAATGACCTTTTCGAGTTCGATGAGATCCGCATTGATTTTCCGCATGACGTACCCAAAGCGTCGGGCACCCTTGGCATTTATAAGGCGTTGCTCGATAATGGCGTGTCCGTAAATCCTGACTTTTGACGCGCCGTTGGCAAGGGCTTCTTCTTCCAGTGCCTGGAGGAGCTGACTGATGGGGCTTTTGCCTTTCTCATCGGCTGTAAGGGAAAAAATATTGATGACCCATGCATCGTCCAGTTTCTCCGAGGTTCCGAAAATTTTAAATCCTCCCACACATCCGTGTCGCCCTTTACTGACCACTTCCCAGGTTCGTTTCAAACCGCGGCTAAACCACCCGTTTCCCAGCTCGATTCGCCGGTAGGCGCGGGCTGCCCACTGCAATTCGTCGCCAAAACCGGTGGCGAGATCGGTAACGGCCACCACATCATCCCAGCTCCAGGTGCCGTCCATGAGGGTGGTGATGTTGTCGATGTAATCGTAGAGCTCATCCAAACCGGCTTTCTTCCAGGTTTTCACGGAGAGCAAACCGCGAATACCTTTCTCTTTCTTCGCGGTCTTGTAAACCCGCCGGGTCACATTATAAGCCGATTTCAGGGCTTTGAAACTGAAGTTGCCATCGGGATCCAGGTTGTTGATCGGACCGTTTTCGGCATACTGGTAGGGGCTGAGGGTGGGCAGATCGTCCCCCCTCGGGTCTGCGGTAAGCCAGCGTCCCAGTCCGGGGGCGTAGTAGCGGGCGCCGAAATAATCGAACCCGGTTTCGGAATCCCGTTCCTTGCCGGTAAACCCTTCGCGGACCCCGATTCCGCTGATCACACTCCTGCCCGGCATTGGCAGGCCAAAGGGAAAATAGTCGCGACGTTCGACCACTTCCCCATCCTGATTCAGCACTGCCCGGACCGAACCCAACAGGTCGGTCAGGTAATATTCTTTGCGGCCATCGGGCAAAATGCGTCCGAATGTTGTGGCGCCGACCATGTTCCAGTGGTGGAGCGAACCATCCGAACGAAATACCGCACGAACGTGTTGAAGATCATTGAGGTAAATGTCGGCCGGTTCGTTTCCGACGCGTTTGAAAATGCGATTGCCACTGGCGTCGTAGCGATAGACGACCCGCACCAGCTCGCGATTGATCAGCTCGACCGGCAGGTTGTCCTCATCGTAAACCGCTCCGGCGAAAATGAGGCTGTCCCCCTCGGTAATAGCGGTGATGTTGCCGTTTCCGTCGTAGCTGAAGATCCCGTTTTCCGGATCCCATTTTTGAGGCGATGCAGGGGCGTTTTCGCTCAGGGTTACCAGGCGGTTGCTCCCGTTCTGATACTGGTAGGTCAGATCGTCTATAATATCAGACGCCTCGTCCCTGCGGCGTAGGGAGATGAGATTGCCATTTCCGTCGTAGCGAATATTGTCGACATCGAAAGCCTGCGAGGAAATGATCTGCCCGTTGGGGGCGATCCGGCTGTAGTCGCTGCTTTGCAGACGCTTGAGGGTATCGTAGGCATAAGTGTACTGAAATCCGGGCATGGTCCCGGTTTGGAATGCGGCCCGGGTAACCAGTCCGTTGGGAGAAAACTGGTATGTTGCGGCAAAAGGGGTGTCGGAACGGTTCACATCGCCGATGCCGCTTACCCAATCTCTCGAGTTATATTGAAGGTCCACAGCGTGCAGAAAATTTCCATCTTCCTGCTCTCCCAATTCGATGCGCTGAAGATTGCCGTTGGGATTATAGGAATAGCGGATATCGGTTAGCCCGGATGGGGACTCGCCGGTGGAAACCCGCACCGTTTCCAGCAACCCCAGGGCATTGTAGGTGCTTTGCTGGATAAGGCTTTGCCCGCCCACCAGGGTCTGATGGCGGATTACCTTGTTGACGCTGTTGTATTGATAGGCCTGCACCGTTTCCGGGGCCTCATCCTGAAATACGAACTTTTTGCTGACCCTCCCGCGGGGGTCGTAATCGAATAGTTCGACAATCCAGCCCTGTTCCGCTTGCCTCAATTGAATGCGCGTATCCACGCTTACCGTTATTCTGGCGCCAGGCCGGGATTGGAAGCCCGGGGTTAAGCGCACCGCTCTTCCTGCCGCCAACCGAAGCTCCGCATCACCCTGGACCACCACCCCGTTTCCGGCCAGAATGTCCAGGCGGGCTTCCAGCAGCGCCGGCCCCTCGAACTGTCGGGAACTGATATTCAGGATTTCCGGAAGCCCGGGAGGTCCGCTCAATACCGCGCTGGCCGCCAGCCGGCCTTTCAAATGGTGCAACTGGCCGGAGAGAGGGGCGAGGTCAAAGTGAGACCAGGGAAATTCCCGGATATCCGGGAACGTGTCATAGTGATAAACCTTGCGCCAGTTCTCCGGATTTTCCTCAAAATTATGCTGTAGATCCGGATCGAGATCCTCCAGATTGGCGGAGGTCCGGCCGGACAGAAGCGGGCGCTTCATTCCGTCGTAATGGGTGAAAGCAATCTGGTTTTCCATCCGCATGTTGGCATCTGCCGCAAAACGCAGGTCGCCGGCCAGGTTGTATACCATTTCCGATCTGCCCTGGTCGGCACTTGTCCTGGCGGACATTTGCCCGAGGCTGGAGTATTGGTAACGAACCTCGTCTCCCAGATGTTTGCGAACCCGCACCAGATTTCCCGGGAGGCTGTAGAAAAAACGGGTGACAACCGCTTCGCCCTCCGGGTCCTCGATCCTGAGCAGCATATTGCCGTCGCTGTCCGAGTAGTTGTCCACCCGCAAGCCTGCCTCATCGGTAATGGCGGTTTTGAATAAAATAGCCTCCGGAAGCCGTTCCCCGGATACCGGCTGATAGCTGCAGGGAAGCGTCCTGATAACCTGATATTGGTAAACAATCCGGGATCCGTCGGGATTTTCCACGGTTTGGGGCCGCCCCAGAAAATCGTAAGCGGTGGTGGTGGCATTGCCCATCGGTTTGGTGCTCAACACGGCTTGATCGGCAAAATCATAAGCGGTTTGTTGCTCGTGAAATTGTTGACCGTCCTGATAAGCCCGCCGATGGGTAATGCGGGCCAGACCGTCGAATTCCAGCTCGGATTTGGCGGTAAACAGCTCGCCGTTTCGCATCCCGTAGCGCCGCTCGCTGATAATGCGGTTGCCCGGGTCGTCATACTGCTGGCGCAGGGTGAATCCGGCATCCACCGGCCTTTCAACCTGTCCTTCCAGGATGAGGTAGGGCTGGGTTCCCGCCGAATGGCCCAGGGCGTAGTCCACGAACACCTCGCCGGCCGCTGCCACAACATCCAGCATAAATCCGTTGCGGTGTTGAGGGTCGCCTAAAAAGGCTTCCACCCAGGGGGAGATGTCCACCCGGTTCCAACCGGGCACAATGGCCGCGATGGTCTGGGAGAAAGTGCCCCGTTCGGGCGGATTAAAATTATCGTTATAGTCGCGGTCCCAGCTGTCCCTTACCGAGCTCAGCCGGATTTGCACCGGACCGGGCAGATACTCGCGAATTTCATCGCAATAAAAAAACAGCTCGGCCCGGTTTATCCCGGTGATGTTGACCTCATCGAGATTGTCAAATCCAAGGTAGGCCCTCCGGGACATCACCCCGGCCCGGACATCGTTGCGCACCATCAGGCTGCTGCGATCGCCCTGGTAGGTCCAGAATTCGGTGGGGGCCTTGTCCGGATTTACATTGAAATAGGCCAGCAGCAAATGGGAGGCGCTCCGCTGCAGCACCGTATCGACCTCCTGAGCTTGCAGGCCCTCAAAATCAAACGGATGGGTAACGGTGGTGATGCGCCCTAATTTGTCATAGCTGCTCTGATACAACGTGCCGTTGGCGTCCACCTGGACCACCGGCCGTCCACCCGCGTCCAGTATCTGGTAGGTCTCCAGAGGCTCCTGGCCGGCTTCTTCCGGGATAAAACGGATGCTGTTTGGGAAAACCGGATTGGCCGGTAATGCCAGGGGCTCCGTGCGGGTCTGACCGTCCGGCAATACCCGTTGAACCTCAATCTCCCGGGCGTGATAATGGTATTGTACCCTGCTCCCGCTGTTGTCCCACTTCTCGAAGGTATTGCCGAAGGGGCCGTGGAGGTAATACCGGTAATTTTCCATCCGGGTACGGGTGGGCCGCCCGGCAGTGACATCCAGCTCGCGAACCGCTTTTTTCTGGCCAACCACCCCCCCGTATAAATCCGGATATCCATTGTAGGTTTGATACGTTTTTTCAACGCCATTATGAAAGGACACCCGCAAACGGGCCATCCGGGGTTCGGGCATTTCCGGGCTGTAACGATCCCCTTCCAGCTCGTAGCCGATTTCCATGGCCTGCTCCGGATCGGGATCACCGGGCAAAGCCAGTTTTACCCCGTAAAAGGGGGCTCCGCTATTCTGCCAATCGCGCAGTTGCTGGGTCAGGTTTACGGAAATCCAACCCGGTTGGGTAACCGTCAGATTGGAATTGAGGAGGACCGATCCCGGTACGGGGCCGTCCACCACATAAGGATTCCAGGGGGCGAGGAGTTGATGGACACGGGTGGGGATCCCATCCAGGGGACCGTATGTTCCTTTCACATAAATCTCCAGGACGGCCGTGGATACCGGGCTGTCCTCCGAGCGGATCGTTGCGGGAAAATCTGCGGTGAAGCCGATAAAAGCCTCATGGCGCGTTTCCCCGTCATCGTCCAGCAGATAGGGGGTCGGCTCGTTTTTGTAGCCGACCGCCAGGTGGTCCGGCTGCCGGGAAATGATGACACTGTCCGGGTGCGAAACAGGGCGGGGACGGCGGGATTTTACGGTCAGGAATTGAAATTCGCCCCGGTCGGTGTAGGTGAAGTATTCCGCCTGGTGGCGGCCCAGCAAATTTTCCTCGCCGGTCCTCAGGCTGTCCGGGTACAGTTCGGTGCTTGTGCTGAGGTTGGTGGCGTAATAGCTATCGCTGCGCAGAGATCCCGGGGTAATCAGGAAATCTTCGTCAAAGTGGCTGATGCTCACCATCCCGCGACTATCGGTGTGGCGGATTTCCGAGAAGGTTAACCCGTCTGCCGCAGGGGTATAATGCCAGCGTTGAACTCCCAGAGCACGAGCCTGACCGCCGGGGTAGTAGGTGTCCTCCTGTCGGATTTTCTCCAGATAGTTCCCCTGGAACAGGCGGTCGTGAGATCTTTCAAAGCCGGCCTCCCCGGAATAATCCAGGGCCATCTGATGGTAGCGGCTCCCCTGGGTGTCGTAGTGAATTTCCTTTTTCAGCAGAATCCGGTATCCCAGATCCTGAGAAGCTTTGGGCATGTTGCGATAGGGCATCATGCGGAATTCCTGGAACTTCTTTCGCTCCTCAACCGGGACACCGTCAGCAAAGCTGAATTGCCGGTAAGTGGTTTTGAAAACATCGGCGTAATCCAGACCGCGGTAGCCGGGCACTCCGGTCGGATTGGCATTATAATTCACATTTTCCCAGGTAAAGTGGTATTGGTCGCGGCGGACCGGCACCGGGTCGCCACCTCCCGAAAGGTCGGAGACCGTTCGTTCGGAGATGATGTTGCTGTAAAAGGCGTCCCGTCCCGTCCCGCCGCTGCCGTTGCGGTTGGCCATGTAAGGTGAGGCGCTGGCAAACCAGTCCCCGGCAATTGCGCCGGTGAGGATCGGCATCTCGTAGCTTTCCAGATCCAGGCCGGGAATGGCGTGCTCTCCCTCCTCATAATAAACGTATTGGGTCCGGCGTCCCTCCGGATAGCGAATTCCCTGAAGCCGGGCCATAACCACCTCCAGCTTTTGCGGAGCATGGTGGTCCAGATCGGGAATTTGCGGCACCCAATCGTAAGCCTGGGACTGTTGGATATCCAGATTGCGGCGGTAGGTCTGATAATCAAATTGATAAACCCGGCCGGCCGGATCGATGATTTCCGAGACGTAGGCAATGGCCCCCAGGGAACCGCCCCGCAGGGTATTGCGGTTACGCCGGGCATCCTCCCACTCCTCGCTGTCCACATACGGCACGTGAATGGGCCCCCCGTCCCCATCCCGAAAGGTGAGGCTGTATTGCTGATCGCCGAATGATATGGTGAGCCCGCGAATGGTCTGAAAATACGGGTCGTGGATATATGCCAGCTCAATCTGGCGATCGTCAATTCCCGGCACCGAAATTTTATCCACCAGAGGGTGCCCGAGGACGGTGTAGAGGGTTAACTGGTTGCCGACCCGGTGCGGGTAATAATGCTGATAGGTAATGTTGATGGCATTTTTCAGCCCATCCTCAATGCGGATGGGATAAAACTGCTGCAGGCCGATTTCCGGCGGCATCAGGTAATCCAGGAACAAGCGGGTGTGCTGCTCGGCGAAGGTAATCCGGGTTCCGTCTCCCGGGAACAGCAGCAGGGATCGGTTCTTACTGGCGGCACGGTCGAAGCCCGGATTTTCCTGATTGTCGGTTTCCCAGACCAGGGCCTTTTCCTTTCCGAAGAGGTCGTCGGCCCGGAATTCTCCGGTAAATCCGTGATCCCAGGTGATGACGCTGCTGGTGGGGTTGATCAGCGAGAGGGTGCTGCCGTCTCCGCTGAGCAGGGAGATAATGTTTTTGTCCGGGATGACCGTTTCGCCGTTTTTGGGGGAATCCCCCTCTCCGTAATAGGTGATGTTGTCGGTAAAATGGTAGCCGTTGCTCAGCAGGGAAATCTCCCCGTTCTCCGCTTTCCAGGCCCCGTTGCGTTGATGTCCGCGGCTGTAATAGGCGCCCTCAAAATTAAAGGTCTGGATGGCGATCCCGTTGAGGCTCAATACCCAGCCGGGGCCGTTGACGTTCAGCCAATCCCGGTTAAAACCGCTGGTCCCGCTGTTCTGGTTGATCACCGAATACCCCATTCCCCCGTTGTAATTGAGGGCGAGATTGACGTCCAGCCCGCCCTTCCCTTTGATGGCAAAAAGGGGGATGGAAACGTTGAGGTTGCCGTTGAACTCGGAGATAACCTCATTGAGATCCCCGGTAAGGGTGGCCGATTTGTAAAACCCCCGCTCCGAAAACAGATCGGTGAAGTCCAGGGGAATGGTGGGGTCCTCCGTTTGGCCAAAAAGCAGCCCGCACGCGAGGACCAACAGCATGGCAATTCGCATAAAATTCACAATTTCCTCCCAATTCCGATAAAATGACATGGTAAGACCGCTCCCAAACGGTCATCCGATTTAGCGCGATTTCACAAAAATTATCTCAAAGGCAATACCTCCTTTGCCGGCTTTGACGGTTGATGGGGAAGAGGGCTTTTTTTATAGATGCAAAAAAGGGAAAAATTCCATAAAAAAATGTGGGTGTTTGGCTGTTCGGTGTGTTGAAGCATTGGAGGCAGGAGGCGGGAGCAGGGGATGATGGACTACTGTTTTCGAACCTCATCGGCCAAACCCAGGCTGATCAGAGCAGCCCGATCCACCCTGGCCATGGTATCGGCGCTAAGCTCTCCGAGTTTCTTAACCAGGCGACGTTTGTCTATGGTGCGGATTTGAGAGAGCAAGATCAGGGAAGGATTTGCCAGGCCACCCTCAGGCGGTTGAACGGCAACCTCAACGGGGAAAATGGCCTCTTCGCCGGAGGTAATAGGCGCCACAATGGTGGTGGAGCTGTATTGATTGCCGATATCGTTTTGCAGAATCACCGCCGGGCGCGTTTTGCGGATCTCCGAACCGAGGGTGGGATTCAGATTCACCAGAAAAACTGAACCGCGCCGGGGAAACCGTTTTCCGGAAGGGTTGGTCACAGCTGGTCGGCTGCTTCCCAATCGTCGGAGAGGATCACATCCCGCTCGGATCGCGTTTTATATCCCGTTCGCAATTCGCGAACGAGCATGGCTTTTTGGAGGCGGGTGGCATAGTGCAGGGCGGCCTTGTTGAGAAAACCACTGCGAGAACCATGGTCAAGTTGTTCCAGCAGGGCATCCATTTTCGCCACGGTCTCCTCGGGCAGGGTAACCTGGAGTCTTTTGCTACGGTGTTCGATTGCCATTTTAATTCTTCCTCTTGGGTTGGCCTTTAAATGATACACATTTTTTGGTATATAGTCAATGAAGGTTCCCCTGTTTAATAGATGCAAAAAGGGGGGAAATTTCATAAAAAATTCTGTTCCGCGCACCTCGCTCTTCGCTTGTTGCGTCAAAAAATCCCCTAAAACGCTACCCACATTTTCATGCGGTTTCTCGCTTGTGAGCATCCCCTATACTGAACATAACTTCGCCCTCAACCATTCTCTCACCCTTCATTCAAAGGAACCTGCCATGAAAAATTTCCCTGCAGTTTTGTTGGTTGTTTTTGCTCTCTTGCTCAGTTTTGGGGCAGTTGCCCAGATTCCCACCGAAATCGGTTTTCAGGCGCTGATCACCGATAACGCCGGCAATCCGGTTGCCGACGGCAACTACGATGTCACCTTTCGCCTCTATGAAACGGCCGGGGGCGGCACCGCGATCTGGGAGGAAAACCGCACCGGTATTGCCATCAGCAATGCCATTCTGGGCATACCCCTGGGCCAGGTAACCACCCTGGATATCCCGTTTGACGTGCCGTATTTCCTGGGGATCACCCTGGCCGGGAATCCGGAAATGAACCCCCGAATTCCCCTGACCACCACGCCCTATTCCCATCAGGCCCGCTCCATCCAGGTGCCCATGGTTATCGAATCCGCCAGCGAAGATGACCTTTTCGATATCACCTCCACCGGGCGCACCAGCGCGGCGGTTAAGGCGCGCATCGACAATATCCAGAGCACCAATTCTCCCGTTTATGCCTTCACCAACGGCATCGGCGCGGCTCTTTTTGCGCAGTCCGCGGGAATCGGCGGTGCGGGTTTGTTCAGCAGTCCCGGTTTTGGCACGGTGCAGCCGGCAGTGCGCATCGAAGCGTCCTCCACCGCCGGCGGGCACGCCCTCTCGGTAAACCACACCGGTACCGGGGCTCTGGCGGTCTTCCAGTTCAACAACAGCAACGTGGCTCGTATCGACAATCAGGGCACCGGCTATTTTAACGGCGGGGTGCAAAGCAGCGGGGCGGACGTAGCAGAGGCTTTCGAGGTGGACGGCGAGATCCATAGCTATGAACCGGGAGATGTGCTGGCGATTTCCACGGAAAGCGACCGCACCGTGACCAAAAGCAGCGAGGCTTATTCCACCCGGGTTTCCGGGGTCTACGCCACCAAACCGGGAGTGCTGCTAACCGAACGCAATATGGACGATCCGCATGAGGATACTGTCCCAATGGGAGTTATCGGGGTTATTCCCACCAAGGTGAGCGCGGAAAACGGGGCCATCCGGCGCGGGGACCTGCTGGTGTCGGCAAATCTGTCCGGCCATGCCATGAAGGGGACCGACCGCTCCCGGATGCTGGGTGCGGTTATCGGCAAAGCTCTGGAAGATTTTGACGGCGAAGGGACCGGGGTCATCAGGGTGCTGGTGAGTCTGAAATAAGGGCCGGCGTTTTGTGGTTCAATCTAATCAGAATAAAAATGAGGAATACCTTATGCGCTCTGTCCTTTTTGTCATATTAATGGCCCTGTCGGTGGCCTTGCCCGCCCAAAACCGGGTGGCGGGCGCCGTTTTCGGCAGCGCGGTTATTGCCGGGAGCGACGGCACCTTCCAGATCCGCGGCACTTTAGGGGAAACGGCAAGTGGGGTTGCCGCCGCCGGAACCTTTCAGGCCAGAACGGGCTTCTGGTTTCTGGGCCTGCCCCTGCTCACCGGGATCGAAACCCTGGATGAGGCCGGCTTCATTTCCACCTTCGAACTGAAGGCCAATTATCCCAATCCCTTCAATCCTTCAACGACCATCGAATTTGCCCTGCCCCGGGCCGGGCATGCACGACTGGTGATCTACAACAGCCTGGGCCAGGTGGTCGGGGTGCTGGTGAACGAAACCCTGCAGGCGGGACGCTTCCGCTATCGCTGGCAGGCGGGGAATCTGGCCAGCGGCATGTATTATTACCAGCTGATTGCCGGAGACTTTCTGCAGACCCGGACCATGTTGCTGGTGAAGTAAATTCAGGGTAAGGCGATCCTATGATCCAGTGAACCGGAGATCATAGGATCGTCGAATTTTACCATACTATGCGAGACCGTTCTGGAGCTGATAGGCCTTCCAGAACAGCTCGCTTTCTTCCAGCAGGTTGACGCCCAACAGGGTATTCAGGTAATCCTGGACCTTCATCAGCTCATCGCCGAAACGCAGGTCCAGGCTGCGCAGGGAGAACATTTCCCGCAGCCCGTAGTAGGTGCCGATCAGGCTGCCCAAAACCGACGGAACGGTGTCGGCATCCCCGGCGCTGGCGGCCAGCACCCGCAGGGCGCAGATCGGATCGCTGCCGCCGTAGGCGGTGGCGGCCACCATCTGCATCCAGAAGAGCAAGGGATCAAAGTTTTTAAGACGGGGGTTGAACCAGTCCGAATGATCGTATACCCGGTGCTTCAGCTCGGTTACGAAGTTTAGCTCGGAGGCGTTCTGCAGATCCCCACCCAGCTTTTGCATCTCGCTGGTGATGTTCTTCAGCCGGGTGATAAACTCCCCGTCCTCGCTTTCCCCGGCCAGCTGGCCAACCTCCGCCAGCAGCTCGGCGGCGCTGTCGCGAAACCAATCCGCGAAAGATTGCCGCTCGGGACGCTCCACCCCCATCGCCGCGGCCATCAGGGTGTTGGTTAACCCGGTGATGACCCCCGCATAGGACTGGTCCAGTTTGCAGAGGTTGCGAAAAATGCTGTAGATCAGGGGGCTGGGTTTACCCGGAAACAACACCCCCAGCTCCTGGTAGAGGAAAATCCCGAATACAATGGGGATGTCCGGGATAAAAAAGACCGCCTCCTCGTTTTTCTCCCGGGCGGCGAACATTTCCAGCCAATGGTCGATCTGAGCGTTGCGGCATTCCAGAAACCATTCCGGTCGCTCTCCCTGATGCAGGGATTTGCCCGGGCCGCTCATCCACTCCCGAAAACGGGCCTCGGTGAAGATCTCCCCCCGCGAGAGGGCATCGCGCAGGAATTCGTGGAAAATGCTGATCCGATAGGCGGTGTCGTCGGTGACAATCCCGCAGAAATCGGAGACCAGGTCCGGTGGCGGCCAAACGTTCCATTGATTGGGTTGGGGATCGTGATAAAAATTTTTCCCGAAGGACAATTTGTAAATCCCGGTCGGGTCGGTTACCCCGCCCTGCAATCCGGCCAGCTCATGGGGCGCCCCCAGCGCGTCGCCATAGGCCCCGCACAGCAGCATCCCCTCAACCTTGTCCCGAAAAAAGGTCTCTTCCATTACGCGCTCCCTAAGTTTTGAAGCAAAAATAGGGGGAGCGGAGCAAATATCAAATCGCATTATGGTTCCGCAAGGATCCCGCGGGTTGACTTTGATCCCTCAACCCCTTTTATTGGTAGGCGCCATCGAGGGCCCGTTTCGGATGTACCCGATTTCAAAAAGACAACCCCAATTTCCCGGAAAACCATGTCCAAACCCACCATCTTTGTGATCTCCGGTAGCACCGCCGCACGCTCCAGCAACCGCGCGGTGGTGGAGATCATCCGCCAAAACTTCGCCGATCTGGCCGATTTTGATGTCTGTGAAGGGGTGGATCTGCTCCCGCACTTCAGACCCGATGCGGACCAGGCCGCCCTGCCCCAAAATGTGCTGGATTTCCGCCGGCGCATCGAGGCCGCAGACGGGGTCCTGTTCTGCACCCCGGAATACGTTTTCAGCCTGCCCGGAAGTCTCAAAAATGCCATCGACTGGACGGTTTCCACCACCGTTTTTTACAACAAGGCGATCGGCATTGTGGTGGCCGCCGCCTCCGGGGAAAAAGCCATGGAATCCCTGATGCTGATCCTCACCACCATCGAAGCACGGGTGGAGGCGTCGGCTACTTTGATCGTCAAAGGGGCCAAAGGTAAAATTGACCAAAAGGGAGCGCTGAGCGATCCGCCGACCGCCGACGCTCTCCATCGTATGATGCTGGCTTTTCTGGAACTGGTCCACCGCGAAAATCCCACCCCCACCAAATACGCCTGAACGCCTTCCGCCGGATTTTACATGCTTTTCCCCGCTTTGTCTATTTTCACCGGGGCATGAATGGTTTAGCTTATATCTCATGTTACGCAACCAAACCCATTTTTGCTATTTAACCGCGAAGCCGCGAAGCCGCGAAGAATTATTGTGTTTGGTTTTTGCCAGACACAGAATTTCGGTGCCCACACCTGCTTGGGGGAGCGGACGTAAACCAGCTATCCATGTTGCTCCGCGGATAACCGCAGAACGAGCAGATTTTCCGGTACAGGGTCAGATCCGTACGGTTTCAGTTTTCGTGATTTCGCAATTTCGCGGTTAATGGACCGCAAATCGCTTCTGGTGCGTAACGTCATTTATATTTTGGGGCTTAAGTAGCACGCCATCGGGTGGAAGAAAAATTGTTGATCCACCGGCTTTTCCGGTAAGGATCTTCTATCAAAAAATCAATCACGGATTAATCATGAGCACCATTGAATTGAAGGAAAACGCCGCCGGAATTCTCAATCCGGGGCAGGAGCTTCGCCGCGACCAGCTGGCCAAAGCCGCGGGGTATCTGGAGGAATTTCTGGAGGCGCTGCCGGCCATGCCCGGCTATACCACCGGTCGCTGCCAAAAATTGCCGGGCCTGCGGATCGGGGAAAACGGCAAAAATCTGGCCGACCTGCTGGATGTTCTCAAAAATGAAGTAGACGCTATCGGCATCAACTCCGCTTCCGGCCGGCACATGGGCTACATCCCCGGCGGGGGGCTGTGGATTTGCGCGGTGGCGGACCTGCTGGCGGCGGCCACCAACCGCTACGGCGGGATCGCCTTTTCCAGCCCCGGGACGGTGGCCATCGAAGACCAGCTGATCACCTGGTTATGCAATGTGGTCTGCTATCCCGCGGCGGCTTACGGCAACCTGACCTCCGGGGGATCGACCGCCAGCCTGATCGCCCTCAAGGCCGCCAGAGACCATCATCAAATCGATTCGCAAAAGGTGCGCCGGTCGGTGATCTACCTGAGCGCCCATGCCCATCACTGCCTGCACAAGGCTATCGACTATCTGGGGCTGGGAGAAGCGGTGGTGCGCACCATCGAGCTTACCCCGCAATTCCGGCTGGACCCGGCGGCCCTCACCCGGCAGATAGCCGCGGATCGCCAAAAAGGATTACGGCCTTTTTTGGTGATCGGCACCGCCGGCACCACCGACACCGGCGCGGTAGATCCTCTGGAAGAAATGGCCGCCATCTGCCGGAAAAACGGCTGCTGGTTTCATGTGGACGCCGCCTACGGCGGATTTTTTCTGCTGGTGGAGGAACTTCGCGAGCGTTTCCGGGGCATCGAAGCGGCCGATTCGCTGGTGCTCGATCCCCACAAAACCCTCTTTATGCCTTTCGGCTCCGGGGCGGTTCTGGTGAGGGACAAGAACAACCTGCTGGCCTCCAACGCCTCTCATGCCGCCTATATGAAGGATGCGGCCGCGGTGGCGGAGATCAGTCCCGCCGATACCGGTCTGGAGCTTACCCGCCACAACCGGGGATTGCGAATGTGGCTGCCTCTGCAACTTTACGGCACCGGCGTTTTTGCCGAAGCGCTGGCGGAAAAGCGGCAGCTTTGCCGGTATTTCCATCAGCAGGTCGGGCAATTGGGGCTGGAAACCGGCCCGGAGCCCGATTTGTCGGTGGCGATCTTCCGCTGCCCCGACGATCCGGACAACACCAAAACACAACGGCTGATGGACCGGATTCACCGGGATGGGCGGGTGTTTTTGTCCTCAACGGTGATCGCCCAAAAGCTGTGGATCCGCTGCGCCATTGTCAGCCATCGCTCCCACCGGGAGGAGGTGGATCTGGCCATCGCCATGATAAAAGAAAAGGTGGACATAGGGGGAAAGATCGGATAATATTCAACAATTGCCGCAGTCGGTCAATTCTGATCAAAATACCGCGTAAGCCCGATTCGTGCGGCCAAACTCAAATACTTCGACAAGGAGAATACAGATGAAAATCGGCGTTTTAGGTTCCGGCATGGTGGCAAAAGTGTTGGGCAGCGGGTTTTTGAGCCATGGGCACAGCGTGATGCTGGGAACCCGCGACAGCAGCAAACTGGCCGACTGGCAGTCGGAAAACCCCCAGGGCCAGGTGGGTAGTTTCTCGGCGACCGCGGCCTTCGGGGAGGTGGTGGTGCTGGCCGTCAAAGGGTCGGTGGCCGCCCAGGCGTTGGCCCAGTCCGGGGCAGGGAACCTGGCCGGCAAGCCGGTTATCGATGCCACCAATCCCATCGCCGACGCGCCCCCGGAAAACGGGGTTCTGCAATTTTTTACCGATCAGAACGGCTCTCTGATGGAAGATCTTCAGGCGCAGT
>JAGRBF010000118.1 GCA_020434205.1 Calditrichota bacterium | reverse complement strand
AAGTCCCTTTCGGTTTACGGGGAGCTGCACCGTTTTCTGCCGGTGCTGTCCCATCAGCAGGGTTTTCGGGTTACCGAGATGGCGGTAAAACACCACCCGCGCCAGTTCGGCAAAAGCAAATTCGGGATGTGGCGCTTCTTCAGCGGTTTTTTTGACCTGATGACGGTGATGTTTCTGACCCATTTCAAAGCCCGCCCCCTGCACGTTTTCGGGATGATCGGCGCTCCCATTTTCCTGCTGGGCAACCTCATCGAAGCTTATCTGACGGTAGGCTGGTTTATGGGGGTGGGGATCCGCAACCGCCCCCTCTTTTTTCTGGGAATTTTGCTGATTATCGTGGGCATCCAGTTTATCGGCACCGGGCTGGTAGCGGAGATGATATCAGCCGGCTTTTCGGAGAACATGCGCTATTCCGTCCGGGAACGTATCGAGTAGGACCCCCCCGCCATGCAAAATCCCTTTTATTCGATCATCGTCCCCTCTTACAACCGCCGCGAAGAGATCGTGGAATTATTGGCCTCCTTCGAAAAGCTGGCCTTTCCGCGGGAGCGCTACGAGCTGATTATCGCCGATGACGGCTCCACCGACGATACCGCCGAACTGGTGGCCTCCTACCGGCAAAACGCCCCCTTCACCCTGGCCTTCTACGGACAGGCCAACCAGGGCCCCGGCGCCGCCCGCAACATGGGGATGGAGAAAGCCCGGGGCGATATTTTCATTTTTATTGATTCTGACTGCACGGTGGACCGGGAGTGGCTGGCGGCTATCGACCGGGGGGTGCGCGAAGAGCAGGCCGATGCCTTTGGCGGGCCGGACTCCTTTCGACGGGACTTCCCCCCTCTGCTGAAGGCCATCAACTATTCCATGACCTCCTTTCTGACCACCGGCGGGATTCGCGGACACAAAAAAAAGAAGCTGGGCAAGTACTATCCGCGCAGTTTTAACATGGGATTGAGCCGGGCGGTTTACCAGAAAATCGGAGGCTTCGGGAGCTTGCGGCACGGACAGGATATCGAATACAGTCACCGCATTCTGGAAAGCGGGGCCAAAACCATCCTGATATCCGATGCCGTGGTTTACCACAAGCGACGCACTTCCCTCAAAAAATTTTTCCGCCAGGTTTTCAACTGGGGCGTGGCGCGCATCAATCTGTATAAGCTGGACCCCGGGATGCTGGAGACGGTGCATGCTCTGCCCGCCATCGCCACCCTGGGCCTGATGGCGCTGGTTCTCGCCGCCCTGCTGATCCCCGGCGCATGGGGTTTTCTGAAGTGGATTTTCGGGGCGGGGGTTTTTGCGGTGGCACTGTCCGCGGTGCACGCAGCCTGGAGTTACCGGCAATGGCAGCTGCTTTTTCTGGTGCCGGTGGTGATGCCCATTCAGGTGATCGGATACGGGCTGGGGTTCATTTCCGCCTTTATCAAACGCGTAATTCTGAGGGGCGGGGAATTTACGGGATTCCGCAAGCGCTATTACCAGTAACCCCGCCTTACAAATAGCGCAAGGCCAGGCTTTCCGCCTGGGAAAGATAGCTCCCCCCGAACAGATTAAGATGGTTGAGCACGTGGTAGAGTTTGTAGAGATCCATACGCTCCCGCCAGCCCGGGGCCATGGGCCAGACCTCCTGGTAGGCGTCGTAAAACTCCCCCGGAAATCCCCCGAACAGCATGGTCATCCCCAAATCCGCCTCGCGGTGCCCGTAATAAACCGCCGGGTCGATCAGCACCGGATCACCGTTTTCCGCCACCATAAAATTGCCCCGCCATAAATCCCCGTGCAGCAGAGC
Source organism: Calditrichota bacterium (assembly GCA_020434205.1). Classification (GTDB taxonomy): domain Bacteria; phylum Calditrichota; class Calditrichia; order RBG-13-44-9; family J075; genus JAGRBF01. The sequence goes on along the minus strand of JAGRBF010000118.1, from coordinate 5,880 downwards.
GGGCGGTTCTTCACTGCCTTTCAGCAGGTTTTCCAGGCGGGATTCCAACCCCCCGACATTGCGGATGAGCTTGGGAGAGGCCAGCCCCTGTTTTTCGGCGAGCTTCAACTGGAAGAGAAGGCGCTCTTCCCAGTAAAAATGGGCCCAGTTATCCTCAGCCCCACCCGGTGCATTGGGCTGAGGGGTGGCCCCGATAAAATTGTCCTCATAAAATCCGAAGTGTGTTCGGGTGTGGCGATGCATCCCGGCCAGGCGCCGGGCAAAATCATGAAAGAAATCCGGCGGGAGTTCTCCGCCCGGGATAAATTCCATCAGCAAAAAACCATTCCCCTCCAGCAGCACTTCCGGAACCCTGATCGAGCCGCTGGCGGCAATTTCCCGCAAACCGTTGGCCTCGCAGCGATGCAAAGCGGGATTACCACCGTAGGTTTTCACGAAAAAAGGTCGTCCCGAATTGCTGAGCAGGCGATGCGCGCCGGCAATGGAGCCCCCGCCGACCCTGCCGGCCGGGGTTACCGGTTCTCCCGCCCAGCGGGCCACTTCCTCAAGAATATGTTCAAAGCTTTGCATTTTTCAGGTGTTCCATTAAACCGTTGCAGGCGTCTTCCAGCAGATCCAGCACGTATTCGAAACCGTTGGGTCCCCCGTAATACGGGTCGGGAACGTACTTATCGTTGTAGCGGCGGCAGAAGTCCGTCATCTTAACCACCTTATCGCGATACCGGCCGGAGGGGTCCAGGCGAAGAATATCGCGCAGGTTTTCATCATCCATGGCGACGATCAGATCAAATTTTTCGAAATCCTCGCGACCGCGAAACTGGCGGGAAATGCTGGTTAACTCGATACCGCGGGCCGAAGCGGCCTGGCGCATGCGGCGATCGGCTTTTTCCCCGGCGTGGTAGCCGGCGGTCCCCGCCGAATCTACCTGGATTTGGGGTGAGGGGTTCTGGCGGGAGATCAGCGTATCCATAACGCCTTCGGCGGCGGGAGAGCGACAGATATTGCCCAGGCAAACGAACAGAATGTTGTACATGCGGTTCCGGATCTGTTTAAGCGAAACTAAGGTGAAGCGACGGGGGTCCGGCAGGACCGCTACCCCGCTTGGCGATTCCCGAAATAGGCACATTAAAATGACGTTATCAAGCTTTTTTTGCAGGCTTTTTAATCATTTGCACCCAAAAACACTCGTGCAAAACAAGCCAAAGGCGCAAAATTATCCCCAGCATGCGGAAGAGGTCGGGTTAGCCGGAAATACCCCAAAACAGTTATTTTTGGCTTAATCTTATCTTTTTTTATGGAATTTTGCTGAAAATTACATCTATATCAAAAAGGGCAAAAAAAAACAGGGGACGCGAGGTCCCCTGCGGAGTTGGGAGGGAGGTTGTTAGCTTTCGCTAACAGGAGTATTATAACTCATAGATCTTACTTTGTCAACAGAAAACTTTCATGGAGGCGCAATTTTCTTGGATTTTCCCTCCTTGGGATTCCTCCCTAAACTATTGCAAAAACGACAACCTATCCGTACATTTTTCACCTTAAAAATTCATCACCCTTAATCCTGGACCATGAAGAACAGCTTTTTACAGTATCTCGTTACCCCTGCTCCATTGGCGCAACTTCCGGCAGACTGGCATGGGGAGATTTTTCGCCGGGACGCTCCCCTGGGAATTGAAATTGGTTTTGGCAACGGCGAGTATCTGGTGCGATGGCATCACGCCCGGCCGGACTGGAACCTGGTGGGGATCGAGCTCTCCATGGAATCCTGCGAACGCCTCATGAAACGGCTGGTTGCCGGCGACATTTCCCCGGTCCGGGTAATTCACGACAATGCCCGCTTTGTTTTGCGGGAATGTTTCGGGGACAACAGCGTTTCCCGGGTGGTGATGAACTGCCCGGATCCCTGGCCCAAGGACAAACACAAGGAGCGTCGCTTAATCGACGCCCAGTTTGCCGAAACCCTCAGCGCGGTTTTAACCATGGGCGGCCAGTATGAACTGGTTACCGATCAGCCCTGGTATGCCGAGGATGCTCATGCCATCTTCAGCGCGGATCCCCGTTTTGCATTAGCCCCCTTGGAAAAGGGTTTGCAGCGGAGCGAAACCACCCGTTACGAGCGCAAGTGGCTGGAGATGAATCGGGAAATGACCCGTCTGGTGGCCACCAAAATCGCCGCCGCCCCGATAGAACGAAAATGTAAGGACAACCGTATGCCGCATGCCTTTATCGACCGAGAAATCCGCGACGAGTTCGTTAAGCCCCTTTGCGGCCTGGAACACCGGGAGGGAGAGGACCTCTTCATCGTTAAGTCCGCCCTGCGCGATATGGAAGAGGACCGTTATATTTTGAAGGTGGTCGCCGCGGATCAGGGATATCGCCAGAGTTTTCTGGTGCAGATCAAACCCCATGAAACCGGCCGGTGGCTGGTAAAACTCGACCCTTCGGTGCAACCCTACCGCACCCCGGCCGTCAAAATGGCCATCCGGCAAATCGCCGCTGCTCTGGTGGAACCGGCGGGCTAAACAGAACTTTTTGCGACCCCGCTCTCCCCGGAAAATAAGGCTTGCGATCTCAGGGAGAATCGGTTATCATCGAATTCGGAAGAACGGGAGTTTCTCATCCAGCAGGACCGTATCAGCGATCCTGCCGATCCTGATCAACAGCGTTTCCAGACCGTTCGGTCCGGGGAAATTTTCCCCCTGCCCCGGTAGTATAAAGGGGTTTGCAGCGCTGCGCCGGAACGCCAAAAAGGCGAAATCCGGCTCTTACTTCGCAAAAGAAAAAATTGAAAATTAATACATGTTAAAAATTGAAAAAATACTCAGGTGGTATATGAATGAAATCAAAATGGGTGATCTCGAATGATCTAGAAAAAGATCAAATTGATCGCCTGATAAAAGAACTCGGCATTCCCCCCATTCTGGCGCGTATCCTGCTGGCGCGGGGAATCGATAATTTTGATAAAGCGCAGGTTTATTTCAGACCGGATCTGGAAAAGCTGCACGACCCCTATCTGATGAAGGACATGGACAAGGCGGTGGACCGCCTTACCCGGGCCTTTTCCAATGGGGAGAAAATTCTGGTTTACGGCGACTACGACGTAGACGGGATCAGCGGCTGCACGATTCTTTATCAGGCGTTTAGCAAATTAGTTGGCAACAAGGTAACCTACCATATTCCCGATCGCATTAAAGAGGGATACGGCCTTTCCATCGAAGCGGTAGACCGCTGTGTCGAAGAGGGCATTTCTCTGATTGTGACGGTGGATTGCGGGGTAACGGCCGTCGAAGAGGTGGCTTACGCCCGCGAAAAAAATATCGAGGTGGTGATCTGCGACCACCACGAACCGGGCGATTCCCTGCCCGAAGCAGTGGCCATCCTGGATCCCAAACGGCCGGACTGTCCCTATCCGTTTAAGGAGCTGGCCGGGGTGGGGGTAGGCTTCAAGCTGTTGTCCGGCCTCTATAAATCCCTGGATTTCCCCCAGTCTCAACTGGATGAATTCCTGGATCTGGTCGCGATAGGCAGCTGTGCCGACATCGTTCCTCTGGTCGATGAAAACCGCATTCTGGTGCGTCACGGCCTGGATAAGATCAATTATAATCCGCGCTTCGGCATCAAAGCCCTGCTGAGTTCCTCCGGTGCCGAGAAGCGGGAAATCACTTCCGGACTGGTGGTGTTTGTCCTGGCCCCCCGCATAAACGCGGTGGGACGAATGGGGGATGCCACCCGGGCGGTGCGGCTGCTTTCGGCGCCCAATCTCACCAGCGCCCAGGAAATGGCCCGGGAAATCGAAAAGGAAAACCAGGTTCGCCGCAATGTCGACGAAAGCACCTTCAAGGAGGCGGTCGAAATTGTGGAAAGCCGGCTGGATCCCGCCAACGACAATGCTTTTGTGGTTTACAAAGAGGACTGGCATCCCGGGGTAATCGGCATCGTCGCCTCGCGAATTGTAGAAAAATACTACCGTCCCGCTATCTTAATTTCGGTGGTGGACGGGGTCGGCAAGGCTTCAGCCAGAAGTATTTCCGCCTTCAATATTTACGAAGCGATCCGGGAATGCTCCGATCATTTGCTGACCTTCGGCGGGCATAAATACGCCGCGGGCCTTTCCATCAAATCCGAGCAGATCCCCGCCTTTGTCGAGCAATTCAAGGCAGTGGCCGACCGGATGATTACCGATGAAGACCTGGTCCCGGAAATTCACATCGATTGCGAAGTAGAGCTCAACCAGTTCGACGAGCGCCTGCTGCGACTGCTCAAATTGATGGGTCCCTTCGGCCCCAGCAATCTGCGCCCGGTCTTCTGTTCGCGCAACCTGAAGGTGGTCAGCGAACCCCAGGTGGTGGGCAAAAACCACCTCAAGCTTTCCCTGGAGCAAAAAGGGACGGTGCTCACCGCTATCGGCTTCAATATGGGCGACCGCATCGACGACATCTTTGAAAAAAGCGGGGTGGTCGACGCCGTTTACGTGCTGGAAGAGAACGTCTGGAACGGGCGAAAAGAACTTCAAATGCGACTAAAAGACATTCGCTGAGACCATGAAAGAATTTTATCAGAATCTGAAACGCAAGCGCGAAGAGCGCAATATCGGCCTGGACGAGATTCACCGCAGGACCCGGCTCCCAATGCCTTATCTCAAGGACATCGAAGCCGGTCGCCTGGAAAATCTTCCCGAAGGCTACCAGCGCCTTTATCTGAAGCGCTATATTCAGGAAATCGGTCTGGATACGGAAGCGGTACTGCGGGATTACGACGTCCTGACCGGCAAATTTACCCCTCAGGGGGAATCCCCAATGGCCCCGGAAGGGGAGGGCGAACCGGATACCGCCGGGGAACTCCCCATTAACCTGGATGCCGCCCACAAGTATTTCTGGATTGCCGTGGCGGTGCTGGCCGTTCTGGCGGCCGCTTATTTCACCTACGCCTATTACACCTCCGAACAAAATATTCAGGGCCGGGATATTGTGGAGATTCCCATCACCCAATTGGTGGAACCGCCTCAGGCTGCCCCGGCAAATCCGGCCGGCACCCCGGCCGGGCAGGATTCCAGCCTTTCCGCCAACGAAGGGAGCCAGGAAATGACTCCGGCGGAAGAGATCAATCCGGAAGAAACCTTTCTGGTGGTTATCCAGGCCTTGGAGCGAACCTGGATTCGCGAGGTTTCCGGCGGCAAGGACACCACCGAATATATCCTTTCCAGCGGCACCTCCCGTTCGGTTCGGGCTTACCAGCAGCTTTCCCTCCGCCTGGGGCGCGCCGACGGGGTTTCGGTGACCGTCAACAATCAGACCCGGGCCGGCTTCGGCGCCCCTAACCAGGTAGCCGATCTGCTGATCACCCGGGAGGGTATTTCCCGGCAACGCATCCTCAATGTTCGCAACAATCCCACCGGCGAGGAACCCGCTCAGGAAAACGCCGCCGGAGAATGATCGTAAAGCGCCAACTTCCTTCAGGACATAACATGTTGAAACTGTTTAGCTTTGCCATTGCCCTGCTCCTGTTTTCCTGCGCCGCAAAAACGGGACAAACCCCTGCCCCGCCAACCGAACAACCCGCACCGGAGGATCTCTTGGGACCCCTCGCATATCAGGATATTCTGGCGACCTTTCCCAACTGGGGGGACGTCGATAACGCCACAGCAGTAGACCCGGAACAGGTCCGCCCCATCGCCAACATCTCGGAACAATATCATATCGTCGTTTTTCTGGGCACCTGGTGCGGAGACTCCCGCCGCGGGGTTCCCCCCTTTATGAAGACCCTGGCAGCAGCGGGAAATCCCAACCTCACCCTTGAGCTAATCGGGGTGGATCACGATAAATTCGATCCTGACCTGAAAGCCCCGGAAGCCAATATCGAACGGGTTCCCACCTTTGTGATCTA
>JAGRBF010000018.1 GCA_020434205.1 Calditrichota bacterium | reverse complement strand
TGGTGCCGGATCAGCCGGTGCGCTACCCGGGTGAACAAATCGTAAAAGTGCTGTTGCTGGTGGCTTCGGTTGCCCTGGGCGCTTACGTGGTGCTCAACCCGCTGGACGTCTCCTATTACTGGTATCTGGCAATCGTGTCCACGTTGCTGGGCGTGCTGCTGGTAATTGCCATCGGTGGGGCGGACATGCCGGTGGTGGTGGCCTTGCTGAACTCCTATTCCGGTCTGGCCGCCGCGGCAACCGGATTTGTGCTCTCCAACAGCGTCCTGATTATCTCCGGCTCCCTGGTTGGGGCCTCCGGATTGATCCTGACCAACATCATGTGTAAGGCCATGAATCGCTCTCTGGCCAATGTTCTGTTCGGCGGTTTCGGGGCAGTCGCCACCACCGAAAAACAGGATGATATTTACGCCGGCAAGGTTAAAGCAACCTCCGCCGACGAGCTGGCCATGCTGCTGGACAGCGTGCAACGGGTGGTTATCGTTCCCGGATACGGGATGGCGGTTGCCCAGGCTCAGCATACGGTCCGGGATCTGTATAACTTTCTGGAAAACAAGGGAATTACCTGCGAATTCGCCATCCACCCGGTTGCCGGACGGATGCCCGGCCACATGAACGTTCTGCTGGCCGAAGCGGACATTCCCTACGATAAATTGATTGAAATGGACGAGATCAATCCCACCATGGAACAGGTCGATGTGGCCATTGTTCTGGGGGCCAACGACGTGGTTAATCCCCTGGCCCGGACCGATCCGTCCAGCCCGATTGCCGGTATGCCCATTATCGATGTGGACCGGGCGCGCACCGTTATCGTGGTCAAGCGCAGCCTGAGCCCCGGTTTTGCCGGTATTCCCAATCCCCTCTTTGCTGCAGACAACACCCTGATGTTCTTCGGCGATGGCAAGAAAGCCATTCAGGAGACGGTTGCCGCCTTAAAGGAAAACTAACAGCTTCCGATAATAATCAGATGTCCATTTGTGCGACGCGAAAGGGACGGGTATATCACCCGCCCCTTTCGTTGCATAATGTCCATCGCTCGAATTATTCCCGAAACGGGCAGGGGAGGGGTATCACCACCAACCCGCTGTAAAAAATAGCTTCGCCGCTAAAATGGGATATAAATAAGGTCTTGATTTTGTCGGGAATTAAGAATGATTCTCAGGTGGGAATTTTTATCAGAGGGGTTGCTTTTAGTTGAGGAAGTGTTAAATTAGGCCCACGTTTTGTGAAGTTTTTATCTTGCATCGCCGAACGACTTATTCGGGCCAAAAACCGCTTGTTTAGTCTCCCGCGTTTCCTTAAGCTAACGCGATTGGAGTTTTCCGGGGTTTCTTGTCGATTTTTACGTATTTTTAACGCGATTTTTTGCGAACTGAACAACTTTAAGGAGAACGTTCATGGAATTCTTGGAGAGTATTCTCTTGCCTCCAAGGGCGGACCACGTGTTGATCGCGAAGTACATTATTATCGTTATTTCGCTCTTTATTGTTCCCTACGTGAGCATTTTGTTCGGAAGCTCCCTGTTTGCCCTTGGTTTTAGCGTAAGAGAAAAAATTGACCGCAAACCGTTCTTCGGCCAATTCGGCAAGGACATTGCCGAAACCTTCCTGGGCCGAATGGTGGTCGGTTTTGTTATGGGCATTCTCCCCATCGCCATTATCGCTTTTTGTTTTGCCCTGGTGCTCTACGGAACCGGATTCAAGGTTACCCAATATTTCGGGATCATCCTGATCCAGGCTGTTTTAATGCTGATCGCCTCCCGCATGTTCCGCAACAGTTTCGAAAACCGCGAGCGCGGTTTCCTGATGCACGTGGTCTGGGGTTTGGCCACTATCGGGTTGGCCAAGGTGGTTATCTACGGATTTGTCAGCGTGATAACCATGATCTATTTCCCGGAGAAATGGCCCTATATCGACGGCCCCATGCCCTGGACCTACGACTGGAGCATGGCCTGGAAATTTGTTCATTTCCTGGTTGCCGCACTGGCCTTAACCGGAGCCGCCATCCATTTCTTCTTCCTGAACTGGGAAGGGGGCAAAGAGGGGCTGAGCAGTGAATACCGGGATTACGTCCGCAAATTCGGCGGCGGGGTAGCCCTGGGATTGGGCATTCTGCAAGCCGTGTTCCTGCTGCTTTATGTGGCCACGGTGCCGGTAATGACCAAAAGTTATGCCTTTTTCTTCTCGGCAATGCTTGGCGTTCTGGTGATGCTGATTGCCTCCATGTATCTGCTCAATATTCTCCGCGATCGGGAGACTCGCTTTGGCTCCCACGTTTTTGTGCTGTTCCTGGTCTTTTTCCTGGTTCTTTTGATCAACGACAACTACGCCCGGGAAAGCGCCCTTCACTACCAGAATTACGAGTTGGCCGCATTGGCTGCCCAGCACGAACTGGAGATCGAAACCAGCCGCTCCGAACGCGGTAACGCCGCGGAAGCTTCGGTAGAGGTGGGGAAACAGATTTTTGATACGAAGTGTATCGCCTGCCACCGTTTTGATCAGCGCATCGTCGGTCCGCCGTATAACGACGTTTTGCCCAAATACGACGGCGATCTGGAAAAACTCTCCGGGTTTATTCTCAATCCGGTGAAGGTGAATGCAGATTATCCGGCCATGCCCAATCAGGGATTAAAACCCTTTGAGGCAGAATCCGCTGCGATGTATCTGATGGAAGAATTCAAAAAAAATCAATAGAAGCAAAACAGAACCTTTAGAACAGAAGCCTTTAGGAGAAACGCAATATGCGTGCCATTTTAGCGACGCTTTTGGCTGGATTCTTCAGCGTGATTGCCCTGGGAATGCTCGGGGCGGGCGCCTTCTGGGTGAAGTATGAAAAGCCCGAGCCCCAGCCGATTGCCTATCCCCACGATCTGCATGCAGGCAAGCTGAATCTGGAGTGTACTCACTGCCATGTTTATGTGGATAAGTCCCAATACGCCACGGTTCCGGCGATGAAAATTTGTATGGACTGCCATAAGGATGCCCAGATCGTCAGCCCTGAAATAGATAAGTTGAAAAAATTCTGGGAAAACGAGGAGCCCATTCCCTGGCAGCGCATTCACAGCGTGCCGAACCACGTGTATTTCTCTCACGAGCGCCACGTCAAGTTTTTTGCGGCCAAAGGGGAGACCTACAAGGACGGGCAAATCTGTGCCAAGTGCCACGGCAATATGAAGGTCGTTAAGGAAGTGAAGCAGACCCGCACCCTCAAGATGGGCTTTTGTGTGTCCTGTCACCGTGCGGAAGGTGCTCCGACCGACTGCTGGACCTGCCATAAATCGTAAGCCAAACTGGAAAGAGGACTAAATGAAAAGACGTGACTTCCTCAAATTCGTCGGGATGGCTTCCAGTGCAACTGTGCTGGCATCCTGCGGTGTCGAGAAAAGTACCGAGAAAATCCTGCCCTTTGTCGTGCCGCCTCAGGATCCGGATTACATCCCCGGGGATTCCATGTGGCGTAACACCACTTGTACCGAATGCGGGGTGGGGTGCGGAACCTCGGTAAGAACGGTGGACTTCAACGCCGTAAAAATGGAAGGTTTGAAAGGCCATCCCATTAATGACGGGGCGCTTTGTTTGCGCGGCCAGGTTTCCCTGACCCGTCTCTACCATCCCAATCGCGTAAAAAACCCCCGCACCCTGCGTCGCGGCGGACTGGCCCTGGGCGGGAAATACGAAGAAATTACCTGGGAAGCAGCCTATCAGCTGATTCTGGACAAAATGGCCGAAGCCAAAAGCAAAGGCCTGGAGAATGTTTATCTGGCCGGCAACACCACCGGCAGCCTTTCCGCAGCCCTGAACGAATTCTGCGCCGCCACCGGGGTAGAGCGGCTTCCCCATTACGAAGCCCTGCCTTACGCCACCCTGCGCGAAGGCTATCGTATCCTGTTCGGCCAGAACACCATGCCCGAATACAAAACCGGGGAAGCGGATTTTCTGCTGAGTATCGGTGCGGATGTGGTGGAGACCTTCAATATGCCGGTCGCCCAGGCCTCCGGTATTCAGGAAGCCCGGGAAAAGCATCACCTCAAATGGGTTCACCTGGAACCCCACGCCTCCATGACCGGTTTTAAAGCGGATAAGCAACACAAGATCCGCCCCGGCGGGGAAGCGCATTTCCTGACCTACCTGCTCAACTACATTATGGAAAGCAAGCTCAACGAGGGCAATCTGCCGTCGGGCATTCCGAGCATCTCCAAAGCCCAGGCTGCCGCCAATACCGGTCTGAGCGAATCCGATCTGGAACACCTCTGCGAAATGCTGGCCAAAGCCAAAAACCCCCTGCTGATCGTCGGCGGGGTGTCCACCGCTCATAAAGGCGGGCTGAACGTGGCGGTTCTGGCCGGACTGGTTCAGTGGGCAGCCGGGATGATCGAAAACACGGTCAGCTTCAGCACCGGGCGCAGTTTGCAGGGCGTGGGCAATATGAACGATATGACCGCCCTGGGACGTCGCCTGCAGACCAGTAAAATCGGGGTGCTGTTCACCTCGCGGGTTAATCCGGTGGCAACCGCACCGGCGGCAACCGGATTCGGCGAGAACTACACCAAAGCTCATTTTACGGTCGCTTTCGCGGAATTCTTCGACGAAACCGCGGACATGGCCGACCTGGTGCTGCCCCTTTCCGACGATCTGGAATCCTGGGGCGATGTGGAAGCGCGCCGCGGTCTGCTGGGCGTTGTTCGCCCGGTGATCAAGGAAACCATTTACAATACCCGCACCGAAGGGGATCTGCTGCTGACCCTGGGCAAACTGGCCCAAGGCATGGAAGCTACCGAAACCTATGAAGCCTACGTCAAGGCCCGCTGGGCCGGGCGCCTGGGCGGGGCGGAAGGTATCGATGCCGCCGTTGCCAAAGGTTTTGTAGACGAAAAACCGGGACGTCTGAACATCTCCCTGCAGAACGGGGCGGTGGCCGGATTCCTGGGGCAGATGAAAATGGGCGCCGCCATCGACGGTCCGGTTCTCTACTGCGTGCCTTCGGTTCGCACCGGGGACGGGCGCAGCAAGGTGCTCCCGCTGACCAGCGAAATCCCCGATCCCCTGACCACCGTGGCTTACGGAGGCTGGGTTTCCGTTTCCAAAGCCAGCGCGGAAAAACTGGGGCTGCAAAACGAACACCTGGTAATCAAAGAACGCCCGGTGGTGAAGGTGGAAGCCAATTCGGTGAGCCTGGAGCTGCCGCACGTGGTTCAGCCGGGACTGCCCGAGGATGTTTATGTGGTCCAACGGGATCACATGAGCACGGTGATGATGGAAATCGATCCCCAAACCGGGGAGCCGCTGGGATTGTTGAGCGGGGTGAGCGTCAGCGATGCGGGCCGCAACGAAAAGCTGGCCATCATAGCCGGGGCCATCGAGCAGGGTCACCGCAACATCACCCGGGAAGAGCATACCCATCACCACGATCATTTCCACGGGGATGAGACCCTTTATCCCGATCCTTATGACCGCTATCCCGATTATCGCTGGGGCATTTCGGTGGACATGGAAACCTGTGTGGCCTGCAACGCCTGTGTGGCCGCCTGTTACATCGAAAACAACATCCCGGTTGTTGGGGAAGCGGAAGTTCTGAAAGGGCGCGAAATGGCCTGGTTGCGGGTCCAGCCCTATTACTTCACCGAAGAAAGCGGCGAAGTAACCCTGGACAATCTGGTGATGATGTGCCAGCAGTGCGACTTTGCGCCCTGCGAAAACGTCTGCCCGGTTTACGCGACCAATCACGATCATGAAGGTCTGAACGTGATGACCTACAATCGCTGCGTGGGCACTCGCTACTGCCACAACAACTGCCCCTATAAAGTACGCCGCTTCAACTGGTTCGACTGGACCAACGAAGGCTACTGGAACGGTCCGATGGCCCGCATGGCCAATCCGGACGTTTACGTGCGACCCAAAGGCGTTATGGAGAAGTGCACCTTCTGCTACGGCCGCATCCGGGTTGCCAAGGACAAAGCCAAGGACGAAGGGCGCCTGGTTCGCGAAGGGGACATTACCCCGGCATGTGCGCAAACCTGCCCGACCCATTCCATTACCTTTGGAAACCTAAAAGATCAAGAATCGCAAGTCTATAAACAATCGCAGCGTGACGGCTCTTTCCGTGCTCTGGAAAGTTTGGGAACCAGCCCCGGCGTTCACTATGTTCGCAAGCCGAGTCAACGCAAGGAGGAGCACGCATGAGCACTCACATAACCGGCGGGTCGGAAGCCATGCGCAGCGGTGATGCCGCGTTCCAGGGCAAGGAGAAAATGGAACGCGATGTATTTGCCGCGATTAGCAAGCCCAAACCCGTATTTTACATGGCCCTGCTGCTGGCCGTTTCCTGTGTGGGAATCGGCGCCAGTTCCCTGGCCTGGCAAATCTACAACGGCCTGGGTGTGGCCGGGATTATGAACCCGGTTGGTTGGGGGGTCTACATTACCGACTTCGTGTTCTGGGTCGGTATTGCCCACTCCGGAACCCTGATTTCGGCCATTTTGTATTTGTTCCGGGCCAAGTTCCGCAACCGTTTCAACCGCACCGCGGAAGCCATGACGGTATTTGCCGTATTGACCGCCGGGCTGTTTCCCCTGATCCACCTGGGGCGCATCTGGCTGTTCTACTGGCTGTTTCCCTATCCCAACCAGCGCCTGCTTTGGGTGAACTTCAAATCGCCCCTGGTGTGGGACGTATTTGCGGTGAGCACCTACCTGACCGTTTCGGTAGTGTTCTGGTATATCGGACTGGTACCCGACCTGGCCATTGCCCGCCGCCTCAAAGCCGGCTGGCAAAAAACGGTTTACGGCATCTTTTCACTGGGCTGGACCGGGACCTTCAAGGAGTGGCAGCATTACAACCAGGTTTACAAATACCTGGCCGCTCTGGCTGCGCCCCTGGTATTGTCGGTGCACTCGGTGGTATCCTGGGACTTTGCCATGGGGGTGGTCTTCGGATGGCACACCACCATTTTTGCGCCATACTTTGTGGCCGGGGCTATCTTCTCCGGTTGTGGTATGGTAATTACCCTGATGGTGCCGATGCGCAAAATCTTCAGTCTGGAGGAATACCTTACCCCGGACGATTTTGAAAAACTGGCGCGACTGTTGATGTTAACCGGGCTGATCGTCTCCTATGCCTACATCATGGAGCTGGCCCTGGCGGTTTACACGGAAAACGTTTATGAATACGAACAGTTTGTTTATCGCCTCACCGGCGATTACGCCTGGGCGTACTGGACGATGATTCTCTGTAACGTGATCTCGCCGCTCACCCTTTTTGTGCGCAGCCTGCGTCGCAATCTGACCTACCTCTTTATCCTGTCCATTCCCATCAATATCGGGATGTGGTTCGAGCGCTTCAATATTATCGTGATCTCGCTCGCCAAAGATTTCGATCCCTTCAACTTCGGCCTGTATCACCCGTCCTGGGTCGAGTTGGGTATTACCCTGGGCAGCTTCGGTTGGTTCTTTACCTTCTTCCTGCTGTTTACCAAAACCATCCCGGTTCTGCCGGTGACCGAATTGAAGGAGGAACTCGAATAATGGAATTTCGATTCAGAAACAAAGCGGAATTTATGGATAAGCTGGAAGACCTCTTCAAAAGCGGGGTCTCTCCGGACCAGACCAAGATCGTAATGCCCCATCCGGATCACGATATCGAGCACCTGGTCGAGGAGTATACCAGCCCCAGCCCTCTCAAATTCTTCACCCTGATCGGCGGACTCACCGGTTGTTTTACCGGCTTCTTCATCGCGGTGTGGACCACCCTGGACTGGCAACTGGTAACCGGCGGTAAACCGATGTGGTCTCTGCCCGCCTACGTGGTGATCGGTTTTGAATTGACCATTCTTCTCGGCGCCCTGAGCTCGGTGGCCGGTCTGTTCCTGATGGGACGCCTGCCCCGTTTCAGCAAGATGACCAAGCCGGAAGATTACGGAAATGAATTTGTGATTATCATCGACGAGGACTAATCCAGATGACCTTTTATAAACAAAATATCATGGTTCCGGCGGCTTTTCTGCTGATCGCCCTGGCCTTCTTCGGGCTGGAAGCGGTTACCGATGGGGCTTCTCTCCTGTATACGATGCTCTTTTTCGTCGCCATCACCCAGGGGCCGATCGCCGTTATCGCCGCCACCGAGCTGGCCATGTCCAATTGGGCCAAACCCTACAAACGGGCCATGCTCTCGGTTCGCCACATGATTCCCATGATCTCCATTCTCTTCGCGGTTTTTGCCTTTACCGGCAAAATCGACGATCTGTATCTGTGGACCGGTTACGGGCATCATAAGTGGCTGGACAAAAACTTCTTTATCGCCCGCAACATCCTGATGCCCCTCATCGCATGGGTGCTGGCCAACAAATACGCCAAAGAATCCCTCTCGGATAGCGGCGGAAAGGTCAAGTGGGCATTGTTCTGGGTTTTTGCCTACGTTATTGGGCAAACCATTGTCGCGGTGGACTGGGTTATGTCCCTGGAATTTCCCTGGATCAGCACCCTCTTCGGCGCTTACTTCTTCGTAGAAGCCTTTTACATCGGCCTGGCATTTGCCGCCATGTTTACCGCCTTCCGCTTTCACGATTTCCATGAAACCTTTGGTGAAAAAGTCTTCAAAAAAACCCAGATGGATATGATGACCATGTTCTTCGGCTTCAGCATTTTCTGGGCTTACCAGTTCTTCTCCCAGTTCCTGGTGATCTGGTACGGCAATATTCCCGAAGAGGTCGCCTATATCACCAAACGGCAGGAAGTCTTCGGCAATCCGATGCTTTTTTCGGTGATCATCATCCTGTTCCTGATTCCCTTCTGGGTGCTGATGTCCCGTAAATTCAAGGCCAATCCTCAGGTGATCCGCGCTATCGGTCTGCTGGTGTGCCTGGGTATTTTCCTGGAGCGTTTTATCATGATCGGGACCTATCCCCATTTTTCGGTGAATCTGGGGGTTGCCCTGGTGGAAATCGCCGTGATGGCCGCCCTTTTCGTGTTTGTGGTGCGCTCCGATACCAAGACCCTCACTGCCGGATAAACCTTTCCCGCTTTTTTTGCTTTGCCCAGCCCTCATCGCCAACCGGCATGAGGGCTTTTTTTTGCCCCCCATCAATATGTGGGGGAGTGCCCCCCGTTTTTCCCGGTAATCATTACTATAAGGCCGGCCGCCTTCCATCCTTCCCGGATAACGGGAAAAGGGAATCCGAATTAAACGGGAGCATTGCATGTATTATCGAGGTTTATTTCTTTTGTTTTTGATGACCGGGTTGTTGGGCGGCATCGCCGCACAGGACCTTTGGCAACCCACCAGTAACCTGATCTCCGGGGAGGCTTACATTCCCGCCCTGGCCGCGGGGGACGGGGGAACGGTGGTGGCCACCGTCTGGGGCAGCGGCGTTTTCCGATCCGCGGACCGCGGCAGCAGCTGGACCCGCACCGGCCTCAATGGTCAACTGGTATACGATCTGACCGTGACCCCCCGGAACCACTACCTGGCGTTTGCCACCCACAACAGCGGTTACCGGATTTATCGTTCTACCGACGACGGACTCACCTGGAACCAGGTTTACAGCGCCACCCATACCAACAATTGGTTCAACGGGGGAGAGGCGGTTTTTTTGGGGCAGGACACCATCGTTGCCATTGCCTCCTTTACTCTGGGCCCCACTCTGGGGGATATCGGGGTAGATGTGCTGCGTTCCGTTGATGGTGGGGCCAGCTGGCAGCTTTTATCCCTGCAGGCATCCTGGGGGATCGGAAACAGTCTGTGCCTTTTGAAAAACGGGACCATTCTGGCAGGCACCTCCCATAGCGGCATTCTGCAATCGGCCAACAAGGGCGTCAGTTGGCAATCCTTGAGCAGCTGGCCCCCGGGGATGGGCTACATTTCCCTGATTCGCCGCAACAGCAAGGGCCATATCTTCGTGTGCCATAACAATGCCGCCGCCAACCGCGAGATGATCTTTCGTTCCATCGACGGCGGGGCCAGCTGGCAAACCACGGGAATGCCCGGCGGGGGCAATGGCGGGGAAGTCGAGGCGATGTACATCGACCCGCAGGACCGCATTTATGCGGGGGTTATCAAATACGGCCCCCGGGAAATGGCCATCTACGCTTCTCAAAATGACGGCGTGAGCTGGGAGTTTTTCAACGACGGGATCCCCACGGACACCATCGTTTACGCTTTAAACGGCAATCGGACCGGAGAGGTGTATGCGGGAACCGGCGGGGCCGGGGTCTATTGGCACAGCACCGCCACCACCGCTTTGCCGGGAGACCCGCCGGCGGCTTATCCCGCGGCCTTTGAACTGGCTCAGAATTATCCCAATCCCTTCAACCCGGAAACCCGGATAAGCTTTGTCCTTCGGGAAAGCGCTTCCATCAATTTGAGCATTTATGCCATAACCGGTGAGAAGGTGGCGGTTTTGGCGAATGGCCTTTTTCCCGCCGGCCGCCACGATCTGGCCTTTGTAGGGCGAGATCTGCCCTCCGGGATTTATTTCTATCGCCTGAGCGCCCCGGGCGGCACCCTGAGCAAAAAGATGATTCTGGCGAAATAAGGGATGCGGGCCTAACGGAAATAAAAGGTGAGGCCGAAGCTGAAAATATTGGTGGCGGGTTCGGTGACCCCGAAGTTGAGCTCAAAAAGCAGGGCCATATTACGCTCCACAATGACGTCCGCCCCGGCGAACAGCCACACCGGCATGCGCACCGGATCGCTGAAATTGATATCGCTGTCTATCCCGCAATACACATGAGCGGTGCGGTTCATCGGAAAGGTCAGGTTGCCGGTGAGGTCCAATCCGATATCTTCCAGGGCGTGGATTCCCGTGGTAACGCTGAAAAGCGGGCGGGCGGAATTGAGAACCCATTCCAGATCCAGTCCCCAATAGTTGTTACTGCCCTCGTAGCCAACCCCCAGCCGGGCGCCCAGGTCCAGCCCGGGCTTCAGGCCGTAACCCCCGTGCAGAAAAAGGACAAAATCGTTGACCCCGCTGTTG
Source organism: Calditrichota bacterium (assembly GCA_020434205.1). GTDB lineage: Bacteria > Calditrichota > Calditrichia > RBG-13-44-9 > J075 > JAGRBF01. The sequence goes on along the minus strand of JAGRBF010000018.1, from coordinate 8,977 downwards.
TTCAGCATGATGGGGTTGATTCCCAGGGATACTTTGCCCGGCGGCAGAACATGGGCGGTATTAAAAACCTGGGCGGAAACGCTACCCAGCATCAGAAAGGCCGAGAGAAGGAACAGTTTTGGTCGCATGGTCAAATAATTCCTGCTAATAAGGTGGTCGAAAAAATTCCGGAGGCATTCCTTATTTCCGAAGGCCTTTGGAAATATTGGCAGCAACCCTTAAGTTCTGGCAAAACTATCGCAATCCATCATGTTTCAAAATTTCTGATGAGGAATCCGATGAAGTTGTTTGCAGCAAGCTTCTTTATGTTCGCCGCCCTTTTGTTGCTGGGGAGCGGATGCCAGACCCAAAAAAGTGATGCAAAGGCGGAAAATAACGCAAAAGAAATGGACGGTGCCGTTAATTACGTCAACGAAGGCGAAAAACATTTCAAAAATGTGGTGATGTTGACCGACGCCGGTGAAAATGCCGAGGCTTACTGGGGCTTCACCGAAAAGAAACTCACCTTTCAGTCCAAAACCGGGGATCTGGAATGCGATCAGATTTTCGTGATGAACCTGGACGGCACTGGAAAACAAATGATCTCCAATGGCAAGGGCCGCACCACCTGCGCTTATTTCCTGCCGGGAGACAGCCTGGTGGTCTACGCCTCCACCCATCACAATGGCGACGCCTGTCCGCCCGAACCCGATCGCTCCAAAGGCTACGTCTGGCAGCTCTACAATACCTACGACATTTTTGTTTCCAACCTGGCCGGGGAAATCGTAGGGCAGCTGACCAATTCCCCCGGCTATGATGCCGAGGCCACCGTTTCCCCCCTGGGAGACAAAATCGTCTTCACCTCCACCCGCGACGGCGACCCCGAAATCTACGTGATGGACCTCGATGGCAGCAATCAGAAACGCCTCACCCATGCCAAAGGCTACGATGGCGGCCCCTTCTTCAGCCCCGATGGCCAGAAAATCGTTTTCCGCGCCAGCCGTCCCACAACTCCCGAAGAACTGGCCGATTACAAGGACCTGGTGGAGCTGGATTACGTGCGCCCCACCGCCCTGGAAATCTATGTGATGGATGCCGACGGCAGCAACATCACCCAGATCACCAATTTCGGCAAGGCCAGCTTTGCGCCTTACTTCCACCCCGACGGCCAGCGTATTATCTTTTCCTCCAATATCAACAGCGCTTCGGGACGGGATTTCGATATTTATATGATCAATATCGACGGCACCGGGCTGGAGCAACTGACCGTCAACGAAACCTTCGACGGCTTCCCCATGTTTACCCGGGACGGCAAACACCTGGTTTTTGCCTCCAATCGCAACAACAAGAATCCCGGCGATACCAATATCTTTCTGGCCGAATGGGTGGAGTAAACACCCTGCAAAACGTTTTGGGAAAAGGGGACATGGTTAGCCGTGTCCCCTTTTTTTGTACCCGAACCGCCCACTTTTTTTCATAACAGGTGAATATGATTTTTCCGGGGCTTAACTTGTAATTGTTTTGGCTTGGGCGACCAATCCAAAACCTTCCCCCAACCACGGGAAACAGCTCCCCCAACGGCCGGTTTCCCGGAATCGCAGCTGTTTGAAAAGGAGTGTTTATGTTTATTCGTATACTTGCCGTCGTTTTGACGATCGCCGCAACAGCGGTTCTGGCCCAGGATTTTGATGCTCTGGCCCGGAGCCGCCGCAACATCCGGGATCTCGAGCAGAGCCGTTACCACCAGCATCAGCAACGCCTCGCCAAAGTGCTTACCCCCAACCAGCGCTTTTATGATGTGACCTCCTACACCCTGAATATCAGCATCTTTCCGGATAATGAACTGATCAACGGTTCGGTCAGCATCAGCGCCGGTAGTCTGGTCGAAAACCTGGCCAGCGTGGATCTGGATCTGTTGTCCAATATGGTGGTGGATTCGGTTCTCCAGGACGGGGTAGCTCTGGGATTTACCCATCAGGGGGAAATCCTCAATGCCGTGCTAAACCGCAGTTACGGGGTGGGGGAGAACTTCACCATAACCGTTTATTATCGCGGGAATCCCCGCAATATCGGTTTGGGTTCCTGGCGTTGGTCCAGCCACAGTGGTGTGCCGATCATCTCCACCCTCAGCGAACCGTTCGGATCTCCGGCCTGGTGGCCCTGCAAGGACGATCCCGCCGATAAAGCGGATTCGGTTTTCCTCAACATCGAAGTGCCGGATAATATGGTGGTGGCGTCCAATGGCCTGCTGCAAAGCGTAACCGGCACCCCGTCGGGACGCGCCATTTATGCCTGGGAAACCCATTACCCCATTTCCAACTACCTGGTGTCCCTGGCGGTCACCAATTATGCCCAATTCAACGATTGGTACGTTTCCGCCAACGGGGATTCCATGGAACTGGTGTATTACGTTTACCCGGAACACCTGACTGCCGCAATGGAGGATTTTTCCGTCACCGATCAAATGATTTCCGCTTTTGCGGGTTTTTTCGGGGAATATCCTTTCCTGAACGAGAAATACGGCATGGCCGTCTTTCCCTGGGGCGGTGCTATGGAACATCAGACCATGACCTCCTACGGCGCCGGCCTGATAACCGGCGGGCACACCTTCGACTGGATCAACGCCCACGAGCTGGCGCATCAGTGGTTTGGAGACCTGATAACCATGAAACGCTGGTCCCACATCTGGCTGAACGAAGGGTTTGCCTCCTATAGCGAAGCGTTGTGGGTGGAACATCTCCGCGGCCTCGCCGCCTATCACAGTTATGTAAACTCCCAGGACCCCGGACACTTCAACGGGGCGTTATTTGTGGAAGATTCCCTCAACGAATCGGCCCTGTTCAGCAATACCGTGTACGACAAAGGTTCCTGGGCCCTGCACATGCTGCGAGGGGTGATGGGGGATTCCCTGTTCTTCGCCAGCCTGCGCAATTATGTGGCCGATCCCGCCACCGCCTTCGGAAATGCCCTCACCGAGGATTTCCGCGACATTTGCGAGGCCACCAGCGGTATGGATCTGGACTGGTATTTCGAGCAATGGGTTTACCATCCCGGGCGCCCCAATTATCAGTACGACTGGTATACGGACGGTAGCGGTCCTTACCAGACCACCGTGTCGCTTCGCCAGATTACCAGTTTGATCTACACCATGCCTCTGCAGATTCGTCTGAGCGGGGCTGGCTGGGACAGCACCGTGGTGGTGTGGGACAGCACCGATTTCCAACAGTTCCGTTTTGCTACCCCATTAGCGGTTACCAACGTGGCGATCGATCCCGACCGTTGGGTGCTGAAGAACATCAACCGTGTTGTGGGCATCGGGGCGCCGGCGGTGGCGGAAAGTTATTTCCTGGGACAAAATTATCCCAATCCCTTCAACCCCTCCACCAAGATTACCTTTACCGCACCTCCCGGGGAGGATGTCCGGATTACCGTTTTCGACCTTCTGGGACAAAACGTTGCCAAAGTATTTGATGGCCCGGGCACCGGCGAGCTTCAGGAGCTGGTGTGGAACGGCTCCAATGATAAGGGCCTGCCGGTTAGCAGCGGGATATACTTTTATCGTCTGGAAGCCGGAAAGTATGTGGAAATTCGCAAGATGGTGCTGTTGCGGTAGACTCTTTGCGAAAAGAAAAACTCCCCGCCTGGCCTTTGCGGGTGTTTTTGAGACCAAAATTAACTATCTTCCCCAGGTTACCCATAAACTTTGCCCCCGAATCCTGAGCCGGGGGCAAAGCAAGGGATCCCACAAAACCGCCCCTGCCGGATTCCCAAAAAGATGGGCCGGTGTTTTTTGCAGGGTTCCTGTTTTCCTCCCGGCATTATCTAAAAAGACTCCGCCCCCCGGATTTTACCTCGCTTTCGATGGAAACGATGGGGTAGAAAAACGGAAATTCAGGGTCTCCCGCGAGCCCCCAACCGTTAGCTTTTTTTTGATTACCATTTTTTGAGGAAAGGAAAACCATGCCGATTAGACATCTGTTCCTGGTGCTGACGGGGTTATGCTGTGCCGTTACCGGGCAAACCCTGGAGGTCTTGAATCTATCGCCGGCCCGCAATGCAAATCACGTTAGCCGGAGCGCAACGGTGCAGATAGACTTTAATGAGCCGGTTGATATGGCTTCCCTGATATCGGAAAACTTGCGGCTGCGCAGCCTTCGTTCCGGCATTATTACCGGCAGTTTTTCCACCAACGGTAATGCGGTGAGTTTCCAACCGGACCACCTGCTGATTCCCGGGGATATCATTAGTGTAACTTTGACCACCCGCCTGATGAGCACCGGCGGAAATACCCTGAGTGCTTCCCATAGTTACCGCTTCACCGTTGCGGCGGACCCAGGTCCCCAAATTCCCCTTACTTTCCGCCAGCACACCATAACCACAGATGCCCGGGGACTCACCTCCGTTCAGGCTGCCGATATCGATGGGGACGGCGATATGGACGTGCTCTCGGCATCCGAGACCGACGGCAAAATTGCCTGGTATGAGAATGATGGAAATCAGAATTTTACCCAGGACACCCTGACCCTCAGCGCCATATTCGCCGCCCGCGCCCGGGCCGCGGATCTGGACAGCGACGGGGATATGGACATCATTTCCGTTTCCCGGGCCGATCATAAGGTCCTTTGGTTCGAAAATGACGGCGGCCAGAACTTCTCCCCGCATCAAATTTCCGACACCAGCCGGGGGGCGCTGAGCGTTTTCCCGGAGGATCTGGATGGGGACGGGGACCTGGATCTGCTGGTGGGGGCGCGCCTCAGAGGAGCCATCTCATGGTATAGCAACGATGGGAACCAGGCTTTCTCCGGCCGGGATATCGATGACGGGACGCCGATCCGGGATGTTTATGGCGCCGACCTGGACGGGGACGGCGATATCGACGTTATGGCGGCAAACGAGTTCAATGAAGTCCTGAATTGGTATGAAAATGATGGGAATCAGTTGTTTAATTTCGACACTGTTTCCACCAATGGCGATTTCGGCTACTCGGTTTTCGCCAGCGATCTGGATAGCGATGGGGACCTGGACATACTCGCTTCTTTCGAACGGGACCACAAAATTGCCTGGCACGAAAACGACGGTGCCCGGGGTTTTACCCAGCACACCATTGATCTTTCCGCCAGTTCCCCCCGCCAGGTTTTTGCGGTTGATTTGGACGGCGATTCGGACGTGGATGTACTTTGTGCCGCCTCGATCGGGCTGTTGATCGCGTGGTATGAAAACGATGGGAGCCAGAATTTTAGCCGCCACACCATATCGGACTCCGCCGGAGGGGCCATTGCGGTTGATGTGGCGGATATGGATGGGGACGGAGATCTGGACGTTATCTCCGGTGCGTATTTCCGCAATGAAGTCGCCTGGTTCGAGAATACCGCCGTCACCGGGGTTGGACCCGGGCAAAACCCGCTCCCGCAGTCCTTTGAACTGCTGCAAAACTATCCCAATCCCTTTAATCCTGCCACCCTCATCCGTTACCGGCTATCTCGCACCGCTGCGGTGAACATCGCCGTCTACAATACTCTGGGGCAGGTTGTCCGCAATATGGTCGGGGCGACCAAACCCGCCGGGGTTCATGAGGTGCTTTGGGATGGAAAGGACAATCGGGGGGTGGAGATGGGGAGTGGGATTTATTTTTACGCGATCCGGGCAGGCGAATTTCTGGCATCCAAAAAAATGGTGCTTTTGAGATAAAAGGAGGATGTTACTTTTTATCCTCCTCATAGGTATCCCCTTCCCGGTTGCCGCCGGTGAGGTTGCCCAGCAGGGTGGGGCGGGCCTCCTTGAGGATGCTGATGCCGTAGCCCATGTTGCCGTGGCTTTTGTTGTTCAGAACCGAACCGCCGGCCTTGTCCAGCAAAATGCTGATGCCGTCGCCGTTGTTTTTGGTGATCTCGTTTTTGTCCACAATGGATTTGGATTCGTTGAGCAACTCGATACCGTCGCCCAGGTTGCCGGTGATGGTATTGGCGGTAATCTTCGGCTGAGCCTGATTAAACACCTTAAAGCCGCCGTATTTATTCTCCACAACGGTATTGTTACGGGCCTCCCCACGGGAGAATTTCCGGAAATAGATGCCGCCCCCGCCGTTTTTCTTAACCACGTTGCCGTCCAGGGTGGGCTGGGATTCTCCGGTAACCAGAATGCCCAACTCGGCATTGGACAGAATTTCATTCTCCTGAAGGGTGCCGTTGTAGCGCTCCCCTTCGATATAAACCCCGTTGGAAAGATTTCCGGAAATTTTGTTTTGGTTGAGGGTGGGGCGGGCACGCTCCCGAATGTCCACACCGTTGCCGTTGTTGTCCCGAATGCGGTTTCCTGAAATCTTGGGGCGACCGTCGGCCAGAACCTCGATCCCCACCTCATTCTGAAAAATTTCGTTGTTCTGAAAACTGGGTTGCGCAGTATCGGTAATTCTGGCCGCCACCCGGTTGCCGGTAAAGCGGCTGTTCTGGACCGTCCCGGAACTTTTGCCCGCGAACAGGATTGCAGCCCCGCCTTTGTCCGCGCCCGGTTCCCCGAATGCGCCTTTAAAGGAAGATTCCGAGAAACTGACCTGGGCATTGTTGATGTAGATGAGATCGACCGGATCCTGTCCGGCATATTCGAACCCCACCCCGGATATCTTTACCCCGCGGGTGTTCTGGATATCCAGCATCAGGGGTCCGATTTGCGAGGTAATGAGGGTTTGATTGGGGCCGGCCCCGCGAATTTCCAAAGGCTTTCGGATAACCAGAGGCGCCCTCAGGGAGGAAATGCCCTCCGGGAGCTGGATGATGGTATTGGGTTTGGCCTGATCCACCGCTTCCTGAAGGGACATCTCCAGGGTCAGGCTAATCCGGGGGCGGGGGATGCGGGCCGGTTCCGGCGGGGCGGTGGTTTCCGCAATAGTATTACTGGGCTGGTCCAGTTCGCTTTCGTCGATCAACCGCAACTGGTCCAGGATGTATTCATCCTCGGGAAAATCCCCCAGCGCCACCTCATAGAGATTGCGGGCCTGAGAGAGCCTGCCTTCGTCGAAGAGGCTATCCGCCTCAAAGATCTTGGCCTCCACGCTGATAAAAGCTTCCCGCGCTTCCCGCTCCTGGGCGTTGAACTGGATGACCATTTCCTGGGTTTTGCGGATCTGGTCCCGAATGTAGCCGTCATCGGGGTGAATATCCCGGGCGGCCTGGTAGCTGGCCAGCGCCAGATCGTAATTGCGGAAACGATAGGATTCGTCTCCGGCGGTTTTGAATTGTTCAAAGCGATTTTCCAGCTCGGAATTGCCGGTAAAAAAGAAGGAATAACTCACCCCGGCCAGGGCCAGCAGGAGCACAGTCGCGGCGGCGGCAATCCACAAGGTCGGTCTTTTGCGAGTGGGTACAATCTCCACCGCCTGGTCCGGCATCTGATCGTCCAGAATAGCGTTGGAGGTAAAGGCAAAACCGCATTCCCGGCAGGAAACCCCGCTGAAAAGCTGCTCCAGGGTAAAGTGGTTGGCAGTTTGGCACTTGGGGCAGGTAATGGTATTGCGTTTTACTTCACCCGCTTTCCCGGGCGCCGGTTTTTGCCGGGGTTCCGGAGCCGGTGGGGCAATGAACGTCTCTTCTGCTTCGGCCGGAGCAGCTATCTCCGGTTCGGGGAAATCCGGAACATCCTGAGGGTCCGGCGGTGGGGCAAAGGGGTCTGCAACTCTACTTGGGCCCTCGTTTTCGAAAAGAAAGGTATCGTCTTCATCCTCATCCTCATCTTCCGCCACCGGCGCGGAAACGGGGTCGGCGGGCAGAGATTCCAGGAAAAAGGTGGCGTCCTCATCCTCATCTTCCGCCACAGGCGCGGAAAGCGGGTCGGCCGGCGGGGATTCCAGGATAAAGGTGGGATCCTCTTCGCCGACTTCGGGCTCGGGCTCTTCCAGGAGAAAGGTGGTATCCTCATCCTCATCGGGTTCTTCATAGGCCGGCTGGGGACTTCGGGGAGAGAGGGGAGGGGTTTCCCGGGGGGCTTCTTCCGCCTCCGGTTCAATCAGGAAAGTGCTGTCCTCGTCATCCTGCGGGGTTTGGACCAGCAGGGTGTCTTCCTCTTCGTCGGAGGGATCGATCAGCAGGGTATCGTCTTCATCGTCCTCATCCGGGAGGAGGTGCGCGTAGTGGCCGTTTTGCCCCGGAGGAATGCCGCCTGAGTCGCCCGTTTCGTCCACATCCGGTTCGATCTCCTGCACATCGGGTTCGGCAACCACCGGGCTCTTCTCCCGAACCTCTTCCGCTTCCACCAATCCCCGCAGGGGTTCGTCGAAAACCACCTCGTCAAACTCATAGTTGGGGGCCGGGGAGATGAAGGTCCACTCATCGGGTTCGTCCACCTCCTTGCCGTCGATAACGGTGGTGAGGTCGATACCGCAGCCGCGGCAGTTAACCCCGGTGAGCAGGTCGTTCTTGAGCACCTCATTTTCGGTGTGGCAAACCGGGCAATCCACCATCTGGAAGGCGTTGCGGGGTCCTACCCGGCGGCGTTTGTTCTGGAAAATCTGCTTGCCCAGGTCGGTCGCGGCAACCGGGGCGGCTTTGCCGACCGATTCCATCTTGAGGTGGACGTGGCAGTTCATGCAGGTGCTGGTGCCGCTGAGCAAGTCCTGCTTTAGGACCTCATTGCTGTGCTTACAGGAAGGGCAGACAATGGTGGTAAAGGCATCCCGGGCCACCCGGGCCTTTTCGGCCTCGATCTGGGTCTGACTGTCCTTCAGGATTTTACGGAGTTCGGCGATTTCCCGGTAACGCAGTCCGGGGCGGATGGAAAGGCCGCGCATAATAGCGCTTTCCGCTTCCAGGGGCAGGTTTTTGCCAAGGCGGGAAGGGCGTTGCAGGGTATCGTGGGCGATGCGGGAGGTGATCTCCGGAATGTCCCTGCCGGTCAGGCCCCGGTAAAAAGTTGCTGAGAGCCCGTAGATATCGGACCAGGGGCCGTGTCTTTTGCTGGTAAAATAAAGCTCTTCCGGACCGTAAACGGGGTCCAGCCGGGTGCCCAG
>JAGRBF010000705.1 GCA_020434205.1 Calditrichota bacterium | reverse complement strand
TAGACGGTCCGGATGGGATCCCGTCCCCCGGAACGGCTGATTTTCTTGCGCAGGTTTTTGACGTGAGCGTAAACGAAATCGAAGGAATCCGCATCGGCAATCTCGTCCTCGCGCATCAAATGCTCCCCGATGGTCTCCCGGGAGAGAACCCGGTTGCGATTGGCCATAAACAACAGCAGCAAGTTGTATTCGGTGGGGGTTAAAATCAGATTTTTGCCGTTAACGCGGACGTCGTGACTGGCGGGACAGATCTCCAGATCTCCCAGAATCAGCGATTTTTTGCCGTCAAAAAGGCGACGGCGAATAATGGAACGCAGCCGGGCGGCCAGTTCCCCGAGGTGGAAGGGTTTGGTGATATAATCGTCCGCTCCCAGATCCAATCCGGCAATTTTGATATCGACTTCCTGATGGCCGGAAACGATCACCACCCCGGTATTGGCGGGATTGCGCTGGATTTTTCGCACGATATCCATCCCCGAACCGTCGGGAAGGTTGATATCCACCAACACCAGGTCGTACCGGTAAAAATCCAGCTTAAGGCAGGCTTCCTGGTAGTTATTGGCGGTTTCCACCAAAAAATCTTCGCGCTCCAGAAAAGCGGCAACCGAGCGGGCAAACACCCTTTCATCTTCTACGAGCAGGAGTTTCATCATCCTTGATTTTTCTCCGTTTTATGCTTTTAATTGTCGGCGGCATTCGCCAAAAATATAGAACGCGGGAAAAATCGCTGCCGGACTCCAGCGCCATCCTTTGGGGGAACCCAGGCCCCATCCACCGGTTAAAAAAGCCTATGCATCGCAAACCTCATCTGCCTCAAAAAGTCTGCCCGGTTTGTTCCCGCCTCTTTCCATGGCGCAAAAAGTGGAAGAAGAACTGGCTGGCGGTTATTTACTGCAGCGAACGCTGCCGCCGATCCCGAGATAAAAGGAATGCCCAATCATGACAACCGCCATCCTTTGGTTCAAAAACGACCTCCGTCTTCACGACCATCCCGCCCTGCTCCGGGCCGCCAGCAGCAATCACCTGCTCCCCATCTATATCGCCGATCCCCGCCAATGGCGCCTCAACGATCTCGGCTTGCCCAAAAGCGGACCCTTTCGTTTTCGCTTCCTGCAGGAGTCCCTGGCGGATTTACAGGAATCCCTCTTGCAACTGGGGAGCGATCTTCGGATTGTGAACGGTTTTCCCGAGGAGATCCTCCCGGAATTGTTTCGCCGCTACCCGGATGCCGAACTGTTTGCCCACCTGGACCCGGGCACCGAAGAGGCAACCGTGCGGGAAGCGCTTGCCAACCTTCTGCCGGCCGGCCGGGTTCATTTTTTGGAGGGGAATCAGCTTTATGAAGCGGCAGAGCTGCCCTTCGCCCGCACCGAATTGCCGGACGTTTTTACCGACTTTCGCAAACGGGTAGAAAAAAGCGCCATTGTAGCGTCCCCGCTGGCGACTCCGGCGGCTTTGCCCCCCCTCCCCCCTTCCCCGCCCGCCTCGCAGGAAATGGCTGGTCCCGGTTTTTTGGAATGGGGAGGGGCGGCGGACCAACCGGACGATGTTTTCCACTTCCGCGGCGGGGG
>JAGRBF010000704.1 GCA_020434205.1 Calditrichota bacterium | reverse complement strand
CGCTTTATGAATCACCCCGGCTACACCATGGGATTTCGCTTCAATTACGACGGCAAGTCGGTGGTCTACATCAGCGACAACGAACCCTTTACCAATCCCTTTGCCGATCCCGCTGAAGGAAAGGATTCCTCTTCCCTGGCCGCGCGTTTCGAAAATTTTGTCGACGACAAGGAGGACGGCCTGATCCAGTTTATCAAGGACGCCGATCTGCTGATCCACGACACCCAGTATTTCCCCGACGAATATCTGCAGCGAATTACCTGGGGACACTCACCTTATACCTACACGGTAGACATCGCCATCAAAGCGCACGTGAAGCGCCTGGTGCTGTTCCATCACGACCCGGACCACGACGACGCCACGGTTGAGGAGATTGCCGAACTAAGCCGTCAACGTCTTGCGGAAAAACGTCACAATATCCCCTGCACCCCCGCCCGCGAGGGTGAGATTATCGAGGTTTAGGCACTTGCCGGGCTACCCCAAAGCCCGGCCGAGATCTTCGATCAGATCCTCCACATCTTCTATTCCCACCGACAGGCGAATCAGGTTTTCGGAAATCCCCATGGCCGCTCTTTCCCGGGCACTCATATTGGCATGGGAAGTTTCCGCCGGAATAGATACCAGGCTTTCCACGCCACCCAGGCTGGGGGCATCGGTAATAACCTTCAGGCGTTGGACGAACTCCCGGGCCGGCATATCCCCCCGCAAAGCGAAACTGAGCATCCCGCCGTAACCTTTAAAAAATCGCCGGGCAAGGCCATGGGCGGGGTGGTCGGGCAATCCGGGGTAATTGACCGTGGCCACGGAGGGTTGTTCCTGCAAATAGCCGGCAATTTTTTGGGCGCTTTCATTTTGTTGCGCCACCCGAAGAACCAGGGTTTTTATGCCGCGCTCCAGCAGAAAGCAGGTGTGAGGATCCAGCGCGCCTCCAAAACGGTTAAGCACCGGCAACAATTTTTCGATCAGGGGCTGGCTGGCCGCAACCACCCCTGCCACCAGATCGGAATGGCCGTTCAGGTATTTGGTGGCCGAATGAATCACGACATCAAAACCCAAGGGAAGCGGTTTAAAATTGACCGGGCTGGCAAAGGTATTGTCAATAATGCTGTAGAGGCGGTTTTTCTGGCAAAAATCCACCACCGCAGCCAAATCGGGAACCGCCATCAGCGGATTGGAGATGGACTCCGTGTAAAAGGCCCGGGTATTGGGCTTGACCAGGTTTTGCCAACTCTCCGGACGATCGAGGTCCACCCAATCAAATGCGATGCCCATCCGGGGCAAATCGTTTACTGCCAGAGCATAGGTGCCGCCATACAAATGTTTTTGCAGCAACAGGTGGTCTCCGCTTTTCAGCAAGCCCAGAAAAGTGGTCGAGATTGCCGCCATGCCGCTGCTCATCACCAGAGCAGCCTCTCCTTCCTCCAGAGCGGCCAGACGACGGTTCAAAAGCAAATGATTGGGGGTATTGTTGAGACGGATATAACGAATCGGGTGTTCATCAGATTCCGGTGTCTGCTGTGCAAATGTGGCGGACTGAAAGATGGGTGACGCGACGGCGCCGGCGTAACGGGGAAAATGGCTCCCACTGTGCAAAACCTCGGTTTTTAGCTTCACTGGATTCCTTTATGTAATTGTTTAATATAAACTTACCACATGTTTCATGTTTCACAAACCTTTTTGAACAAGCTAAGCTAACTCCATAAAACTCAACCTTGAACCCCTTAAAAAAAATCGAAAAAAAATGTTCAAATGATTTTTGAATACGGGTCGAATACTATAATTTAAAGCAGGGATCTCTCCCGGTTTTTTAATTGTTGTCGCTACTGTAAGCTCTGGGTAAAAAGGAATCGCT
>JAGRBF010000117.1 GCA_020434205.1 Calditrichota bacterium | reverse complement strand
GCGGATCGAACGGCGCGATCAGGGGCCCACCCGTCTCCGTCGCAGCAAAGACGAGCGACCCCGCCGGGCTGCCATCGACCGAAAGCGTTGCCGCCAGCCGCTGGGCCGGCACGCCCCCGGCGAGGTCGAGCGAAAAGTGCAGCGCCGCGCCGTCGGCACAGCCGATCCGGAAACACGTGCCCGCACCTGCCTCCTCGGCACAGACCACCGCCTGCGCCGCGCCGCCCGCAACCTCCGACCGCCACCCGCCGCTCTGCGCCGCCGCCGGCAGGCCCGCGCCGCAAAGGACAAGGCCCGCCATAACCGCAAACGCGCATCGCACCGAAATCGGGCCGGGCATCCTTGCTCCCGCTACTCTTGCACCACCAATTCTGGGGTCAGGTTCGCCCGAGCCTCGGGCGCGACGCAAGTCCGATGTCGGAAAAATGCAGGAAAGGTGATTCTGCCCGTTTTGCAACTCCAGCGGAAATCTTTGCAAATCTTCCCGACTTTTGCCGCGAACTGCAATTCGGCGAGGGGTTTGCAAATTCCCCCCGCGTTGGCCACGCCCCATTTGCAAACCACCGCACAAATCCGCCCGGGTTGCGGCGCTATCATCTTGCTCGAACCGCCCCGCCTCTCGTAACAAAGTTGCGACAGACGAGGAGGAGAGCCCATGGGCTACAAAGAGGTCTACGGCCGCTGGCAGGCCGATCCGGAGGCATTCTGGATGGAGGCGGCCCAGGCGATCGACTGGGACAAGGCGCCCACCAAGGCGCTCACCGAGCGCGGCGCCGGGCTCTACGAATGGTTCGCCGACGGCAAGGTCAACACCTGCTGGAACGCCGTCGACCGCCATGTCGAGAACGGCCGCGGCGATCAGGTGGCGATCATCTACGACAGCCCGATCACCGGCCGGAAAGCCGAGATCACCTACGCCCAGCTCAAGGAGCGCGTCTCGCGCTTCGCCGGCGGTCTCGCCGCGCGCGGCATCGAAAAGGGCGACCGCGTCATCATCTACATGCCGATGGTGCCCGAGGCGCTCATTGCCATGCTCGCCGTCACCCGGATCGGCGCGATCCACTCGGTGGTCTTCGGCGGTTTCGCCGCGCACGAGCTCGCGGTGCGGATCGACGATTCCCGGCCCAAGGCCATCCTCGCCGCCAGCGCCGGCATCGAGCCGGGCCGGGTCGTGCCCTACAAGCCCCTGCTCGACAACGCCATCGCCCAGGCGAAGACGCCGCCCGAGTTCTGCGTGATCCTCCAGCGCGACGAGAAACCGGCCGACATGATCGAAGGCCGCGACGTCGACTGGGCCGATCTCGAGGCCGCCGAGCCCGCCGCCTGCCTGCCCGTCGAGGGCAACCACCCGGCCTACATCCTCTACACCTCCGGCACCACCGGCAAACCCAAGGGCATCGTGCGGGATAACGGGGGTCATGCGGTGGCGCTGCGCTACAGTATGGAAAAAATTTACGGAGCCAAACCGGGCGAGGTCTACTGGGCCGCCTCGGACGTAGGCTGGGTTGTCGGGCATTCCTACATCGTCTACGCCCCGCTGATTACCGGGTGTACCACAATCCTCTTCGAAGGGAAACCGGTGCGCACCCCGGATGCCGGCACCTTCTGGCGGATTATCGAAGAATACAAGGTGAGCGTTTTCTTTACCGCCCCCACCGCCTTCCGGGCCATCAAAAAAGAAGATCCCCGCGCGGAATTCCTCAAAAAATACGACGTTTCCAGCCTGAAGGCCCTCTTCCTGGCCGGGGAGCGACTCGATCCCCCGACCTATCACTGGCTGAAGGACAATCTCGGCAAGCTCCCGGTTATCGACCACTGGTGGCAAACCGAGTCCGGCTGGCCGATCGTCGCCAATCCCTTCGGGATGGAGTTGAAGGAAGTGCGCCCCGGCTCGGCCACCCTGCCGGTTCCCGGTTACGACGTGCAGATCCTCAATGCCCGCGGCGAGCAGCAGGAGGCCAACGAGGAAGGTTCGGTGGTGGTGAAGCTGCCCCTCCCGCCTGGCTGCCTGCCGACCCTCTGGCAGGATCCCGATCGTTTTCAGGGTTCCTACATGCGCGCTTTCCCCGGCTATTACCTCTCCGGAGACGGCGGCTATAAGGATCAGGACGGCTATGTTTTTATCATGGGACGCATCGACGACGTGATCAACGTGGCCGGACACCGTCTCTCCACCGGAGAAATGGAAGAGATCATCGGCGCCCACCCGGCGGTAGCGGAATGTTCGGTTTTCGGGATTCACGACGAATTGCGCGGCCAGGTGCCGGTTGGTCTGGTGGTGCTCAAGGACGGGGTGGATACCGACAACGAAATCATTGAGAAGGAACTGGTGGAGATGGTGCGCAACGCCATTGGCGCGGTAGCCTACTTCCGGCGCGCGGCGGTGGTGAAACGCCTTCCCAAAACCCGTTCCGGCAAAATCCTGCGCCACATTTTGCGCAAACTGGCGGACGGCACCCGCTACGATTTGCCTTCGACCATCGACGATCCCAATATCCTTCAGGAAATCAAGGACGTGATGGCCGAACAACAGATCGGCGACGCCTTTCAGAATTGAGTTATACCCCGGGATGCCGGTGTGGACAGGCCGCTGTCCCTACCGGCGTCCTTTCGCCGGGAAACCTGACCTTACGAGGAGGTTTTGCAAATGCGCTTGAGACTGAACCGCAAAAAATCAATCGTATTCACGGTGGTTTATATCCTGATCACCCTTTTAGCCCGTTTTATGATCGAACCTTATCTGATGGGTAATATGTGGATTTCCATCGGAATCGGCCTGTATTTTGTTTTGGTTTGGTGGGTGTTCTACCACAAAAAGATCCTTAACTTTGACGAAGAAAATCCCGAGGAGAACCCGGGCAACGCCGGACCTTAGCAGGCCGTAAATCATGAATGACAAACTGACCAACTGGTTATCCGGACTGGTTCCCTTTTCGATTCTTCCCGAGGGGGAACTGAGTCATATTGCCGAGAAGCTGATTTCCCGCGATTTTGAGGTGGACACCATTCTCTTTACCCAGCAGGAATCGGCGGTCGATTATTTATACATCATTGAAAGCGGGGCCCTGGAGCTGTTTTATCAGGAAGGAGAGGCCAAACGCTTGCAGGGTTATCTCGAAGAAGGGGATACCTTTGGCGGCATTTCCATGCTGATGAACGATTGCCTGGCGGTCCGCACCGTGCGGGTCCAGGAGTCCTGCAACTGCCTGCTGCTGCCCAAAGACGATTTCCTGAACATTTGCGCCAATCACCCCAATTTCCGCGATCATTTTTCCAGCACCTTCGGCAAGCAGATGCTGGATCGCTCCTACCAGCAAATCGTCATCAGCAGCGTCCATCGCGGGGACAAGTCCTTTGCCCCGATCATCAATCAGCAGGTGGCTTCCCTGGCGATCCGGGAATTTGCCGAATGTCCGCGGGAAATGACCATCCGCGAGGCGGCCCGGCTTTTGAACGACAAACACCAGAGCGCCATCCTGGTCAAGGATCAGGACGGGACCCATATCGGGATTGTCACCGATAAGGATTTTCGCGCCAAGGTGGTTGCCGGGGGCATGGATATCGACGGAGTGGTGAGCGATATCATGTCCGCTCCCCTGATCCGCCTGCCCGGGGACAGCCCCGTTTTCGAAGCCATCCTCACCATGGTGGAAAAAAACATCAAACACCTGGCGGTGGAGGATGCCTCTGGCAAGGTGATCGGGGTAACCAGCAATAACAGCCTGCTGATCGCCCAGGGACAGTCTCCGGTGGCCCTGATGCGCGATATTCGCGAGGAAAGCACCCCCCAGAAGCTGTTCGGCCGCCAGAAGGAAATCGCCCCGCTGGTGCGCGCCCTCATCCAGCGGGGAGCGCAGTCGGACCATCTCAATCGTATGATCAGCACCATCGCGGACACCTTTTTATCGCGCCTGGTGGAATTTGCCCTGGCCGAACTGGGCAAACCCCCGGCCCCCTTCACTTTTATGATTATGGGCAGCGAGGGCCGCAAGGAGCAGACCCTCAAAACCGATCAGGACAATGCCATTATTTACGCGGACGTCCCGGACAGCCGTTCCAAAGAAACCGCCGAATATTTTCTGGCCCTCGGCAAAAAAGTTTGCGGCTGGCTCGATGCGGTGGGATACCAGTATTGCAACGGGGAGGTGATGGCCCAGAACCCGCGCTGGAACCAGCCGCTGGGGCAATGGAAGGAATATTTCGCCAAATGGATTAATACCCCCGAGCCGATGGCGGTGATGCACTCGACCATCTTTTTCGACTTTACCACCGGCTACGGGGATGAAAATCTGACCCGGGACCTGCGCAAGTATCTGGGCCGCCTGTTGCGGGGACGGCAAACCGACCTTTTTTATTATCACCTGACCATGAATGCCATGCGCATGAAGCCGCCCCTGGGTTTTTTCCGCAATTTTGTTGTGGAATCCCGCGGCGACCACCGCAATACCTTCGACATCAAAAAAGCGATGACCCCCATCGTGGATTTTGCCCGCTCTTATGCCCTCAAAAATGGGGTGGATGCCACCAACACCCTGGAGCGCCTCAAAGGATTGAAGGAAAAAAAGGTGCTCAAGGAAAAGGAATATCAGGAATTGGTGCAGGGGTATCGCTATATGATGCAGACCCGCATTTCCCGGCAGGTTACCGCCATCATGGACGAACACAATCCCCCGGATAATTACATCAATCCCCGCAAGCTCACCCAGATCGAACAGCGCTTGCTCAAGGAAATTTTTAGCCTGGTGGGGGATTACCAGGAAAAAATGAGCCTGCACTTTACCCGGGGACAGGCCTAGGCGAGAAGCGAACAGCGAAAAGCGAACAGCGAACAGCGAAAAGCGTGTAATTTCGCTACTCGCTACTCGCTACTCGCTACTCGCTACTCACTTATTAATTATCCACCGGCCTAATGTTCTCCGGCCCTCTCCCCGATAATGTCCATCAGAATTGCTTTACATGGAATGTTTTATCTCAGGGAGAAGGAAATGGAAGTCCTTAAAAATCTGCGTGTTTCGACCAAGCTGTGGCTGATGCTTCTTTTTCCGGCATTGGCTATTTTCTTTTTTGCGGCCTCAAATGTTATTGAAAAACAAAGCCTGAAGAATGAACTGGCGCAAATTGAAGAGCTGGCGGATCTGTCGGTTCACATCAGCGCCCTGGTTCATGAGACCCAGAAGGAGCGAGGCCGCACCGCCGGTTACCTGGGTAGCCAGGGAGAGCAATTCGGTCCGGAGCTCAACGCTCAGCGTCAGTTGACCGATCAAAAATTAACCGAATTACACGCCTTTCTTGGTAATTTTGACCCCACCCAATACGACCAATCTTTTCAGAAAGAGCTGTCGGCAGCTATGGATGCCGTGGGTCTGCTGACTGAAAAACGCCAGGCGATAACCGGTCTGCGCTTACCGGCCGGGGATGCCATCGGCTATTACACCCAAATGAACGCCCGTTTTCTGGACGCCGTTTCCTATACCGCCACCATCAGCCGTAATGCCGAGGTTGCCCGTGCCCTCAATGCCTATGGAAATTTTTTGAAATCCAAGGAAAGAGCCGGTATCGAGCGGGCGGTGCTCAGCAACACCTTCGCCCGCAATAGTTTTGGCCCGGGTATGTTTCGCAAATTCAATATGCTGGTAACCGCTCAGGATACCTATCTGGATGCTTTTCGGGCCAGCGCCACCCCGGAACATCAGGGCCTGTATGAGGCTATTTCCACCGATCCGGCCTTTGGCGAGGTGGAAAAATTCCGGGAAATCGCCTTCGCCAAATTCGGCGAGGGCGGTTTTGACGTGGACGCCGGCCAGTGGTTTAAAACCATCACCCAAAAAATCAACGTTCTGAAGGGCATGGACGATCGCCTGGCCGAAGAACTGCTGGTGCTGACCGGCGATTTGGCCTCCGGGGCTAGCGCCAGCCTCTATTTTTCCCTTTTGATTACCCTGATTGGGGTAGGCCTGTCCCTGATTACCGGTTATGTGGTCTGGGGTTCCATTCTGCGCCCCCTCAATATGACCAAAGCGGCCATGGAAGATCTTTCTCATGGGGTGCTCAACAACGACATCAACTATTCCTCCCGCGATGAACTCGGGGAAATGGTAAGGGCTTTCGGTGCACTGAATGAGCGACTGGCCGAGACCGTTACCCGGGTTAAAAATGCCGCGGATGAGGTTTCCTCGGCCAGTATCGAATTTCGCAGCACCTCCGAACAGATCTCTCAGGGCGCCAGCGAGCAGGCTGCTACCGTGGAAGAAATTTCCTCTACCATTGAGGAAATTTCGGCAAATGTTCAGCAGAATGCCGACAACGCCCAGCACACCGAAAAGGTAGCTTCCCAGAGTGCGGTTTCCGCCAAATCCGGGGGTGAGGCGGTCGGTGAGGCGGCCACTGCCATGCGCGATATTCACCACAAGATTATGATTATCGAGGAAATCGCCCGTCAGACCAACCTGCTGGCCCTAAACGCCGCCATCGAAGCGGCCCGGGCCGGAGAAAGCGGACGCGGATTTGCGGTGGTAGCGGCCGAGGTGCGCAAGCTGGCGGAGCGCAGCCAGAGTGCCGCCGGGGAGATTGTGGAAAGCGCAAACCGCTCTTTGGCAACCGCCGAACGGGCCCAGAAAATTCTGCTGCAGATTATCCCGGATATCGAAAAAACCGCCAACCTGACCCAGGAGATCAGCTACGCTTCCAACGAACAATCGGTGGGAATTCAGGAAACCAACAAAGCCATCCAACAGTTCGATACGGTGGTCCAGCGCAATGCCGCCTCAGCGGAAGAACTCTCCGCTTCGGCCTCCAGCGTGGCCGATTATGCCTCGGATTTGCAGGAGGCTATCTCCTTCTTCAAAGTTGAGGAGCAGGGGAATGGGGGCAGGGGCGCTTATGCCAGGTCGGTGCTGAACAAACCGGCCCGCAAGGTTGCCAAAGCGGTTGAGGAAGAAGAGGAATTTCATTTTTAAGGGTGGGACACCGCCAAAAGTAAAGGGCACAAAGAAATGTCGTATTCCGCCGTTTTTTTGTGCCCTTGTCGTTCTGAAGCGAGTCCCCGCACCTTTTCTGCCAATTGCCATCCCCCAAATCTACTGCGAATAGCCTGGTGGACCGTCAATTATGCCTGGTCTGGTTGGGACCACTTGACCGTCACCCCGGTATGTTTTAGGCAGTGTGTGCAATTATCTAAATTTCCCAATTTTAGGCCTTTTGGCCTCTCGCTGCTTTTTTCGACCGATACGCTGCATCGCCTCTCAAAAAGCGCCTTTAGAGACCCAAAAATTCCCTAAAATTCACCCAAATTTTTAATTATCAACACGCCCTATTAGACTGTCAATTGTAATGTGTCTACTTCTTCATCCCGGCAATCTTTAGGCCGGGATCCATCGGGACGTTGGGCTTGGACCCCGGCCCAAAAGCATACCGGGGTGACGGTCCAGAGGCCACAACCAGACTAAGCACACTTTACAG
>JAGRBF010000116.1 GCA_020434205.1 Calditrichota bacterium | reverse complement strand
TGCCGGGTTCGCTGTTTTTGTCCAGGTGGGCAAATTCAAAAAGCTCAAAGCGCGAGACCCCTTCGGTGGCCATGCCCAGGTTCAGGTTGAGCCTTTCAACCACCTGCCCCAGAACGGCTGCGGTTTTCAGGAAGGTTACCCGGGCTTCGTTGGCATGGCGCCCGCGATTGAGGCGCTCCGCGGTGGCCGAAGAGCGTTCCGTATCGCGGAAGTGCAGGGTGGTATAAGCCTGATACACCGGTTTCAGTCCGGTAACGGCGACAAAAGCCGCCCAGGCCAGGGTAATCAGGATGGTCACAATAATTATCAGCCATTTACGCTTCTTGAGGATGCGCAAATACTTTTTGACTTCACTTTCCGGCTCCAGCACCGCGCGGGCGTGATGAGCTCTATGACCGTTTTCAGCCATCGATCTTAACCTCTTGCGTTATTGCATTTTTGGAACACCCCCACCAGGCCAGGCGGCCTACCACATCCAAACGGGTGTCGATTCGCTTTTCTGTATACATACTAAAGAAACGCTGAGGGAAAAGCAAAATTCCCCCAGCGTTACAAAGTTCGGAGCGCCGCAAAATTTCGGCCCGCCAACTTAAATGTTGCGTCCCTGGATTACCCGGACATAGGTAAAATAAAGGGTGGCAATCGAGGCGGCGGTGGTGATAAAGGTCAGGTAATTACGGGTTTTGTCCAGCAATCCCGGTTTGGTGGGGGTGCGAACCCACACCTGATCCCCGGAGCGAAAACCCATTTGGCGCAGGGAAACGCCGCTTTGGAAGTCCGGGATAAGGTTATCCTGCACATTTTTACCGCTGCGCTGCCATTTCATCTTTTTGAGGCCGTCTTCGTCGACGGTGCCGTTAACCTTGAACATCACTTCCCAGAAAGAGGCATCGGGATCGAAGTAAAACAGTCCGGGCTTGGGAACCCCGCCCAGCACGCTGACGCGAATCATCGGTTTGACGTAGATATTGGGAAAGCGCAGGTAATCGCGAAAGTTTTCCCGGATAAAACCCACAAACTGGTCCCGGCTCAGGTGACTGATTTTGGCCTTGCCGTACATGGGCAATTCCACAAAACCGCGGTCGTCGATCGGAAAGGTGCCATTGAGAAAGGAGCTGGTATCCGGGAATACCGAGATGTAAACGGCATCTCCCGGGGTAAAAACCCCGCGGGCGGCCGTCTGCGGCTGCTGAGGGGCCTCGGGTTCGCCGGCCAGGGCAGGCAGGCACAGGGCCAGAAGCAGGGTCAACAGAATTTGTTTCAAACGATAATTTGCGATGTTTATCACGGGCTAAGCCTCCAGGTAATAGTCTTTATCTATGCGGAGCGGTAAAAGCGGTAGCGTTTCTCTTTGCTGTCCAGTTCCATGGACCGTAACAGGGATCTCAGCTTGAAATACCCGATCTTAACATTGCCGTATTCGTCCGAGCGCAGCACCTCGCGAATTTTCCACACGCTCAATTCGGGGTTATTGCCGATAATGGCGCGGATTTTATCCGGAATGGGCATCACCTTGATGTTGACTTCGCGGCTGTAGCGATCCACGTCGAATTCGACGTAATCCGAGCGATCCGCCTGCAGTCCGGAGGTAGAAATTCCCTCATCGGCCAGAATTTCGTCCAGGTTGATGTCCAGGGCTTCCTCGATTACCGGCTCGCCGTTAACCTCCGGACGGGGCACCTGGACCGACGGTTTCTCGGGGGCTTTCTCCTCCGGTTCTTCTTCCGCCGGTGTTTCGGCTTCCTCGGCCTCCGGTTGCTCGGGTTCTTCCGGTTCGGGACTTTTATCTTCCGCTTCCGGCTCCCCGGCTTTTTTACCGGATTTGGCCTTAACGTTCTTGTTCTTGGCGTTTTTCTTATCGGATTCGGACTTTTCCGGAGCGGGCTCCGGTTCGGCCTTGGGGGAACTGGCCACCGCGGGGTCGTCCACCCCGAAACTCTTCAGGGCTTCTTCCACCGAGGGGTATTCCGAAATGATGTGGTAAAACTCCAGCATCTGGTAAATTTCGTAAATTTCCGGCCCCATATTGGCCAGTTTGATATCACCGCCGCTTTCGCGAAAACGTTTGATTTCCCCAATCAGCACTCCCCACCCGGCGCTGCTCATGTATACCAAACCCTGAAAATTAAACACCAGGTTAAAGTATTCGTCGTCCAGACAAGTGTTGATGGTTTTCTGCAGGAGATGACAGTTGGCCTGATCCACGTAACCGCTGATGCCGACCATCAGGGTATTCGCCTTCTGCTCGATGACGTGGGTTTCGATTTTGATGCCTTCCTGTTCAATCATTATCGGGGTGCTCATAGTTATTCAAATTCACGTTGATGAAACATTGCCGTTTGGGGCGGACAAAAATGGCGCGTCCGAATAAAATTTACTTTAACCTTTGAGCAACTGCAATCAATACGGGAAAGAGCGGTAATTACTCGCACTTCAGCTTTGATTCGCCATCCTGACCAATCCTGCCTCTCGGAAGGATGTGAAAGGAAAAAGATTTGTAATATGATCCAGTCGCTCCAAAAAGCGGTCTATTCCCCGGTAGTGGCGGATTCTCCCCAGTAAACCAAGTTCGACTTTGGGCAAACCGGTGTCGAACTCCCAGGGATGGGCGTAAAAAATAATGGGTCTTCCCTCGCGCTGACAGGTTTTCATCAGCTTCAACGAGAGGCGAAAAGGATACAGCCGGAAATACCCGCCCCCGCTGCAGGGCAAATTATAACGACCCAATCGTACGGTCGTCATAGGATACTCCCAAATTTCTTCTCCATTGCGTTCATAAATCACATATGGATCCCGCGGTGCGTCGGGGATGCCGTAGCGATCGTGGTGAATGGGGAAGACGGAGGAGTCGAAGCGGATACCTTCTTCGAACATGATCGGCAAAGCCCAGTCGCTGCTTTCCCGGGTAATGGAAAAGGTCGGTGCGCGAAAGCCCACCACCGGCTGGTCGGACAGGCTGTTGAGGACTTCCAGGGACCGTCGCAGATCGCCGCGAAATTCCTCGGGGGTCATCTTGGTAACCATGGAATGAGAATAGCCGTGAGAGGCAATCTCGTGCCCTGCCGAGGCGGCATCCCGGACCAGATCGGGGAATTGCTCCGCCACCCAGCCCAGAACAAAGAAGGTAGATTTAAGGCCCTTGCGGCTCAGAAAGTTCAAAATAATATCGGTATCCCGGCGAACCCGGCTTTCCAGATTGCTCCAGGAACTCATCGAATACCTTCCGGCGAAAATCTCCGGATGGAACCAGTCTTCAATGTCAAAAGAAAGAATGTTGCTCAGATCACTCACTATTGCCCTTTGGCGGTTAAAACCACCCACACGGTTTTAAACATGATCTGCCAGTACAGGCTGGAAGAATTCCGGTTTTCGATATACTCCAGATCGTACTGCAGTTTTTCCTTTACATCCTCGATGGTCTCGTCGTAGCCCGTTTCCACCTGGGCATGGCCGGTAAGACCGGGCTTCACCTTGAGGCGCTCCCGGTAGCGCGGAATAATCTTGCTGTATTTCTCAACGAAATAAGGGCGCTCGGGACGGGGCCCGACCAGGCTCATATCCCCGCGGATCACGTTAATCAACTGGGGCAGCTCGTCCAGGCGCGTTTTGCGCAGAAAATTCCCCACATTGGTGATGCGCGGATCGCGTTTTTTGGCCAGTTGGGGTCCGGCCTTTTCCGCATCGGCGTACATGCTGCGGAATTTGAAAATGCGAAAGATCTTTTCTTCGCGTCCCACCCGCTCCTGGGAATACAGGACCGGCCCCTTGGACTCCAGTTTGATAGCCAGGGCGATCAGGAAATAAGACGGGAGAAAAATCAAAAACATGATAACGGACACCAGCAGGTCCAGGGTGCGCTGAAAGCGATACTCTTCCGGGGGCGGTTTGTGATCGAAAATTTCCGAGAAAGCCCCGTTGAAGTCCACATCATACTGGCGGGAAAGCAGCTCGTATTCAATGGAAGCGCGCTCGCATTGCTGGATGATGTCGTGCAGGCGTTGCACATCACCGGGATCAATGGCCAGAATCAGCCGATCGATCTTGTGGTGTCGGCAAATCGCCTCCATTTCCCCGACCTGGCCCAGGATATTGGGAAATTCCTGCAGGGCAGGTTCTTCTTCCAACGAATCGATGTGCAGAAAGCCGACGATTTTGGCATCGTCTAACCTGAGGATACGGGGATTATCATAAATCGTTGCCGAAATTCGGTTCAGCCCTACCAGGGCCACCCGCAGTTCCTCAGGCACTTTCTGATCCGACGTGGATTTACCAATCGTATAGTTTTGCAACATAATCCATTATAGTGTTCGTTAATCCCTAAAGTCCTGATTGGATAAAGCTCCGCCCGGTCAACCACGTGCAGGAACCAATATAGACGGACACACCTATGGGGGTATGATTCAACTCACAGAAAAATGGCATCTTTATTTCTGTGCTACCGGCCTTTTTCAGGGTTTCAGTCTATATTTTCGTTTCAGGACTTTGGATAATGAGAAAAAAATTGAATTGAGACTTCCTTATTCTGTATCTTCTTCCACACCAGACAGGGAAGTGCGAAAGAACCCGGAGCCAATATCATCTGAGACGTCATGCGGTTAACGATCCCCAATCAGCTTACCTTACTCCGGATTCTCCTGACCCCGCTGTTTGTTTTTTTGATGCTGCAGAGGACGCCCTCGTCTCAGCTTTGGGCAACCCTGGTTTTTATGGTTGCCGGGCTGACCGATTGGTATGACGGCTGGTATGCGCGCCGCTTTGGCGTTATTACCCGGGTGGGGCAGTTTATGGATCCCCTGGCCGACAAAATCCTGGTGCTCTCCGCCTTCATCGTTTTTGCCATGTTGGGCATCGTTTTCCCGTGGATGGTTTGGGCAATCGCCATTCGCGATATCCTCATCACCATCAACCGCATGTTCGCCATTCACCTGGGAAAGCCCATTATTACCCACATCCTCGCCAAGTGGAAAACCGCCGCTCAAATGGGTACCATCCTGTTGATTATGGCCACCCTTAACTGGCAGAACTGGCGCAGGGGTCCAGTTTACAATCTTACCCCAGAGTACACCGATTTTATTGGTATTGCTATGCTCATCGTCACGTTCTTAACGATTGTTTCGGGCATAATCTACGTCATCGAAAACAAAGAGCTCATTCTGACCAATTTACGGCGTATCCTGCCTTTCTGAACCTTGTGACGGCCCTTCCCTAATCCAAAAGAGCATCGCCAACGCCAGAACTCTCAGCTTTTCCGGGGATTTTCCCAAAAAATCGCATAAATCCGCACCGTCATTCTCCTGCCCGGACGTATGTACGCCCTTAAGGTGCAACGCCAATGCGGTCAGTGCTATTACAAGATGATTGCGGAAAAAGGCATTCGGGGTTTCAGGCTGGCTGCGTGTTGAGGATGGCTTTGAAAAAGGGGTGATGGCGGGTACAAAAAAGGGGTGGGTCAGAAACCCACCCCGGCAAACCGGTCCGGACGCAAGATGATGGTGACCCCTTTCCGAACAGGTTCTTTTCATCGCTGACGCGCGGGTCAGGAGTCCTGTTCCAGGTTCACACTACCGCAGAGTTCGATCGCCGGAGACGTCCGTTCCGGTTGTCTTTCCCCATGTTCTCCCTGAAAACCTGCCAGGAGAGGGGATTCCCCACCTGCCTTATGAAAGGCAAATTTATCGCTACTTTTCGGTTATCGACCGATTTTTGACGATCATTAGTAAACTTTGCACTTTTCTGGCGGCGATATAGGCGGGGGCCGCTTCTTTCTTGTCTTGAGGTGAGTTTCTTATTAAGTTTTCAAAAGTTTTTTCCTTTCCCGGAATACCCAGGTGTGCATTTTTTTTGCACCATTGCCGTAAACACCGATGTGCTTACCGCGTCTAAAGCCTGAGACGGGGCCGTTCTGTGCGCCAAGCACAATTTTTGCAGCAAAAAAGGAATTTTGTGAATCCATTTTGCCCCGGTGGAGTATCAATTTCCGGGTAATACGGTATCCGTTACCAAAACCGAGCGACTATCTGGTCCATGACCTCACCATCCAACCCACTTTCTCTTCCCCGATTCACCAACGTGAATGAAAGGACTTCCATGTTACGAAAAACAACGTTTCTCCTTGTACTGCTCTTCCTGGCAGGGTGTAGCGCTTATAAAGAGCTGAAGCCCAAACCGGAGGTGGTCGCGCAGGAGGGAGAATACATCGAGCTTCGCAAAGGCGACAAAAACTTTGAGCTTAAAAAAGACAAACGCTACTTCCTCTCTTTTCCCGCGGTGGCAGAACCCAATTTTTACCTGGTCCTGCAATCCGCCGATCTCCCCAGGCTGACCACTTATCTGACCCGGGTAAAACCCAAGAAGGATCAGAATCCGGTTAAAATGGACGATCAGGACAGCAACGCCAGCAACGATGTGTTTGCCCTGGACGGCACGGTGGCCAGTTTTTACTGGGTTGTCGAAGGGATTCGGGAGGATATGAAACCCAGTATTTCCTATCGCTACATGCCGATCTGGCGCTATCGTTTCGAGACCAAAAGCGCCGAGTTTCAGTTAACCCTGGAACAGAACCGGGTGGGTCGCCAGGAATTCGATGGGCTGGGCACCACAGTTCCGATCAGCGATATCGTGCCCGGCAGCAAACTGAGCGATGCCCAGCGCAAAAATGACGTGCTGAAAGGGATTCAGGGGGAAATGCTGGAAATCGAGTCGATTTTCCCGCCGCGCATCCGCAACAGCAACGACAAGGCCTACCTGGCCTATCAGGATTTCCGCGCCGAGCTGAATGAGGAACTGCAGTTCCAGGAAAATTACATGGCCCTGATGCAGGCCCTCAAAACGGAGCGGGATACCCGCGGTCGTCCCGGGGATTTTATCGCAGCCTCGGGAGATTTCCTGAACTTTTTCGAGCGCAGCAACAGCTATCCCGCCAATGTCCAGGAAGCGGTAAAACGCGCCGTTGGTCAGCGCCTGCCGGACCTGACCAATTACGTGGATCAGCAGGTACGCCAGAAGCGCGACGCCTCGCCGATCAACATTCCCATCGCCAATCTGCGCCAGCTTTACGAGGCCACCGGGCGTCGCCCGGACCGGCGTTTCTCGGATCTGGCGGATTTTATCGACCTGTATAACCGCAACGCGGAGAGCGTGGCCGCCGCCGCAAAGGGAGCGGACGCCATCCGCGCCGATATCAATAAAATCGGCAGCTGGCCGGGCAACGACGTCTACCCCCAATTGGCCCGTCGGGCCGATCAGCTCATCAGCCCCGGCGCGTCCTCCAGCGCCACTTACGGGGGCTACGCCCCCCTCCCGGCGGTAACCGCCCTCACCCGCGAAGCCGCCCAGGCCGCCCGCGAGGTAAGCACCCTCAAGGATCAGCTCAACCGCGCCGGCAGCATCGTTTCCCAGATCAACAGCCTGCGCTCCGGCGGAGACTACCGCAGCATTATCCGGGTCCTCAAACAAAATGAAGACATCGGCTTCCTGATGCGCCAGTATGCGGACGTGGACAGCCGCTCGATCGATCAACAGGAGCAGGCCATCGCAGCCGCTTTTAACCGCCAGGACTGGGCCGCCGCCGAAAGCGGACTGCGCAATCTCTACGAGGATACCAACTTCCTGGATCCCAGCGGGGTGGCCGCCCGCAAGCGGGAGGTAACCCGGCGGGTGGAGGACAATCTGGTCAGCGCCGTGGAGCAGGCCTCCAAAACCCGTATCAACGAATTTATCGAAGCCAACAAAGGCAATTATCGGGACGTGGAAGCCCTGTATGCCTCAGATGCTTTCCGCCCCGCTCACGTGCTGACCTTCTCTTCCGGGGGCGCCAACGTGCTCGAACAGCAGAACCAGAAGGTTCAGAATTACCTGGACGGCCTGAAGCTCGACCGCTTCCCCGCCCTGGCCATCGAAACCATTTACAAAGAGTTTCAGCGGGATATCCGCACCGACGGGGTCGCCAAAGGCAAAGCGATCATCATCCACGGCAAATATTACAAGGGCGAGGATCAGAAGATCAAAAATCTGATTGCCGAGGTCAATCCCAGCGTACCGAAATGGATCACCAAACCCAGCGAATACCGCAAGGTTTACCTGGTGCCGGTAAACGATGCCCAGAGCGGCGCCAACGAATATATGCTGCGCCTCAACATCCGCATTCCCTCGGACGCCAAATTTCCGGTTTACGACGTCAATCTGAAGCTCCCCCGGGAAATCGCCGCCAACTCGGAGACGGAAGCCTGGTATACCTCGATGACCCTCAACCGGGAGCCCCTCAAAAACGAAGGGCGCTTCGCCATTACCGCCCCGACCAAAGGCAACGATTACACCAGCCAGATCACCCCGCTGCGGGTTAACAAGGAAGGCAACAACATCCTGGAAATCCGCTTTAAACACAGCTCCTTCAAGGTGCTGGAGGTGAATGTGATGGCGCAAAGGCCCATTATCAAAAAATAAGTTGGCATCATATTCCGCAAGGGCGGGTTTCAATCTCGCCCCTTACCTTAGATCGATCCGTAAGGGTGGGTTTCCAACCTGCCCTTACCAATGCTGAAGCTGAGTTTACAATCTGCCCCACCGGAGGGGCACTAACGAGGAACGTCTATGAAACGCTACTGGATTTTCGCCGCTGCAGCCCTGGCCGTGGTCTTATTAGGCGTGGCTGTATGGTGGTTTTTCTTTCGCAAGGACCTGAGCAATCAGATTGTCCTGCCCTATATCGGTCACCAAAAACCGCTGGTGGATCCCCACATCCCCCACTCCGTTCCCCTATCCGACAAGCTGGACGAGGTGGTTTTCGACGGGCTCTTCAACCGCTCCGCCAATCCCAGCGGGGTCGTTTATGAAGACGGCCTGGGCGAGCTGATCGACATCTCAACCGAAAACGTGATCACGGTGCGCCTCAAGCCCGCCGAAAAATGGCACAGCAGCTTTCAGGTGCGCATGGACGGCGATAAGGTGGCCGGGGTAGACGAGCTGACCCCGGTTCTTTTCACCGCTCAGGACCTCAACTTTACCCTGCGCCGTATCCAGCGTCTGGGAAGCCTGTCCCAGGACTACATCATCGTCTCCCAGGCCCTGAGCTCCTTCGATTTCGAAGGTCCGGACAACAACGGAGAGATCCGCTTTCGCTTTAAGTCCGACCGGCAATGGACCGAAGACGACATCAAAGAAGTACTCTCCTTCAAGATTCTGCCCCATACCGCGGAAATCGCCGGGCGGGATTACCGCGAAGGCACCGGCCCCTATCTGGCGGTTAGCCCCGCCGCGGAGGTCACCAATTACTTCGCCAGCCCCGCCCGCCAGGCGCGCCTGGAAAATGTGATCCTCAAACCCTACGTCGACAACAGCACCTTTACCACCGAATTGCGCAACGGCAATTTCAACGTGCTTCTGGAAACCCCCTTCGGGTCTATCTCCCCCATCCTCGGCGATCAGGAGGAGTTTTTCTATAAAAGCCGCATCAGCAGCACCCTCTTTGCGGTGCTTTTCAACACCCAGCGCCTCAATCTGGAGCAGCGGGTCGAGCTGCGCAAGCTGATCAACAACCGCCTGCTGCTCAACCGCTTTTTCAAGGTGGGCACCGAACAGCAGCGCCACATCTCCGACTACAAGGGTAATCAGGACAATTACGAGGATTACCTGAACCACAGCGTATTCCCTTCCTCCAGCCATTACGTAGCGGACAGCGTGGTCTTTCCCATTATGGTGGAAGGGGCACCCAATGTCAGCATTCTGCCGGACAGCATTCGCCTGGTGGCTTCGCTGAACCACGGCAATCGCGAAGAATACCGCGAGCTGGTGGAAATTTTCAACGATCCCACCCTATTCGGCGGCAAAATCCGGGCCTTCGACGTCCAGGATGAAGACATCAAGCAGGGGAATTACGACGCCATCCTCATCGCCGTAGACGGCTATATGAGCAATTTTTTCTTCGACTTCTACAGCCTCTTCCTGCGGGAGCCGGATCTGGCGGTTCACCAGATCAATCTCAAAACCACCACCAACAGCAAAGGAGAGGTGGTTCCCTCTCCCCAATCCCTGCGCGCCAACGGCAACTTCAATCGCCTGGATGCCACCCAGCCGGGCCCCGACCAGCAAAAGCTGGTGGAGTTTCTGGAAGCCATGCACGGATTTATGTATACCAACCATATCGGGGACCGTTACTACTACGCCGAACAGCTCAATCAGCTGGAATACGATCTGGCCCTGGGGCGCTGGCTTTTCAGCTTGCCCTCCCTGGCCTATTTCCGCAGCCAGTTTAACGACCGCAGCATCGATCTGTACGGCGAAGCCACCCAGCTTTCCACCATCGAAAAGTGGGAAGAACGCCGCGATGACTAACCCTTTGCGCGGCCGAGGGATCGGCCGCGTTTTTTTTTCGATATGGATGCTTACCGGCGTGTTTTCCCTGTTCTCGCAGACGGAGCAGGCCACCTTTTTGCTGGCCCGCTCCCCCGCAAAACTCGACCTGCTTAACCGTTTCGAACAACGCCTGAATCCCGGGGAGGCGCGGGACCTGCTGCCCCTGGCCCCCATTCGCATTACCGCCGCGGAAAGTTTCCTCAGCGACGGGTTTACCCCCTGCCTGCGGGGCGAACTCCGTGGCAAGGCCCTTTTTATCCTGCGGGACGAAACGGAGGGTATTCTCAACAAGGACGCCGCGGAAGCCGCTCTCTATCCCAACTGTGCGGTTCTGGGAGACACCATCTCCATTTTGCGCGGCCAGCGCATCCTGCTGCGTTCCGCCCCCAAAACCCGCCCCGGCCCGGGAGAGACCTTTGCTGCCGCGGAAAAGGATTCACGCTGGATCCGCGTCTTTGCCTATCGCGATTATACCCTTCTGGCAGCGCCGGACTACCAATCCTATCACTGGGCCCAGCTTCCCGCCAACCGGGAAAACCGGGATTGGGGTCGCTTTATCCCCACCGCCGCGGACCTCCTGATTCCGGAGGACCTGCGCGAGGCGGTTGCGGGAATTTTTGGTGATTACAACCAGCTTCTACTGCAGCTTTATCAACAGTTCAACCGGGATTTCAGGGAAAACCTGATCCCACCGGGCTGGGACATCAACTATCAGGATACCCTCATTACCGCCACTTTTGCCGATCCGCAAAGGGACCCGGAGGATTTCGCGGAAAGCCGCAGGTACCTGATCAATCAACTCGAGAACCGCCTTCTGGGCAGCGATTTTGCCCTTTACCAGGAACCGCGGCGCATTCGCATCCGCCGCAAAAACGGACGTTGAGCACCCCTTCATGAACCAACGCATTGGCGAACATTTGCTCAGCATCGCGCTGATCACCCTCATTGCCCTGGTGGCGATCTGGCAGATCCGGGGGGATCAGCAGGCCAGCCAGCAGCAGCAGCGCGACGACCTCACCCCTTACCTGTCCCTCTCATTTATCGACTGGGAAAATCCCCTGCACCGCACCCTTTTCCGGGAAACCCTGGATCAATTCGAACCGGGGCGGGAGGCCCGCCACCAGGAACTGGTGGCCGATATCCAGGAATACCGCCGCCAGGAAATCACCGAAATTACCCGTCAGGACGGCGGGGGGAGTCACCTGACCGCCAACAAGCTGGGACAGTTGGGCATCATGTATATTCTCTTTCTGATTGCCTACGCGGTGGTGATGGTGCTGACCTACTACGGGGTGCAAACCCTGGGCACCTGGCGTTTTCTGCGCATGAAGCAGGGACGGTCGGGATATCTGCGCGAACTATGGGATTTCTGGCAGGGTAAAGAATCGCCAAAAGGCGGAGCAGAGTGGCTGAAGCGCCTGCGCACCAGCGCCGCCCTGCTGGGTAAGGCCATTCTGCGCGGCTTTGCCTACCTGGTGCTTTTTTCCCCGGCCTACGTAATCGCTTACGCCTTTAAAACCCGCATCGACACCGACACCCTCTTCTTTATGATCGTCCTGGGGGTCATCTCCAACGGCCTGCTGATCACCTATGGGCAGAAGTTTTTCACCTTTCTCCTGGCCGAGGATCGCAAGGGTTATGTGCAAACCGCCATCGTTAAAGGGCTGTCCAATTCCTGGGGCTATTGGGACACAGGCGGCATTCCCTTCAAAGCCGTTTTTGCCCTGCGCAAACAATTCGAGGGGCACGTTTTTCAGCACATTTACCTCAATGCGCGCTACCAGTATCTCTCCACCATCAAGGAACAATCCGCCTTTCTGATCAGCGGGTTGATTATCATCGAAATGGCCCTCAACATCCAGGGACACCTCTGCTACGAGCTGCTTCAGAACATCCTCTACAAACGCTATGATGTGGTGATCACCATCGTTCTGGGTATTTTTTGGGTGGTGAAGGGCACCGAGATCCTGGCCGACGCCTGGCAGCATGCCGAAAGCCGGCGCTACAGCAACGAGGAGCCCGGCCTATGAAATTTCTTCTGGACCGCAACAGCAAGGATAAACGCTGGCTGGCCATCTGGCTGGCGGGACTGCTGACCCTGGGCCTCTGGGACGTGCTCTTCCTGAACCGCCCCGCCCTCAACCTGCTCATGAAGGGACTGGGCAATACCGTGATCATCAGCCTGCTGGTGATCGCTTTTTCCCTGCTCCTGGGCTGGCTGAGCGCTCTGGCCCTCTATTTTCTCGAACAGCAGAAAGTGCAGGCGCCCTATCTGGGAGCGGTTTTCCTGCTCAACATCATTCGCTCCGTGCCTCAGATTGTGGGGATCCTGGGCGGCTATATCCTGCTGACGGTCTACATCCAGAGCGGCGCCCTGCAGAGCCGGAGCGCCACCCTGATTCTCATTGCCCTGGTGATCAGTCTCTTTGTTTTTCTGGAGGTCGGCGATTTGATTCGCGAGCGCATCGTCTACTTCAAGGAACGCGATTTTTTCAACGCCATGCTGGTATGCGGCATCCGGGAGGGGCGGATCATCAACCGGGAGATTCTCTGGAAAAACAGCCTGCCTCACATTTTCAACAAGCTGATCTCCATTTTCGGGATGAGCATTTTTCTGCTGTGCAGCATCGACTTTATTATCTCGGTGGGGCTCTCCCGGGAGGTGAGTTCGGTAAACCTGCCGGTAACCCTGGGCAATCTGCTGGCGCGCATCGACAGCAAGCAGGACATCCTGGCCATCGGCACCACCCTCACCGACCCCGCTTACCTGCCCAATCTTTTTTTCGCCCACCTGCAGGGTATCTCGGTTGCGGCGCTGATCGTCTTCACCCTGCTGTGCCTCTACCACATCAGCAACGGATTTTCCCGGCGATTGGAGATTTAAGCTGCTAAAACGCAGGGGCAGGTCGCGACCTTGCCCCTACTCTGGGAAATTATGGAGACCCTTCAAATGAATTTCATTTCGTTAAGACCCACCCATATTTTCTTGCTCATCACCGCCCTTCTTTGCGGTTGCGGGCAGGAACACCCCCAGGCTGATGGGGTCCCTCCCGAACTGTCCTGGCAGCTTCAGGAAACTACCCTGAAAACCGGGTCCCGGGGAATTTCCACCCCGGACGATAACACCATCTGGGTGGGGAGCCAGCGCGGGCAATACGCCCTCAGCACCAACGGCGGGGGATCCTGGGCAGTGCGCACCGTGGAGGGCGCCGATTCCCTGGACTTCCGGGATGTGGCCGCTTTTTCCGCCCAAAACGCCTTCCTGATGAGCGCCGGCCCCGGAGAACGCTCCCGCATCTACAAAACCGTGGACGGCGGCAGCACCTGGACCCTGCAATACCGGGAAAGCGACCCCAACGGCTTTTTAAACGCCATTGCCTTCTGGTCTCCGGAAAGCGCTCTGGCGGTTGGCGATCCGATCGGGGGTCGCCTGTTCCTGCTGCGCACCGCAGACGGCGGGGCAAACTGGACACCCCTTCCTCGGGAAAACTGCCCGGAGATGGCGGAAGGCGAATACGGATTTGCCGCCAGCGGCACCAATCTGGCGGTGGGTAAAAAAGGCCGGGCCTGGATTGCCACCGGCGGAACCGTCGCAAGGGTTCTGCGCAGCAGCGATTACGGGCAAACCTGGATGTCCGCGGAGGTGCCCTTGCAGCAAGGTGCGCCCGCCAAAGGCATTTTTTCGCTGTTTGTGGATGAGGATGCCCGGATGTGGGCGGTCGGCGGGGATTATCAAACCCCTCAGGATACCAGTGCCACCCTTGCTTTCAGCGAAAACGGCGGGGTTTCCTGGCAGAGGTTAAGCGGGGCGGGAATGGGCTACCGCTCCTGCATTGTGCGGACCCGTTTGGGGGGGAAATCCTGGTGGATAGCAGCAGGCAGCGAAGGGAGCTCCGCCTCCCGGGATGGCCGGAGAACCTGGTTTCCTCTGCAAGGCCCGGGCTTTCACACCCTGAGTGTGGGGCCCGGGGGAACGGTTTGGGCGGCCGGCGCGGATGGGCGCATCGGGCGGCTGGTGGCTTTGATCCCGTGATCCCCCCGCCTTAGGGCCTCAGTGGCAAACAGATCAGGAAAGCTGACGCCCGTATTTTTCCGCATAAAGGGCTCGCGCCTGGGCCCGCCAGTCGTCCCGGCGAATGCGGTTGCGGAAAGCCCCGATATTGCCCGACACGAAGTCGATGTCCTTCTCCGAGAAATTGGCGATCTGGCGAAAGGTGCGCACCCCGAGCTCGTGAAGGCGTTTCTCCAGCACCTTGGCCACCCCTTTAATGCGCTTCAGGTCGTCGTATTCGTCTTCATCCGCCGGGGTCTGAGGCGGGGTTACCCCCTCCGTCGCCACCGGTTCCGGCAGCGGCTCCCGCTTAAGTTCGGCCACAATGGCCTCCAACTCCCCGAGGCGGCTGGAACCGCTCAGATCCGCCAGTTGCTTCTCCAGCATGGCGATGCGACGGTCCCGCTCTTCGATCATGTTCTCAAAGATCTCCCGGTTTACCTCGAAACGTTTGTTGAAGTCCTCAAATACCGCATTCAGATTGGCAGTTCCCGGCAAACCGTCCAACCGGGAATTGAGTTCGTTGATCAGCCGGTAATGGGCATCCAGGCGATTGTCCATGTTTTTATTGAGGAATTCCCGCTGAAAGCGCTCCTCCAATTGTCCCAGGCGGTTATTGGCCTCGCCGAGGCGCTCGCCCACCTGATTTTCGGTGAATTCCTTGTGCAGCAGGGATTCCAGATGCCCCATGCGGTTCAGCAGATTTTCCTTGAGATGGGCGAAGGATTCATCCTCTCCCAGCCGTTTGACCTCCTGGTGAAGGGTGCTGAGGAACTGGCGGTTTTCCTCCACCCGCAGGACCATTTTGCGCTCCAGAATGTCCTCGCGATAGCGGGTTTCCAGCTTGTTGAGCCGCTCCCGGGCCTCGTTGAGGTTCTGGAAACTTTCGCTGGCGCTGCGCACTTCCGAGCGGAGGGTCAGCAGGTCCTCGGCCAGTTGGGTAATGCGGCTGTTGAATTCGGTCTGATAGCGTTCCTGAAGGGAAGCCAGGGCGGATTCCACCTCAATAAAACGCTCCCGCACCCCGCCGCCATCGCGGAGTTTGGCCATATCTTCCAGAAGGGTATCGATTCGCCCGGACATGGCGCTGAGGCGATCGTCCGGGTTTTGCTCCTTCACCATTTCGCTGATCTGGATCTGGAATTTTTGCATCCCGGTATGGATTTCATTTTCGGTATGGCTAATGCGGGCAGGGAGTTCGGAGACCGATTGTTTGAGGGGATTCAATTCCCCTTCCCACCCTTGCAGGCGGGATTCCAGGTCCTCGATGCGCCGGCGGTACGGCAACCCTTGCAGCAAATAGCCGATCAAAAAACCCAGCAAAGCGGCCACAAACAAGCACAGCAAAACCTGGCCAACCAGATATCCCATGGTGATTCCTCCGGAAGAATTGAACTCTGCAGCATTCCTGACGGCAGGAAAGTGCACGGTAGCAGTCAATTGATACGCTGGGAATATCGGCTCGGTTGCCCAAAAAATCCAAGCGCTTTTCGACAAACAAGCGAGGCGGATTTCACTTCAGGGGGTGTTTTTATCAGGGCGGAGATGAAAAGGCGGTCCGAAAGACCGCCGGGGTCTGCTTCAGGCTAAAACCTGGCGGTCCAGCACCTGGGCGAGCGTTTCCAGGAACAGCTCCAGGGTCAGTTTATCTTTGTGAATGCGGGCGCTGAAACGGCCTTCCCGCAGCCAGGCTTCGATACGGTGGTCTTCCGAGCCGGACATGATAACGATCGGGATACGGGGGTTAACCGCTTCGATTCCGCGCAAAACTTCTTCGCCACGGGCATCGGGCAAACCCAGGTCCAGGCAAATCAGATCGAACTGGGGAGCATTTTGCAGGATAGCCCGGGCCTGAGCCAGGCTACCAGCCTGGGAGATCGTCACGGCTACGTCCGGATTTTCCCCGATGATTTCCTTAAAATAAAAGGCGTCGGCGAAATTGTCTTCCACCAATAACAAACGAATGGCCTCTTTTTGCCACCCGTTAAAATTTTTGGATCCTTCCACCTTGGTTCTCCTCTTCCATGAGAATAACGTTTTATCAGATCATCGGCGAATGAGAAAAAAGTTTAAGGAAAAATTTTATTTTTGTCCGGAGCCATACCTGCAATTGCGGGGGGCCCCGCCTCTCAATAGTTGCGGCGGGTCGGCAAGCGGACGATGGTAAACCAGAATTCCTCAATACTTTCCACGATTTTGGCAAATTGCGCCAGGTCGGCCGGTTTGGTAATAAAGGAATTGGCGCCCTGGTGGTAGGCTTCCTGAATGTCCTGATCCACCGCCGAACTGGTGAGTACCACCACCGGAATGTTGCTGCTGCGACTGTTATTGCGAATGTGGGGCAAAATTTCGGTGCCCTTCATGCCCGGGAGGTTGAGGTCCAGAAGGATCAGGTCCGGCAGGGGGCGGCCCTCATAAGACCCTTCCTGGTTGAGGTATTTCAGGGCCTCCGGACCGTTTTCGACATTGTCCAACTCCACCAGCAGTTTGGCATCTTCCAGGACATCCCGGGTCAGCATCACATCTGCCGGATTATCTTCTATCATCAGGATCCGAAAGGGACTGTTATCATTGGGAAACTGAGACATGAACGTCCGTCACTTTCTGCCAAGGGTAAACTTTATGACCGTTCCCTCCGGTGAAGATTCGGCTACCCAGATATCCCCTTCGTGCTGTTCCACGATTTTTTTGCAGATAGCCAGGCCCATCCCTGTCCCTGTAAATTCTTCCCGGGAATTCAGCCGTTCAAAAACCTCAAACACCCTTTTCCGATGCTCCGGGGCAATTCCAATGCCGTTATCCCGCACCGAAAAACACCAGTATTTCCCGGACACCTCCGCCTCGATCTGAACATTCGGGGTTTTATCCCGAACAAACTTAATGGCATTGGCAACCAGATTCTGGATAACAAGGGTGAGTTGGGATTCGTCCCCCCAGATTTCGGGGATATCGCCTATCCGAATCCCGGCTCGCGATTCCTGAATTAAAACGGCCAGGTTGGTCAGCGCCGTTTCCACCATTTTTTTACCGTCGAAACGCGCCTCATTTCTCTCCATATTACCCAGGCGCGAGTATTTGAGCAAGGTGTCCAGCAAATTTTTCATTCGCGCACCGCCCTCAATAATGTAGGTAATATAGCGATCGGCCTTTTCGTCCAGTTGATCCTGATAGCGTTTGGCAAACAGCTGCGAGTAGCTGGTGATCATCCGCAGCGGCTCCTGAAGGTCGTGCGAAGCCACATAGGCGAACTGCTGAAGCTCCCGGTTGGAGCGGGCCAGATCCTCAGTCTGTTTTTTCTGTAAGATCTCCAACTCCTCCTGGCGAATCACGAAACTCACCCATTCCCCCATCAGGCGGATAAAATCTTTTTCAAATTCATTGAAGGGATGTTCATGGGGTTTCAGGTCGATAAACCCCAGGGTGCCGTAGACGGTGCCGTTAAATTCCAGGGTCTTGAAGATAATGCTTTCCAGACCGAGCTTTTGATAAGCCCCGCTGGAGGCGTAGGGGGATTGGCCCACGTTTTCGATGGCGATCATCCCCCCCGCTTGAATGGCCAGTTCGGTATAGCTGTCCTTAAGGGTGAGGGAATTGCCAACCGGCATTTGCTCCCAGGGGCCCACGGTCTGGTAAACATCGATCAGGTCCCCGCGCACCCAGGCCATAACCCCCAGCGGCATTTCGAGGGCCCGGTCCCCGACCTCCAGAACCCGGCGAATTTTTTCGCTGAGAGATAAATTGGGGGTTGCCGAAATAGCGTACAGCTCCTTGATGTAGGCTTCCTGCTGGGCGAGGCGTTCTTCGGTATCCTTTTGGTATTGGATATCGCTCAGGGATCCCACCATTCGATGAGGGTTCCCCGCTTCATCGCGCACCAGGGTAGTCCTGGCCCGAAACCAGTTATAATCCCCGGTTTTTTTGCGAAGGCGATATTCCACGTCGTAAGGCACATCATGCTCAAAAAGAGCATCCACCGCTTTGAGGGTCGGCCCGAGATCCTCGGGATGGAGCATGGACTTGAAGGTGGAGAAATTTGCTTCGATCTCGCCTTCCTTATAACCAAGCAGGCGATAATACTGGGGCGACCACCACTCCTGGTCCTCAGAAATATTGCGCCATTCCCAGATCCCGTCCCGGGTCCCTTCCACCGCCAGTTGGAAGCGCATGTGGCTCTTTTCCAGTTCGGTTTCCAGGCGACGCCGTTCGGTAAGATCCACCAGCACCAGATTGGTTAGCACTTTCCCGTGAAATTGATAATTTGAACTGTACACCTCCACCGGCACGTTCCGGGAAAACCGGGTAACAATGGTGGTAAACCAGCTTTCGATCGCCCCTTCGCCGTTCTGGTTTCGCAGGGCCGGGGGGGCGATGTCGGCAATCAGTTCGCTGACCGGCTTACCCAGTAAAACGTTTTTCTCCCAACCGAGTTTATGAACCGCTCGTTCGTTCACCATCTGAACAACGCCCTCAGCATTTACCACAATTTTGATGAGCGGAGATTTCTCAAAAACCGAAATCAGCTGTTCTTCGATGGTCTTCAGGGGCGAAATATCCAGATGGCTGCCAATCATACGCAGGGGCTGTCCTTCCGGACCCCATTCGATGACCTTCCCCCGGCAATAGATCCAGACGATGTGCCCTTTTTTGTGAAGATAGCGGGCTTCGCTCTCATAAGGCAACTGTCCACCGGAAGCGACATGCACCTGAAGTTTGTCCATTAAGACCGGCAAATCTTCGGGATGCACCAGGGTTTCCCAGGCGCCCGGCTCGTCGGCAATCTCGTTTTCCCGATATCCCAGAATGGCCTTAAAAGAGGGGCTCATGTATTTTTTGTTTTCGGGAATCCGCCAGTCGCAAAAACCGGCCAGAGTACTTTCCAGAATTCCCTCCACCACGTGGGAATCCCAACGCATCGGATCCATTTCACTTTCGGGGATGGCTTTATTGAGGCGTAGCGCAGGGGTAATTTTCGGTGGGGGGGTGGCCTGGGACCGTGCTTCAGCCAGTTCCTGGCGCAGCTTCTCAATAACCGCCCTTAATTCAGCATTTTTTTTCTGAAGACTAACGGTTTCGGATGAAGCGGCGATACCGGAATCCTTGTGCGGCATTTTTCCTCCTCCGGTTATTGTCGAAAATAACGGGGTTCAGACCATTATCGACTTCTCCCGGTCTTTTCTAAACAGTACAAAAAAAACCGGAGTGGTGCATAATGGTACCGCAAAAACGGGATTATTCCTGGGAAAAAAGGCCTGGACCCCTTATTCCGCCGGCTTTTGGAACAGGGATTCCGCCAGGGTTTCGTCCAACCGCACCGACGCCAGGGTATAAACGCGATAACGGGTCTCAAATTCCTGCTCAACCACAAATGGGATCATCACCTCGCCGACCCGTCGATAATCGGTAAAGAAGGTCTCCAGCGGCACTTTTCGGCCGAAATCGTAGGTGCTGCCGCTCATTTTGAACGGCAGGAAGGTTTCCCGATCAAAATACCACACCTCTTCGCTGCTGTCCGCCAGGGCAATTTTAAGCACCTGGGCTCCCTGCCCGTCGATTTCTTCTTCTCCGAGGTAGCTAATGCGATGCCCTTTGGAGGCGGCGTCCAGAAACACCGGCTCGATGGGGGCGTCCCGCAGCACCACCAGACTGTCCCCGTTGGGAATCCACATCGGGGCCTCACTGTCGTAAAGGGGGTTGATCTGCCAGGTTTTGCGGCCGTCGCAGGCCACCACCACCTTGTTGCGGTTGAGGTGATGGTCGAAGCGATATTGATTATCCCGGGCCCGGTAAAGGGTAAAAGGCTCGATAACGCTGAAACTTTTGTAATCCCCGGTGATGGTCATGGTTTTGACGGCGCGCCAGGAGGCCGCTCCCCCGATGGCCTCCAGATAGCGGTCGACCACGGTTTGGGCATCCTGAGCCAGGAGGCCGCCCACCTGCATAACCAGCAATATCACAACGATGGAAAAGATGTTATCGGTCCGGTTCATATCAGTATTCCCGCAAATTACAGTTTCACAACCCGAACTTTAAGGGCGATTAGCGAGCAGCGAGTAGCGAGCAGCGAGCAGCGAT
Source organism: Calditrichota bacterium (assembly GCA_020434205.1). Taxonomy (GTDB): domain Bacteria; phylum Calditrichota; class Calditrichia; order RBG-13-44-9; family J075; genus JAGRBF01. Next base: position 47 of record JAGRBF010000116.1, on the reverse strand, counting down.
CAGCGAGTAGCGATCAGCGATCAGCGAGCAGCGATTAGCGAGGTTAC
>JAGRBF010000115.1 GCA_020434205.1 Calditrichota bacterium | reverse complement strand
CTGATCGCCGTTTACGGCAACCTTTATTTTAAACTGCCCGCTCCGGAGTACAGCGCTGCGGATATCGCCCGCTACCGCCAGGCCATTCAGGAGGCCTTCTCCGCCCTTTCGGAAATTTATCAGGATAAACCGATCCATTTTTGGGATCGCTACCGGCGGCGTTTCTGGGAAAAGCCGGAGAGCGAGGCCCTCACGGAATCCCTGCGAAAGGCGGTGGGCATTGCTGGACGGGAGCAGTTTCGCCGCGATTTTTACACCGTGGAGCATTACGCCCATTTGCTGCTCAAGGAAATGGAACCGCAACACCTGGTTCTTACCCTGGACGGGCTGATCGAGACTTACCTGCTGGAACGCAAAGCCCAGGAAAAACGCAGAGTAGTGGGGATCAAAAAGGCCTACGAAGACCATCCCTATGGCGATTTTGAGGAAAAACCTTTCGATCTGGAGCGCCAGCCGGTCGAGCTGGAAAAAACCCTGGTAAAATCGTGGTTTACCCATCGCACCCGGCGGGTTTCCCAGGGGGGATTTCTGGCCCTTTTCGGACTGCGCCTCATGGAAGGGGAAAAATACGCAAAACCCGATGAGAAGCCGGATTTTGAATACACCTATTTCCCGGAACTTTGGCAAAAGATCCATGGCGCCCAACCGCATTCGTGGGGCATCTGGCGACTGGTTTGTCTGTTCTTCTTCCCCCTCTATTTCTTCGTGCCGGGTTTCTACCGGGGTCTGGTGGCCAACCTTCGCCTGTTGATCGCCCTCGATCGGGTTTACCCCCAGGAGACCGCCCAACAACTGAAATTGTGGTTCAAAAAAAGTGAGGACCCGGACATCCGGCTGATGGGGTTGGTTCTGCGCAAGGGCCTCACCTTCTCCAAATGGGTGCTGCCCGTAACAGGATTTCTGGGGGTTCTTTTGCTGTGGGTATTGCTGAATTTCCTGATGACCTAACCCCAAAACACCGCCGGCATCCAGAAAGCCTGCCGGCGGCGCGTTGGAGGTGTTTAAGGGGATTTTATAGCTGGGTATAAGTGGAGGTCGCGGTAAAGGCGCCGCCACCGGGACGTTGACCGGTAAATTCGAAACGATAGACACCGCTGCGCTTGATGTAGCAGATGCCCGGGTCCTGCAGGTCCACTGCCTGGCCGGAAATGATGGTTACCCCGCCGATGTTAAAGGTTATGAATTCGTTGATGGGGTTGGTGATCTTCACGCTGTTGAAAATCAGCTCTTCCTGAGGCACCGCGGTAAAAGTGAGGCATTCGCCGCCGCCCACCAGGGGTACCACCTGAGCGGAAATATTGATCACCGGCGCCGGCTGAACGATGGTAAGGGCGACCGATCCGTTGACACTGCCCCCCTGCCCGTCGTTAACCAAAACCGTAACCTGGGCATTGCCCGGGGTGGCGCCGGCGGTAAAAACCGCGGTGGCCCCGTTGCCGATCACACTGCCGGCGGCAGCGGTGTAGGAATAGGACAGGTTATCGCCGTCCGGGTCGCTGGCCACCACCGTCACATTGGCGGTTTGCCCGGGCGCCAGGCTGGTCAGGTCCGCGGTTACCGAGGTGATGGTGGGCGATTGGTTTGCCGGGGATGCCGGGTCGTCACTACAGTTGCTGAGAACGACGGCCAGCGCCAAAAGCAGAAAAGCATTGATCCAGGTTTTCATGTTGCCTCCTTCGATAGGGTTTTGTAGACCGGTTAAATCCGTGCTTTGTTAGATAAGGCGCAGGATCTGGCCATTAGGGCTCATTCCGGACCGATTTTTTTTTTCATTTCCCCGGAAAACCTTTATCAGGCCGGAAAAAAGGGGATTTCCAAAAAATCAAATTGGCCCGGCGTGAAGGAGATCACGCGGAGAAGGGGGCGGAAAGATAGATTCAATCAGGTTGGGCATTCCGCCAGAGAAAACCAACATTTAGCCGCAGTAGAACGGAATTGGGTAAATCACCAAATGGGGTGATTTTTCAGAATTCCTGCCGATAGTATTGGTGCGGGAATTCTAAAGACGAACTGATGTTGCGCAGGCCTTTCTGATACCAAACGGGCACCCGAAGTCCAGAGTCTCGCCAAAAAAACCGGGGTAAAATCAGAAACCATCGCCTGAGCTCACAAAAACCGCGGTGTTCTTCGCGACGCCGTGGTTAATGGGGTAACATCAGCACTAATTGTGGGCCGGAAATCCAGTGAAGGGCTTCCGCTTGAGGGAGGGAACAGGAGGATGTGTGTCTTTTGCCATTGAGGCGATCACCAGTAATGATCGCTTCATGCAGCTTCGGGACCATTGGACCGGGCTGCTCGCGAATTCCAATATTGCCAGCCCTTTTCTGACCTGGGAATGGATGTACACCTGGTGGACGGTTTTCAATTCCCCGCAGGACGGCAAACAATTGCTCATTCTTGCCGCTTGGGACGGCGAAAAGCTGGTGGGGCTTCTGCCGGGCTATATCGCCTACCAGCGCCACATGGGGATGCGCATTGCCGTATTTTCCTTCCTGGGCAGCGAATACGAATCCAGCGATTACCTGACCGTTATCCAGGAAAATCCCGGTGATCCCCGTTTGCCGGCCCAGCTTTTCGAGTTTCTCTTCCGGCAGCAACAGTTCCCCATCGACCTCATTCTCTGCGCCAATATTCTGGAGGATAATCCCCTCCTGAAAACCCTGGAAAACATCGCTTCCAAAACCAGAAGCCGCTTTTATAACCAGCACCACCGCATCTGCCCGTTCGTCCCGGTTCACGGAAAATGGGAAGATTTTCTGGGAAACCTGAGCAGCAATATGCGCCAGCAGGTCAAACGGCGTCGCAAAAAGTTCTTTGAGAGTACCGGCAACAGCTTCCGCCTGGTCGAAAACCCTGCCGAAGTACCTGAGGAAATGGAAACCCTGTTCCGTTTGCACGAAAAACGGTTTGCCAGCAAGCGGGTGGAGAGCAAGTTCAACCGGGATTCCCGCAAGGTTTTTCACGGGCAGATCAGCCGGATTTTTCAGGAACAAAACATCCTGCGCCTCTTTGAGTTAACCCACGAGAAACAGGTGGTGGCCAGCCTGTATTGTTTCGAATTTGCCGGGGAGCTTTTCTATTTTCAGGCGGGTCTGGATCCGGTCTGGGAACCGCATAGCGTGGGAATGGTGTTGATGAGCAAAGCTATCGAATACGCCCACGACCGGCAACTAAAACGATTCGACTTTATGCGCGGCGAAGAAACCTATAAATTCCGCTGGACCCGACACACCCGCAACATGCTTCTGGCTTATGTGGGGATTACCCGGGCCGGCAAAAACGCCCTGATCGCCAAAGAGACCTTCAACCATACCAAAAGCGGGATCCGCCGATTGATCAACGGAACCCACCCCGCCTATCCTTTGCCGGAGAAAAACGGCAATCCCTTGCTTAAACTTCCCGTCAAATAGTTCTTGAGGGCGCGGGCGCGCCGCAGTTGCGGCAACAGCGCCGCCTGGTAATAATACACTGGCCACAGGCGCGGATCCCCGCAGTGGATGTGCAAATCCCGGTAGGGTCGTATCTGATCCGTCCAGCGCAGCTTAAAAAAATCCGCCGAGCCCAGTAAATCTATCTCCGCAACCCCTTCTTCAAAAAAATCGCGATGGGCGGCCTCTTTCAACAAAGCCCCCGGGGAAAACTCGCCGAAGCGCGGATCGTAGCCCCATTTCAGGGAAAAAACCCGCTCCCGGAAAACGATGTTGTATTCGAAGGCCACCGGCTCCTCCGCCACAAACAGGACATAGAGGGCCAGCTGGCCTTTTTGGGCGGCCTGCCCGGCAAAGGGCCTGTAAAAGGCGGCCTGTCCCGGGGAGGAAACGGCGGAGCCCTGCTGCCCCTGCCAGTTGCGCTCCGCCACGGCAAAAGCGGCCTCCAGACCCTCGGCGAGGTTCCGGGGGGAATCGTAGCGGCGGATTTCCAGAGCCCCATTGCGGGCCAAACGGTTGCTTTTATTTTTGAGGGTGCGGCGAAAATTGCCGGAAAGGCCCCGGAAATACCCATCCCAATCGCCGGTTACCGGGATGTAGGGCGACTGATTGCTGTTCTCCAGAAAATGCCAGGGCAATGGTTTCTCCAGGCAGGTGAGGAATTCTCCCACCAGGGGTTGGGCGGAATCGATATGGCGCACCAAAATGCGGTCCCAATGCGGCCGGCCGGCCTTCAGGAAATCCGCTACGGCGCACATCGCCTGGCGGTCTCCGGGACGGCACAATACCGGGGTATTGGGGAAATCCGTGGTTATGCCCTCGATGTTTTGGACCCGGCGCCCGGCCAGGCGCCCGGAGCGCATCACCAGGGGGGTGAGGGCACGAACCTCTCCCCCGCTTTCCGCCACCATCACAAACGGCCGGCAATCCCCTTCGCAACTGCCCAGCCAGTGGTCGAACCACTCGAAACTTTGCCAGATGCCCGGGGCGGGAATCGCGGCGAGAAGCTGCTCCCAGGCATCTTTCAGGGTCGCCAGCTCCGCGCCAGACGTTATCAAACGCACCTTCACTCGGGGTCCCCTTCCTTGCCGCGCCGGCCTTTTCCGGCTAATTTGCCGAGCACTTTGGCGGCTCCCTCGCGGATCTCGGTTTTGATGTCGGCCAATTCCGGGAAATTGAGTTGCAGCAGGGTTCCGGTATAGGTGAGGGCGCCCAGCCCGGTCAGCACAAACAGGCCGCTAAACGGTTCGTAGGGCAGAAAACGCTGCCAGAGCCAGCGGGCCAGCAGAACCACGATGCTCATAACTGTTCCGGCGATCAGCGCTCCGGTTTGGGGTTGGAGGTAATCCCGCCAGCCGATGCGGCTCATTTTCTTGAGCAGTTGCATCATGATCAGCACCACCGCCACGGACAGGACCACCGTGGCCCAGGCCACCCCGGTAATACCCCAGAAACTCCCGATATAGCAGGCCACCGCCAGGAGGGCCACCTCAAAGATCTGGCGGTAAGCCGAGTATTTTACGAATCCGGCGGAGGTGAGCACCGAGCTGAGCAGGGGGTCGAAGGAGACGAAAATGCCGGCCAGGCACATGATGCGCAGCGGGGTAATGGTGGCGGTCCAGGCGTCTCCGTAGATCACCAGAATAAACTCTTCGGTGAGCAACATCATGCCCACCAGAATGGGATAGCTGACCACCGCGATGG
>JAGRBF010000114.1 GCA_020434205.1 Calditrichota bacterium | reverse complement strand
ATGATTCTGCTGAAGTAAGTTAAAGCTGATGTGAAGGGCGGGTTTAACACCCGCCCTTACGGCCCATTCCCCGAGGTTAAACCTTCGGGGAATGGGCTTTTTTTATGCCTTCTCAAAAAGATCTTGACAAATCCGCTTTTCGCCGATAGTTTACTAAAAAGTTTAACCAAACAGTTAAACCGAATGGTTGAAATGCCGGAACTTCAAAACGAAACCGAACAGCAAATTATCGAGGCGGCCACCGACGTTTTTCTCGAAAAAGGAAAAAGCGGGGCGCGCATGCAGGAAATTGCCGACCGGGCCGGCATCAACAAGGCCCTCCTGCACTATTACTTTCGCTCCAAAATCCTGCTCTATCAGCGGGTATTTGCCAGTCAGGCCAAAATTCTTTTCTCCGGAATGCTGGAGGCTATGGTGGTTGGGCAGGACCTGCGCTCCGGACTCTATGGTTTCGTGGACCGCTACATGGATATCGTTGCCGGGAATCCCCGCCTGATCAGCTTCATCATGTGGGAAATCCGCGAGGGCGGAGAAGAAATGTCCCGCATCCTGAAGGAAAAATTCCAGGAGATGGGCTTCCAAAGCGTTCCCCTCCTGGAAGTGCTGCGCACCGGTAAAACCACCTCCGGAAATCCCATCCCGAACCCCGAACAGTTTTTCCTGAGCCTGATGGGAATGTGTATTTATCCCTTTATCGCCCGGCCGCTGCTCACCCGGGTGGTCCCGGAACTGAGGCCGGAGGATCCGGATTTCCTGACCGCCCGCAAGCAACACATCATGGCCTTTATCGATACTTATCTGGACCGGTAACCCACCGGCCGAAAGGTGAAAGAGATGACCCAATATCTTGTTCTGCTGATCCTGTTCACCCTGAGCGCCGCTGCCCAGAGCGCCTTCTCGCTGGAAGATGCCTGGAAAATGGCCCTGGAAAAAAACCTGTCCCTGCAGCGGGAAAAAGCCGTTCTGCAATCCACCCAAAAGCAGGTCGAGATCGAACGCAGCAGCCTGCTGCCCAGCCTGGCAGTGGTGGCCGGCCTTTCCTATACCTCGGAATTGCCGCAACTGAATCTCCCGGTTAACCTGCCCGGGGTATCCGGCCTGGAAGTGGGGGTGAAGGACAAATACGACGTGGCGATTCAGGCCAGCCAGGCTTTGTTCACCGGTTTCAGAAACCGCAGTCTCCTGAGGGCCGCCCACCGGGGAACGGAAGCGGCCGGCCTGGATCTGAGCGCCCGGGAAAATCAGCTGCTGCTGGAAGTGGGCCTTAGTTTTTCCCGCCTTCAATTGATCAACAATACCCAAACCACCATCCGGGAGGGGCTCACCCGCACCCGGCGGCAACTGGAATACATGCGCCGTTTGCTGGCGGCGGATCAGCTGGTTCCCTTCGACACCCTGGTGGCGGCCAACCGCCTGCTCAGCCTCACCCTTCAACTGCAACGTCTTGAGGACGACCGGGCCGTGCAAACCCAACAGTTCTGGGACCTTATTCGGGGTGAGGGAACGCCGCCGAACGCCTTTGCCGATTTTCGCCTGCCGGCCGCCGATCCCGGGACCCTGGCGGCATGTCGGGAAAGGGCCCTGCAGCAGCGCCCGGAAATGGGGGCCCTGGCCGCGCGGCGACAGGCCGGAGAGGCGCGTCTGGGTGCCATCCGCTCGGCGCTGTGGCCTCAGGTTTACGGTCAGGCCGCCTGGCATTACGGGCGTCCGGGAGCGGATATGTTCAGCGACCAGTGGATGGGCTACGCCACCGCCGGGGTACAGGTGCAATGGCAGCTCTGGGATTGGGGGAAAACCCGCAATATGGCCCGCCAGAATACCCTGGCCAATCGCCAGATCGACCTGGCCGGCCAGGAGCTGAAGGACGGCATCCGCCAGCAGGTGGACGCTGCCTACCGCCGCTGGCAGAGCGGGCAGAAGCAACTGGCGATTCAGGAAAAAATCGTTGCCCAGGAACACCTTCGCCGGGATTTGGCCCAGTCCCGCTACCGGGAGGGGCAAATCGATCAGTTAACCCTGGACGATAGCGAATCCACCCTGCTGGAGGCCGAGCTGGAAGCCCAGCGGGCCCGCATTGCCGTGCAGCAGGATCTGCTTCAGCTGATGTTCGCCACCGGCGATATCGGTAAGCTGGCGAAATAGCGAAACGGCGAGAAGGTATGGGGGTGTCGAGGTATGGGGGTAAAACCCCTGCTATACTCCGACCCCCCAGCACCCCGACACTTCGATACATTTGGCGAAGCCAAAAAATCATGTAACCATGTGCCTTCAAAATCCCGAGGACCTTATGAAAAAGTTGTTGGTAATTTTCGTGTTAACCCTTTTGAGCGCAGGCTGTGAGAATGGCCCGGAGACCGCTCATTACAGCGCGATTGTCGAGGGGACCGTGGTGCGGGTTCCCGCGCTGAGTGGCGGTGAACTGGTGGCCCGGCCGGTTTCCGAGGGACAATTGGTGTCCCGCGGGGAGCTGCTGGTGCAAATCGACACCACCGAAATATCCCTTCAGGGCGAGCAGATTGCCG
>JAGRBF010000113.1 GCA_020434205.1 Calditrichota bacterium | reverse complement strand
TTCGCTGGAATCCAGCCGCGCCAGGCCACCGTAAGTGCCGGCCCAAAGGCGGTTCCGGCTGTCCCGGTACAAGGTGGTAACCCAGGAATGGGGGAGGGAGGTGGAATCTTCCGGGGAATGAAGGAAACGCCCGGTAAGGTGCGGGGCCTTTGCGGAAACATCCAGGCGGTAAATACCCTGTGCGGTTCCCACCCACAATTCGCCCGCATTTTTGCCCCCGGCCAGGGCGGAAATGTGGGGCGGTATCACCGGTTGATCTCCCCAAAGCGGTTCGGTGCGCGGCGGGCCTTTTCCGGAAAGCGTTATGCGATAAACCCCGTTGCCCGCCGTTCCCGCCCAGATCTGCTTCCCCTCTCCATGGGGGTCCGGGTAAAGGGCGGAAACCGGCTGGCCGGCCAGTAAGATGGCTGATGCCGGCGGAGACTCACTTTCGGGAAATCCCGCCGGAAATACCGCCAGTCCCCGCTCCGTGCCCACCAGAACCGCGCCATCCCGATCCTGGGCCAAAGCGCGGATTTGGCCTCCGGGCAAAGTTGTTCGCCTGCCATTCCCGGTCGAAAATGCCCCGAATTTATGGATCTCCGGCGCGTAATAATCCACGCCGCCGTAATAACTGCCCACCCAGAGAATCCCGGTGTTGTCCACCAGAAGTTGGTTGGCGTGGTCGCTGCTGAGGCTGCCCGGGGCGTCCGGATCGTGCCGGAAAAGTTCGGCCGGGGCGGGACTTTTTTCAAAATTGCGGATCCGGACCAACCCCCTGGGGGTGCCCAGCCACAGGCTGCCCTCCTTATCAATGGCGATGGCCGCAATCCCCGCTGCCGGCAACTGGCCGGCAAAAAGTGGTGCGGCGGCCCCGGAAAGGTTCTCGACGGGTCCCAGGTCCAGCAGGCCGTGGCGGGCCGTGGCGGCCAGCAGATGTCCGGACGGGGTTTCCGCGAGGTCCAGGATCTGCGGGGTTTCGGCAAGGGGGATTTTTTGGAATTGCCCATCCCGGAAACGGGTCAGGCCGCGGGCGGTGCCGATCCAGAGGGTGCCCCGGGAATCGGTTAGCAGGCTTTGCACCACCGTGCTGGGCAAATGCGCTGCGGGCACGGTGCGAAAGGATTCCCGGGCGGTGCCGTTGGGGCGTAGCCGGGATAGTCCGCGGTGGGTGGCAAACCAAAGCTCGCGGGAAACCCCTTGGCCCGTTTCCGCAATGGCATATACCGAATTGTCGATCAGAGAAGCGGAATCGCCCCGATCATGAAAAAAACGGGAAAATTTCCCGGTGCTCAGGTCCAGGCGATTGAGGCCCCCTTCCCAGGTGCCCACCCACAAATGCCCGTCGGTATCGGCTTTGAGGGAGATGATATCGTCGAAGGAAATGCTGGCAGGATCCTGAGGATCGTGCTGGAACACCTCGTAGCGGTATCCGTCGTAGCGCACCAGCCCATACAAGGTGCCGAACCACATAAATCCGTGATGGTCCTGGGCCATGGCGTAAACCAGGTTGTTGGAAACCCCTTCGTTCAGGGATAAATGGGCAAAGCGCGGGGGGCCGGGATAGGCGCTTAATCGGATTACAACCGAGGAAAGCATCAAAATCAGGATGGCGCGGAATAAAATCATCGTGATGCCGTTTCAAAAATGAGATTTGATTGGCCGAAAGATGGCCGGGCGCCCCTTCCTGAAGCAACCAGGTGCCGGGGCAACAGGGAGAGATTTATGGTAGGGAGATTTTGGGGCGATGTCCATACCCCAAATTGGGGAGAGCGAATTATCGGGTGGCCATCAGCCGCTGATGCGCCATGCCCGACAGGGTGGAGAGATGTTCGGCGATATAATTCCGCAGCTCTTTTTTCAGCTTTCGGCGAATGAAGTTGCTGAAAAAACCGCCCTGGCGCAGGGCGTCTATGTGAAGGCGATTGGTGTAGACCAGGTAACAACTGCCATCAGCGGAATCGCCCTCCGGCAGAATCCGGTAACTTTCCCGGCTTCCCTCAAAATAGTGGTTGGCATAAAGCTGCTCGATCACAAAACAATCGGGCAGGTTATCTCCGTTGGCATCGAAGATCATCATCCGGTTGATGCTGAAGACGATGCGTTTGACCCCAAAATCCACTTCTTGCCAGAAAAATCGGGTCTCCGGATTTTCCGGCAGGGGGATTCCGGCCGTTTCCATAAAAAGGTCGGGAATGGGCGTTTGCAAACCCCGGCTGGTGCGGATTTCCGGTAAAAGTGCCTGCAGGGAAAAGGCCGACCCCTGGTCGTAATAGTTGATTAGCGCCTGGTCGCCCAGCCGTTGAACCCTGCCCAAATAATCGATCGCCAATTGCCGGAAAAGGGCGTTAGCACCGGCATCCCGGTCGGGGGAGTCCTGTGCAAAAAAGGCCTCAAAGGCGGCGATCATTGCCCGGTCCAGCTTCAGTTTGCAGGACCCTTCCCGGCAGTCGGGGAGATCGTCCAGATCATTTGCGGGGAGGGAGAATCCGGCCAGATCGGACACGGCCGGCGTTTCTGAGAAATAGGTGAATTTGCCGCTGCCCCGGTTACCGGCATTGTGCAGGATATCGGGAAAATGGCTTGCCAAAAAAGTTGGCGAAACCGGAAGGCGGATCAGACCGGTCACCACAATTTCCCCGGAATATTCGCTGTCCTGCGCATCGACCAAAGCCATCCCCTGATGCAGGGATTGCAGGTCTGCTGCGGTCGAATAGCGGGATACCGGTAAGGGCGTCGCCGGGAGGGTTCTGCCGTCCGGTTCCCCGGGAATTCCCGCGCTCGGGCAAAGCAGGAGAGCCCCCAGCAGGGTGGTCAGACAGTTGGTCCGGAGATCTTCGAAGGGATAAAAACCGTGTTGCATAGGGTGCCCAATCCTTTGTTTCCCCAATATTGCCATTGCCATACTGCAGGATGACTACCGGCTGATAACGTCTTATCCCCGAAATGGCTACGGTCTGCTTCCGGAGATCTGCCCGGACGTTTCAGGCTGATAACGGTATGTATATAAATTTCGGAGGGTCGTGAGAACTTCTGAAGGAAAAACTTAGGCCGTGTGTACAATTAGAAAATTTAGTGAATTTTGGTGAATTTTGATAATTGCCAACACACCCGTTAGCGTGTCAAGCGTGCAAAGGTCAGTAGGCGAATCAATCTGTCACCCCGGACTTGATCCGGGGTCCAGATTAGCGGGCCTCATGCTCTGGACTCCGGCTTTCGCCGGAGTGACAACACGATTTTGAATCCCTTCAACGAGACATACCACATTTGACACGCCCTAGTGGTCCGTCAATTAGGCTTGGTCTGGTTGGGACCTCTAGACCGTCACCCCGGCATGCTTTTGGGCCGGGGTCCATACCCAACGTCCCGATAGATCCCGGCCTAAAGATTGCCGGGATGACAAATAAAAC
>JAGRBF010000703.1 GCA_020434205.1 Calditrichota bacterium | reverse complement strand
GGAAGGGCAAACGCCCCTTTCGTTCCACACAATTTTACCCGGCCCAGCTTAAAGAGCAATATGGGCAGTTGGTGGAGGGTTGGCTCAATGAAATCTATTGGGGGGATAACCTCCAGGTAATGAGCCACCTCCTCAAGAAATATCGGGGAAAGGTGCAGCTAATCTATATAGATCCACCCTTCGACTCGAAAGCGGTTTACAAAAAGAAGGTTACTGTTCAAGGAAATCGTTTGACAAATGATCTTCAAGCTTTTGAAGAAAAACAATATACAGATATATGGACGAATGACGAATATCTGCAATTTATGTACGAGCGAATCATCTTATTGAGAGAATTGCTTGCTGAAGATGGTAGTATTTTTCTTCATTGCGATTGGCATAAAAGTCACTTCTTAAGGTGTCTCTTGGAAGAAATAATGGGTCCCGATAACTTTAGAAGTGAATCTGTCTGGAAAAGAACCTCTGCCCATAGCGATTCGGAGACGTTTGGGATTGTTCATGATAATATTTTATAAAAAAACAAAAATGAGAACATTATTTGGTCAAAGCCTAAAACTGATTACGAAGAATGGTATATAGAGAGATACTATAATTACTATGATTCTGATGGCAGGAGATTTAAGTCGGGGGATCTTTCCGCTGCCGGTCTAAGTGGTGGTGGATATGACTATGAATGGAAAGGGGTCAGAGGGATATGGCGATGTCCAATTTCTACAATGCAAGAGCTTGATAATTTGGGACTCATTTATTATACAACTAATGGCATTCCTAGAAAAAAGCAATACTTGGATCAAATGGTAGGGAGAGATGTACAATCTTGGTGGGACGATATTCAACCAGTTGTATCCTGGTCTGATCAGCAGACCAACTATCCTACTCAAAAACCCGAAAGACTTCTTGAAAGAATTATCAATGCTTCTTCGAAGCCTGGGGATCTGGTTTTCGATTGTTTTATGGGCTCCGGAACTACTCAGGCCGTGGCAATGAAACTTGGCCGCCGATTTATTGGGGCGGATATCAACCTGGGAGCGATTCAAACCACCACCAAGCGCCTCATCCAGGTTGCCCAGGAATTAAATCCCAAGGAAAAGAATAATGGGGAGTTATTGAAGGTCGCTGAAGAAACGGCTCCTTACGGAAAGGATGAAGATTCCCCGGAAAGTGAGGGAAAAGAGGTCATTGAAAAATTCTATACCGGCTTCTCCGTTTATAACGTAAACCATTACGACATTTTCCGCAATCCGGTTCAGGCCAAAGAATTGCTTATGGAGGCCCTGGAAATCCAACCCGTTCCCGGTGGCTCCATTTACGACGGGGAAAAAGATGGGCGCATGGTCAAAATTATGCCGGTCAACCGCATTGCCACCCGCGCCGATCTCAACGACCTGATCTCCGGCTTTGATATGCGAACCTTTGAAAAAAGGAAGGGAGAACACCCCACCCGGCCGGTTGAGCGTTTATTGCTGGTATGTATGGGCCATGAGCCGGATTTAAAAGCGCACCTCATCCAGGAAATGAAAAAATACCATTTCGACATTGAAGTCGAAGTGGTGGATATCCTCCGCGATAAGGCCAATCTGGAATTTAAACGAGATGC
>JAGRBF010000112.1 GCA_020434205.1 Calditrichota bacterium | reverse complement strand
GGTGCCGGGACTGCTGATGTATCTGTTGGGCAACGAAAATAACTACGGCCTTTTCTGGGAAGGAGCGGAAACGGAAGATATTCCCCTGGAGGACCGCAAGTCCACCATTCGGGCCCGCCACATGTACGAAGTTTTCAACCAGGCGGCGGTCGCCATGAAGGCAATTGACACCTCGGTGCCCATCGCCATGTGCAACGGCGACGTGCTCTTCATCGACATTATCGCCGAGGAATGTCAGGATGTGGACATTTACGGAACCAACATGTATCGGGGCATCTCTTTTGGCGACGCCTTTCAGGTGGTCAAGGATAAGCTGAACAAACCCATTCTTTTTACCGAATTCGGTTCGGACGCCTTCAACGCCCTGGAAAACCGCGAGGACCAGGCCGCGCAGGCCAAATATCTGGTGGGTAACTGGAAGGAGATCTACGAAAACGCCAGCGGGTTGGGAAAAGCGGGCAATTCGATCGGCGGATTTACCTTTCAGTTCAGCGATGGTTGGTGGAAATACGGCCAAACCGAGAACCTGAGCGTTCACGATAACAATGCCTCCTGGTCCAATGGCGGCTACCAGTCCGACTTTGCCGAGGGGCGCAACAACATGAACGAGGAATGGTTCGGGATCTGCGCCAAAGGGCCCACCAGCGCCCTGGGACTGTATGAGCTTTACCCCCGCGCCGCCTATTACGCCCTCGCCAAGGTCCACCATTTCGATCCTTATGCCGCGGGCATGAGCCTGTCCGCCATCGAAAACCACTTCCGCGATATCCAGGTGATGGATGCCGTCCTGCAGGCCCGGGGCGACAAAGCGGCCCTGGATGCTCAGCAAGGTGGGAAAATCCGGGTTAGCGGGGCGCGCATGGAGTTTACCACCTACAGCACCGGTGGGGACAAGATTACCACGCCCGACAATGCCGATCCCAACGAAAGGGCTTATCCCAACGAGCTGGGTTTTGGCCACATGCAGTCCTTTTTTACGGATATCGAGGCCAAACCGACCGAAAGTGTACGGGGAACGGTCTCCTTTAACGTGCTGGGCAACGTCGCCGAAAATCCGATCGACGAGATTTTCTATGAAAACGCCGGCCGGATCCGGGAAGTGCGGACCGATGAGGGAGAGCTGGCCCTGACCTCGCTCAACCGGGTGCGGATTTACAAAGCCAACGTCAGCTGGAACGCCGATTTGTTTGATCTGGAAGGATTCTATCGGACCGGCCATTACCACTGGGGATACGAGGGAGACTTCTTCGGTCTCTATCCGGAGGCCAATTACGGCCCCAATATCGACATTTACAACGGGGTTGCGCCGGTGGGTTTTGAGATGGCCGGCAAAAAATCGCTGAACGGTCTGAAGGTGGCCTTCGGTCCCGAGTTGTGGTGGGGCGCCAACCCGGCGGTATTGGTGAAATACAGCCGCAGCCTGGCGGGGATGACCCTCACCGGCATTTATCACGAGGACCTCGACGAACAAGGGCCGGCGGTGAGTTCCTTTGCCGTTCCGGTTCCCCCCAACCGTCGGGCGACCCTGCATCTGG
>JAGRBF010000111.1 GCA_020434205.1 Calditrichota bacterium | reverse complement strand
CACCTCCCAGGATTCGCCGGAATCGGTGGTTTTCATCAGGGTTTGGTCGAAACCCAGCGGCGCCCAACCTTCGGTTGCAGTGCGAAAAGAGAGGGCGCTGGCTTCCCCGAAAATCCCCAGATAAGTGTCCTCCCAGGTTATTCCCCCGTCGCTGGAGCGGATCATCCCCGAACCCTGATCAAAATCCCCGCCCACCCCCAGGTAATTTAGGGCGTCGAAGCGATGCATCCCCAAAACCGGCTCCGGACCGGGATCCGCCACCGTCCAACTGAGCCCCCCATCCCGGGTTTGCCAGACAACCCCGGTGATATCCAGGGCGCCGCCAAAAGCCATTCCATTGAGCGAATCGAAGAATTTGATGCGCCGGAGCGGAAAAAAGGCAAATCCGGTGGAGTCGATAAAGGGCTCTTCCCAGGTTTGGCCCCAGTCCCCGCTACTGGCCAGATAGCCAAACTCGCCCCCCATCCAGATCGGGCCATTTTGTTGAAAGGTGATGGCAAAGTAATAATGTTCCGGGAAGAATCTTTCCGCCCAGGAATTGCCGCCGTCGCTGCTGAGATACAGAGAGGTGCCGTATGGGGTCCCGGTGCCGTCGGGATAGCGGTGTCCCAATATGGCCAGGGTGTCGCGACTTTGAGTGGCAACATCCAGCAGCAGGATGCTGTCCGGGAAACTATGCCGGATGAAAGTGCTTCCCCGGTCCGGGGAATGCAGGACCAATCCGGCATCTCCCACCACCCATCCGTTCAGCGAATCGGAAAAGGCAATTCTGTGCAAGTCCAGGGAAAACGAAGTGGGCAAGCGGGTCCAGCCCGCCTGTCCTAACAAATTCACAGAGAGGGAAAAAGCAAAAAAGATAAAAAATCTAAAACAGGGTCCACCGGGCATGATATTCAAAAAGGCAAATAAAGTTTTTGTTCAGATCAAAAATAAGCAAGACCACAAACCTAACGAATAAAAAATTTCAAAAAACCACAGAAGCCCGCTCATCTAATTTAACCGGTCCAGCTGGCCGATTTGCCGAAAAACCGGGTCGTCTTCGGGAAGGAAGCGGTAGTAATAATTACGGCTGATATCCCAGAAGCGCCGCGCCTCACCGGCATTTCCCTGTTGACTGGCAAGGTCTCCACGGCATCGGTAAATGTGTCCGAGAGCCTCATCCGAGTATTCGAAGCGTTCCAGGAGAGTTTCTAACAAATCCTCGGCAAAGTCGTAGTTCCCCGTTTTGAGCGCGTGTTTTTCCAGGGCCTCAAAACCGCGAAATTGATAGGAATTCTCCAGAAGCATTTGCCTGAAAAGTTTCTCAACCCGGCGATCCGCCAATTGATTTGCAAAATAACCTATCAAATCCAGGTAGGCATCCTGCTTTCCGGGTAACAAATTCAGGCATTTGTTAGTGTAGCTGAGAAATTTATTTGTTTCGCCCAAAAAGAAAAAACTCTGGGCGGCAATCCGGGCGGCCTCATACTGCTGGTAGAGGGCCAGCATGCTGTCCTGCTTCATGGCCCCCAGCGCATAAGAATAGGCCTCGCTGTATTTTTTGTCGGCAAAATAGATGCGACTGAGGTAGAAGTTGCTGAGGGGATCCCCACCTTCTTCAAAGACATTTTTTTCGAAATACGAGATGGCCATGGCCGGTCTTTCGCCCGCCAAAAAGTATTCCCCCATCCAGCGATTCATCCCGGTATCCCGGAAACCTAACTGACCCGCACGAGAGTAGTAGGCGTAAATCCGGTCCCGGACAACCCAGGTGGGTTCGGGATTCCCCAATGGGTTTTTGATACCCTCTCTCAGGGAAAGTCGCTGAAAATCCCCCAGGAGTTTATAGGCATAACCGGACTCCGGATATGCCTTAATCAGTTTTTGGAGCATACGATCGGGATGCCGGATTACCGTGAGGTTGCGTCCCTCCTCCCGCTGGGTATTTTTGAGGTAAAAGAGGGTCAGATCTTCCTGCTGGAAGTAGTTTTGAAAGACATTATCCACCATCAGACAGACCAATTCGGGGCGAAATGCCGCTCGCTGAAGGGCCGAATCCAGGGTAAAATGAGCCGATGCGTAGCGCTCCAGAGCAATGTGGGAATTGGCGCGTTCTAGGTAAACGGAGAGTAAAGAATCGGATTCCTGAGAAAAAAGGGAGGCCTGCAGAACAAGCCCGAAACAGAGGTAAAATAGCAGGTTTTTCATAGCGGCAGCTCTCGATTGTGAGGTTCAAGACTGCCGGGATCCAAAATTGGATGTGGCGTTGCTGATTGCCAGGCCTCGAAGAGGGATCAGGTATTGTTTTTTTGAGATCTTCCTATCTGAATTCTACGGGCCACTGAAGGTGCGTTTTGATCGCGAAAAGGTAATTTCTTTGGGAAATCGACGTATTCTTGTTTCAGCAACGGGCGCTCTGACCAAATCGGTCAGTTAAAACGATCCCGGTTTTTTCTTTATCGTCCAAAATATAGTGTTTTTTATGAAAATATGCAAATTTTCTTCAAAATGAACTACTGATCGTCCGCTATGAGGAAATTCCGGTATAAAAAGGCCCTCCCGAAAACCATCGGAATCCCCCA
Organism: Calditrichota bacterium; assembly: GCA_020434205.1. Classification (GTDB taxonomy): domain Bacteria; phylum Calditrichota; class Calditrichia; order RBG-13-44-9; family J075; genus JAGRBF01. The sequence continues at coordinate 168 of JAGRBF010000111.1, read as the reverse complement.
ACCCCAGCCCCAGGGCGGGTTATCGCGATCCAGAAAGGCGAAAATTCTCAGGGTCGGTTCGCCCGCATCCCCCGAAGCCCCGACCTCCGCCAACAGATCACCACGGGAGACGGTATCGCCCGGGTTTACCACAATGCTGCCACGCCGAAGAAAGGCCAGGGTTACCAC
>JAGRBF010000702.1 GCA_020434205.1 Calditrichota bacterium | reverse complement strand
CGCTTCTCGCTTCTCGCTGTTCGCTGTTCGCTTCTCGCTGTTCGCTTCTCGCTGTTCGCTTCTCGCCAAAATAAAAAAGCCCGGGAGATTTTCTCTCCGGGCTTTTTTATTCGCCCCTACGGCGCGGGATAGATGTAGGAGGACTGCAGCCCCAGCGGTAATCCCAATGCCCAGTAAATCAGCAAAAAGAGGGTCCAGGAAATCAGGAAGGCCACGCAGTAGGGCACCATGATGGACACAATCGTGCCGATCCCGGTTTTTTTGACGTAGCGCTGGGCGAACACCACCACCAGCGGAAAGTACGGCATCAGGGGCGTGATGATATTGGAGGTGCTGTCCCCCACCCGGTAAGCGGCCTGGGTGAGGTCCGGAGAAATTCCCAACGCCATCAGCATCGGAACAAAGATGGGGCCGATCAGAGCCCATTTCGCCGAAGCCGATCCCACCAGCAGATTCACAAAAGCACTGAGCAGAATAATCCCCACAATGGTCACCTGAGCGGGTAGGGCCAACGCCTTCAGCCCCGCTGCGCCTTTGAGGGCCAGCAACGCCCCGACGTTGGAGGTCCCGAATGCGTTGATAAACAGGGCGCAGAAAAAGGCCATCACGATGTAATAGCTCATCCCGTTCATCGCTTTAGACATGGTATTGATGACGTCTTTGCTATTTTTGAAGGTCCCGGCCAGGTAGCCGTAGATAACCCCGGGCAGCAAAAAGAGCAGGAAAATCAGGGGCACGATGGCCTGCATAACCGGGGCGGAAAAAGCGGTAATGGAACCGTCTGCGGCGCGCAGGGGGGAATCCGCCGGCCACAAAGCCACCGCCAGGAGGATCAGCCCGGAGACCATGCCCAGGGTCGCCAGCCAGAAAGCTTTCACTTCCTTGGCGCTCAGATCGTCGATGGTGGGCACATCATCGTCCGCCTCCACTTTGGTATCCTTGAGCCGGGGTTCGATCACCTTGTCGGTGAGGTACCAGCCCACCAGGATGATCAACAGGGAAGAAGCCGAGGTAAAATAGTAGTTGCAGAGGGGATTCACCTCTATGGCGGGATTGATAATCTGAGCCGCGGATTGGGTGAATCCCTGCAAGAGGGGATCTATCCCCGAGGGAATAAAGTTGGCGCTGAAGCCCCCCGAAACCCCGGCGAAAGCGGCGGCGATGCCCGCCAGGGGATGGCGCCCGGCCGCGTAAAAGATCACCCCGCCCAGGGGAATCACCAGCACATAGCCGGCGTCGGTGGCGGTATGGCTGGCAATGGCGACCAGAATAAGCACCGGGGTCAGCAGGCTGCGCGGGGTCACGTTCAGCAACAGTTTCAATCCGGCGTTGATGTAACCCGAATGTTCGGCGACCCCTACCCCCAGCATGGCCACCAGCACGATTCCCAGCGGGGCAAAACCGGTAAATATTTTAACCATATTGGCGAGGAAGGTGGCCATTTGCTGGCCGGTCAGCAGGTTGTTGATAACCACCGGACTGCCGCTGCGCGGGTCTATTTCCGAAAAGGTAAAATTGGAGAGAATCGCCGAAAGGACCCACACCGCCACCATGCCCACCAGGAAGAGGATGGCGGGATCGGGCAGTTTATTGCCGATTTTTTCGATGGCATTGAGGAAGCGGTCCAGAAATCCACCGCTGTTTTGAGGCGTATTGGGGGTGGAAGGCATAAGGCTCCTTCGATAGTTAACATGATAACGAGGCAACAGTTGGCCAATTACGCTACCAAGATAGGGGTTTCCTTTCACAAAAGAAAATTTTTTGGGAGGCGAGGATGGTAAGCCGTGGGCCGTGGGCCGTGGGCCGTTAGCCGGAGGCCGTTTGGCCGTGGGCGGTGGGCGATGCGTTTCTCAGGTGTG
>JAGRBF010000701.1 GCA_020434205.1 Calditrichota bacterium | reverse complement strand
ATGTTCGAATAGGTCTGCTGCCCCCCGGGGAAGGTGATCCGGAAAGTATTGCCCTGCTGAGAGGAGACGTAGTAAGCGGAGCCGCCGGGAGAAATGGCGTTGTAGGCCCCGTCCCCGCTGAAAATGCTGATCCAGGCAGTATTGGGATCCGCGGTCTGGGCAATCCAGGTTCCGTTATCCTGAAGACCGCCAACCAATTCGTTTCCACCCTGAGCATCAATGGAAATCGCATAGAACTGGGTGGTCAGATATCCGTTGTTGATGAAAGACCAGGTCTGCGGGCTGGCCAGGCAATTGTTGGTAAAGGACAATCCGCCGTCGCTACCGGAGATCATGGCGTTGGGATTGTTGGGCAAAAAGGTGATGGAATGCTGATCGGAATGGTGATTATCCCAGACAAAATTCTGAGGATGGTATCCGCCCACCCACTCGAAAGAGCTGCCGCCGTTGGTGGAACGCACCAGATTGGTTCCCCCCAGCCACAGCACATTGGCATTGTCCGGTTTCACTTTTACCAGAAGGTCGTAACCGCCCTGAGAGCTGAAAACACCCACCTGACCGCCGAAGTTATCGCTGAAATCGGGAATATTGGCGGAAAGGTTGGACCAGCTGTTGCCGGAAGCGTTATAGCGATACAGTTGATGATCGCTGGCCCGGGCGCCATTCCCGAATTGAATGAAGGCGTAGGCGGTATTGCCATCCGAGGGTGCGGTGGCAATCACAATGCGGTTGGGATCGGTGTTCATCCCGGTGGGGGTGATGTTGCTCCAGTTGGCCCCGTTGTTGGTAGACCGGTAAACCCCGTATTCCGTGATGTTGGTCCCGTTGCGGCTGAGGGTGGCGTAAATATCGCCGTTGGCTGCCACCGCCACATCGGTGGCGCTGCTGTAAGGGGATTGATTCCGCCCCAGCACCAGAGACCAGTTGCTGCCCCCGTCCGTAGAGCGCAGAATACCGCCGTAAGTGGCGGCAAACACCGTTCCGTTGCTGGTAACGACCACGTTCCAGACAAAATCGAAGAAGTCGTCAAAAACCTGGGGATCGTTGTTGGAGGTGCTGGCCAATTGGGTCCAGCTGGCCCCGCCGTTGGTGGATTTGAACATACCGTGGCCGTAGAAGTTGGCGGAGAAGCGCCCGTTGGCGGAATTGCCGATATACTCGCCGGTGCCGTAGTACCAGGTGTTGTGGTTGGAAGGATCCTGCGCCACGCAGGTTACCGAGGCATGGGCATCCAGGGCGGTGGTGAGGGTCCAGCTGTTGCCGCCGTTTTCGGAGCGATACATCCCCCCGGAAATACCCCCCGCCAGGATGCGCTGGTTGCTGCTGCCGTTATAATCCAGGTCGGTTGCCAGGGCGCGGGTTCTTCCCCCGACGTTATAGGGCCCGCGGCTGGACCAGTTTACCGCACCGGGAGAATTGGTTTTGCCGAGGCTCTCCCGGGTGGGGATATTGCGGGCAAAAGCCAGTTCCCGCTCGCGAATGTTATTGGGAACGCGGCCCAGGGTGGGATCTTTGAAGCGATTGATTTCCCACTCGATCCGCGATATCGCGTCGTCGGTGTTCTTGGGTGAAAAGCTGGACCGCACCTTGGGCATATCCTTCTTGCCCAGGGTAAATTTGGCTTTTTGCAGCTCGGTGGTCCCTGAATGGCGGGATATCCAGAAAAATCCCGCGGCCAGAACCACAACAACAACTGCGGCGCCAAACCACTTCAGGTTTCGCTGGGTAAAGCTGTTCATAAACAGACTCCTTTGGTAATGTGAGTAATGCTGGACTGATTATTCTTAAAAAACTGTGAACACCTGGAGCGGCCATCTTTATAAAATCGGCTTCTCCCGGTGGTCTGTTAAACTTGTTTGGTCCGGTTGCTGTTGGCCTCCGCCATCCCGGTATGCTTTAGGCCGGGACGGGATAACGAACAGGACTTACTTTAATTGACTGACGACTAACGAACGGTATATCCGTAAATGGTCAAAGGCGGTTGGGTTTTGTTTGCCCCGGTCATGGACTCCCCCCCCATTTTCAGATCCACCTGAATGGTATCTCCGGTCGCAACCCCGGGATAATGGGCATCCATATCCGGGAAAAGCGACTGGGTCGGGGCGGTGGTATATGCAAAATGAACGGCCAGGGTGTCGC
>JAGRBF010000110.1 GCA_020434205.1 Calditrichota bacterium | reverse complement strand
TTTGCGGGCAGCGACACCGATTTTTTCGCCATCAAACGGGTGCGCACCGTTCCCGAGCTGGCCGAAGTGCTTCATGGCATGGAGTGGGACCGGGTCTTTGGCGGGTAATGGTTTCGGACAGCCCCGGTACTCGTTCCGCAAGGCGGTTTACAGGCCGCTGATTTTGATATGAGTCGCAATTTTTTGAAAACCATCGCCCAGGTCGGCCTGCCGGCTATTCTGTCCCTGGCCCTGCTCTGGTACGCGGTCCGGGGACTCTCCGCGCGGGAATTCTGGTCCGCTCTTCAGACCATCTCCCCGGGACTGTTGGTCCTGATGCTTGTTTTTCCGTTTTTCTCAATGGTTTTGCGGGCCTGGCGCTGGTATTTGCTGCTGGCCCCGGTGCGCGCCCTCCCGTTTCGCACCGTTTTTGCCTTCACCAATATCGGTTTTATGGCCAATAACCTGTTGCCCGCCCACGCCGGGGAGGTGGTAAAACCCTTCCTGCTGGCCCGCAAAACGGAAACCAGCGTGGTGGCCACCTTCGCCACGGTTTTTCTGGAGCGCCTTTGGGATATGGCGGTGATGATCGGGGTGATGCTCTGGGTGATCCTGGCGGTTCCCCTTCCTACCGAGCTGAAGTGGGCCGGCGGGGTGATGGGTGGAGCCGGCATCCTGCTGATGATCAGCATGTTTTTTCTCTCCGGGGAAAACAGCCCGGTGTTGCGGGCCCTGCTGCGGGTCTTTCGCTTTTTGCCCGCCAACTGGCACGATCGCCTGGGGAAGATGCTGGAGACCTTTCTGGCCGGGGTGCGCTCCCTGCGGCGCGGCCGGGCTATCCTGCTGACCGGCCTGCTGACCCTGATGATCTGGGGTGGTCTGGTGGCTAATATTGCTATCCTGCTGGACGGATTCCCCGGGTCCCCGGCCCGGGGGGGAGAAACGGTGGTGGCCGCCGCCGCTGTTTTGGTGGTTCTGGTGTTTGCCATTGCACTTCCCACCTCACCGGGTTATTTTGGGGTAACGCAAGCTGCCTTCTGGATCGTATTACAACAATTCGGCTATAATCAAACCGTGGCGGTGGGGTGCTCAATCGTATTTAACCTCACCCAATACCTGACCATTACCGGTCTGGGACTGTTTTACCTGGTCAAAGAAGGATTTGGCTGGCGGCAACTGGTCGGTGCCAGTCATGCCGGGGAGCCGCTCAAAACGGGAAACGAAGGCACGTGATTTCCGAGCCATCCAAAACTGCCTTACGGGTTGCCGTGGTGCTGGGAACCCGGCCGGAAGCCATTAAGCTGGCGCCGGTGGTGCTGGAGATGCGCCGCCGCCCGGGGTTCGACTGCCGGGTGGTGCTGACCGCCCAGCATCGCGAAATGGTGGATAACGTCCTCAGCGATTTCGGGATTGCCCCGGATGTGGATCTCAATCTGATGCGGCCCGGACAATCTCTGCCGTCCCTGACCGCCCGCATCCTGGAGGCGATCAGCCCGGTTCTGGCGGAAATGGCTCCCGACCTGCTGATGGTTCAGGGCGATACCACCACCACCTTTACCGCGGCCCTGGCCGCCTTTTATCAGAAAATTCCGGTGGCCCATGTCGAGGCGGGGCTGCGCACCGGAAATCCCCGGTATCCCTTCCCGGAAGAGGTAAACCGGCGCTTAACCACCCATATTGCCTCCCGGCATTATGCCCCGACGGCAGGCGCCCGGCAAAACCTGCTCAATGAGGGCATTCCCGGGAAGGACATTGTGGTTACCGGGAACACCGTAATCGATGCCTTGCTGGAAATGAACCGCCGGTTCCCGGCATCCCCGCGGGAAGGCCACCGGCAATTGCTGGTGACCAGCCATCGCCGCGAAAATCTGGGGGAAAACCTGCGCGATATCTGCCGGGCCGTTCTGACCCTGGCGGAGCGTTTCCCGGACCTGACCGTCCAGTTTCCCGTTCACCTCAATCCCGCCGTTCGGGAGGTGGTGCACCAGATCCTGGCCGGCCATCCGCGCATCCGGCTTTTGCCCCCGCAGGGATACCGCGAGTTCTGCCGCCTGCTGAGCGAAAGTTACCTGGTGCTTACCGATTCCGGAGGCATTCAGGAAGAGGCCCCTTCGCTGGGGAAACCGGTGTTGGTGCTGCGCCGGGAAACCGAACGCCAGGAGGCCGTGGCGGCGGGAACCGCCCTGCTGGTGGGCACCCGGGAAGCGGACATTGTCGCGGCCGCCGCTGCTTTACTGGAAGATGAGAAGGCCTATCGCCGCATGGCTTCCGCAAAAAATCCTTTCGGGGACGGTCAGGCGAGCGCAAAAATGGTCGATGATATACAAAAATGGTTTGTCCCGGACCTCGGTGACCGGGGTCAATAACGCGGTTTGAAAATCGGCTATGTTGAATAATTATTGCCCGCATCGGCCCGCTCCGACGGGCCTGCAGACCAAAGGGCCGAAATTCCTGCCTGAAATTCTAAACCGAAACTGGAAATCCGCGGATAACTGTAGGGCCGCCGGTATGTTCTCCAGTTTTTACTGCGATGTCGAGGAATGTGTAAGATGACGAAGGTCCTGCTTACAGGGGCTTCCGGGTTCATGGGTCAATATGTTTTAAGGGCACTTCTGGAAAACAACATCGAGGTTATTGCCCCGGTCCGCGATGCCGCTTCCATGCGCAGCATCTACCGGCAGCCCGAGGTTACCTTTCTGGAAGGACAGTTTTATTCCGATGCGCTCCTGGAACAATACCGCCAGCATCAACCGGAGATGATTATCCACCTGGCGGCCATCCGCGGTGACGGCAACGGCTCCTGGAAAAAATATCTGGAAGTCAACGTCAACGGCACCGAACGCCTGGTGCGCTACGCCCTGGAAAACCGCCTCAAAAAGTTTCTGTACTGCAGCACGGTGGGCATTTACGGCACCGTCCCCAGCCGCATTCCCGCGGATCCCTATACCTCCGCCGAAGCGGACGGTTATTATCACCAGTCCAAGCTGCTGGCCGAAAAGATCATCCTCAACCACCTGCGCGGCCATGTGCCGCTGGCTATTTTTCGTCCCACCATTTCTTACGGCTTTGGGGACGACGGCTTTTTGGTGAAGATGATCAGCATGGTCCGCAAGCGGGTTTTTCCCCTGATGAGCAGCCAGGTGCTGATCCATCTGCTGGACGTCAACAGCTTCGGGGAGTTGATGGTCCTGGCGGTTCGCAAAAAACTCGACGATTACCACATCGTCAACGTCGCCGATAAAAATCCGGTGCAGCTTTCCCAACTGGTGGACGTGATCCACAGCCATTTTTTCGAAAAACCCTATCCGCGCTACATGCGCACCCCCCAGTTTTTTCACCGCTTCAGCGAATGGGCCACCCAGGTCCTGAAAATGCGGGGCGCCCACATCAGCGTCAAGCTGATCTCCCACGACTGGTATTACGATACCTCCAATCTGGAAAATATTTTTGAACTGCCCCAGCACAATACCTTTGATGTGGTTCAATACTACCTCAAACACAGTTTCCCACGGAATGGTGAACAATGAGCGATGTAAATGGATTTTTGCCGATCATCGATACCTGGCCGGAGTATTTTGAAAACCCCTACGAAGGCCTGGGAACCACGTATGAACGGGTTCTGCTCCACGCAATTTTCGAAAAGATCGACCGCGCCTACAACATTCAGTCGGTTCTGGAAACCCCCAGCTTCGGGATGACCGGCATTTCCGGGATCAACAGCCTGTGGTGGGGCAAACATCAAAAAGAGATTTACCTGGTAGACGATAACGAAGCGCGCCTGGACAAAATCAAAAAGGTCTGGGCCTCCCTGGGTTTTCCCTTTATTCCGGTTCTTAACAACATCAATCAGGTTCCCCTGGAAGACGATTCGGTAGACCTCACCTGGAATTTTGCCTCCCTGTGGTTTCTGCAGGATCTGGATTATTTCGCCGAGCAGGTGAAGCGGGTTACCCGCAAGGTTATTCTCATCTCGGTTCCCAATCACCTGGGAATGGGCTTCCTGATAAGGCGAGGCGCCGCCCGCCAGCTCTCGCAGCTCAACCTCCAGTACTGCAAACCCCGGGTGGTTCGCAAAGCCTTCGAAGGGCAGGGATGGGTGCTGTGGGATAAAGGTATTTTCGACGTGCCGCCCTGGCCCGATATCCCCATGAAAAAGGAAGATCTCTTTAAAAGGCTGGGCATCGAGTTTTTGCTGAAGTATCTGCCCCAAGCGGACGACAACAGCAATGGGGAAACCCCGGAATCCATCCTGGATTATTTTTCCGGCAAAAATCCCAATCTGGATAAGGAAATTCTAAAATACGGCATCATTGAAAAAGCGCCGCGCCCCTTCAGCACCTTCTGGGGGCACCACCGCTATTTCATTTTCGTGAAGGAGGGAGCTTGATCTCGGTAATCCTGCCGTCCTACAACTCTGAAGGCACCATCGCCCAAACCCTGGATGCGCTCCTGCAGCAGAATTTTGAGGAAGAATACGAAATAATCCTGTGCGACAGCTCCCGGGACCGCACCCCGGAGATCGTTCGCAGTCGCTATCCCATGGTGAAATACCACCATTTTGCCCAAAAAACCGATCCGGGAACCGCCCGCAACAAGGGTGTGGAGATGAGCAGCGGGGAGCTGATTCTGTTTATCGATTCCGATTGCCAGGCGGAGCCGGACTGGATGGCGCGGATGGTGGCCCTGCACCGGGAGAACCCGGACGTGGCCGCTATCGGCGGGTGCACCGTTAACGGCAACGATCCCGAGGACGACGTGGCCTGGGCGGGTTATATTGCCGAATTCCGCGAGTTTTTTCCCGGAAGGCCGGGCGGGTTTGTCGACCACATTCCCACCATGAACATCTCCTACAAACGCTGGGTTTTCGACGAGCTGGGCGGTTTTGATCCCCACTTCTATCCCCAGGAAGACCTCAAATTCAATTTTTACCTGCGCCAGGCCGGTCATCGCATTTTGTTCGACCCGGCCATCCGGGTCCATCACACCCATCGCAGCACCTACCGGGCCTTTCTGGGACATCAGGAACGCATCGGCAAAATCAACTCCCAGGTGCTCAAATTACTTCCCCTGTCCGGCGCCGGTCTGGCCCGCAACAAAGGCCTCTTTATGTTGCTGGGGCCCTTCCTGCCCTTTGTAAAGCTGACCCGCACCTTTTTCGCCCTGCTTACCCAATACCCATCGATCCTCTTCAAACACCCGGGCTCCTGGATGGCTTTTACCATCGGGGTTTTCTACTGGTTTAAAGGATTTGCCGGGGGTGTTTTTTCCCCGCCGCTGATGGAAAACAAGGGCGAATGAGCAGACCCGGCCGCGATCTGCAATTGGCCCTGGCCGTTTTCGCGGTGCTTTTTGCCGTCGGGGCCTGGCACAAGGGCTTTCACGTCGACGAATTCTACAGCTGGATCTATTGCCGGGTGTGTAGCTGGGAGGATATCCTGGCCATGCGGGATACCGGCATCGGCCATCCCCCTCTTTTTCACCTGCTCCTCAAAAGTGTTCAGACCCTTTTTCCGGAAGGCCCCGCCCGCCTGATGCGCCTCATCAATTTTGCGGTGGGACTGCTCAGCCTGACCGTCCTGTGGCGGGTGTTGCAAAGGGAACCCCATTACCATCCGGGATTGCTGATCGGCTTTGCCGCCTCCGCCGCCCTGCTGGACGGTATGATGCTCAGCCGCATGTACGGCCTGGCTTTTCTGGGGGCCTGCCTGACGGTGCGCTCCGGGGAAAAATTTGCCCGCACCCCCACACTGCCCGCTTTTTTGGGGCTGATCGCCACCATTGTTTTTGCCCTGTTGGCCGACTTCAACAATTTTCTGCTGCTGCCCTACTGGGGTATGGTGCTGCTGCGGCCCTTGCGAATATTCAAAATTGCCCTCTACGGCAGCTTCGCCACCCTGGCCGGCCTGTGGGTCCTGCTGGCCTCGGGGCAGGGGGAACGGCGGGGCAAAGGGGATCTGGCCTGGTCGGCTTACGCCTTTGTCCGCTACATCAACCGCATCTGTTTTGAATTCCTCAACAGCATTTTGTCCTTCTGGTTTTTCGAAACCCTGATCGCCGCGCTCCTGGCGGTTGTGGCGGCAACCTGGATGCACTACCGGCGTCAGGGGCATAGCGGCTCCCTGGCCGACAGGCTGATGCTGGCGGTAATCGCCATCGCCGCGTTTCAATTGCTGGCCGCCGCCGGGATTCCCTTTGCCGCCATCGCCCTGCTGATGGCGCTGGTGCTGGTGTGGCTGGCGGGACAGATTCTGCGCCACCGCCCCCTCGACCTCAGATCCGTCAATGCCCGCATGGCCCTCTCCGTATTGGGAGCCTGGATGATTTTGCTGACCATGCAGACCGTTTTCTGGCGAACCCTGATTTCCCCCCGTTTTCTGCTGGTCCTGATGCCCTTTGTCCTGCTTTTCCTGCAGCGCAACCTGCCCGCACCCTCCCTCAACGCCACGGGGGCCGTGCTGCTGGTATCGGGACTTTTGTATACTTTCTCCGCGGGGATCGGGGAAATCTATCCCGCTCCGCCACCTGTTTCCGGCCCGGTGGCCTATCAAAACAGCGCCGCCCTCGCCAACAGCTATCTGCTGAACGCCCATCGCGATCCCCGGCCGCCGATGCTGCTGGACAATTCTTATGTTGAAAAGGCCTGCCGAATTTGCGTTATTGAAACCAGGACAGTGCCTTTTGATACGCTGGAGGCCATCACCGTGATCGGTTGGGAGGGTTTGGCGTCAAAAAATCTGATCCCACCCGAGTTTGAGTTGGTTGGTTCCCGGATGTCGCCCGTTTCCACGCTCGATAGTTGGCAGTTCTCCTTTCTCCATCCGATCCGGGAGCGACAGTTTCACCTTTTGGAGTTTCGGAAAAAAATCGCCCGTTAGGGGGTTTTGACAATCACCTGAATTTTCGAATTGTCAACACGGCCTGGCAGTTGCTGAGACCTGTTCCCGGCTATT
>JAGRBF010000700.1 GCA_020434205.1 Calditrichota bacterium | reverse complement strand
AAAACGGTGAACCACCGCCTGTGGGCCCGCCTTCGCGGGGCTCTGAGCGAGCGGGATACCCTGGAAATTGTGCCGGCTTTTACCGACCAGACCGATAAATACACCGCAATTAGTGCTATCCTGCGCGAAAATCGCTATCGCTACGGCGAGGTGCATCTGGACTATTTTCACGCCCTCGGTCAAAATCGCCTGGGGATGCGCGGGGATGCCCGGATTACCCGCCAAACCGCCCGCCGCGCCTGGAACGATAAAACGGAAAGCGACGGGTCCCTGAGGTTGTACACGGCGCGCAACAAAGGGCGCATCAGTTGGGAGGGGGAAGCCGGTGCTTACCTGAACAGCAGCGCCAGTATAGCCCCGGGAGCGCGGGTGCTGGCGGGAATGAGTCTGAGCAGCGCCACCCGCCTGGAGTTTCTCGGGGAACATCGCCCCCGGGCGGTTCCCCTGCTGTGGCGCACCGTTTCCGGGGACAGCATTACCCCGTTTACCGGGGACGTGTGGATGACCCACCGGCAGGGCAGCGTGTCGCTGATTCAGGATCTGTGGGGAGAGCGTCTGGAGATGCGCCTGGGCGCTTTCTGGAACCGCGCGGCGGGATACCCCGTGTGGCAGCCGGGTAGCCGCAGCTGGCTCCGCAATACCATCGAGAACCGGGGACTTCAGCTCAAAACCCGCCTGGCCGTGAGCCACTTCCGCCTGAGCAACGATTTCAGCTACAACGCCGATTATCAGGAGGCCTTTGCTCCGGAAATCAACAATATTACCGAAGTAGGGGTGCGGGTGCCGCTGTTTAAAGGGGCCCTGTTCCTGGAGGGATTGGCCTCCTGGCATTATCTCGGCTACTATCGGGTGGTGGCTTTTAACCGTTTCCTGATGCAGTATTCGCCGGGCTTGGAACCGGATCGCGGTCCGTATTACCTCGCCGATGCACGTGTTCAGTTAAGCGTTAATCAGGTGATTATTTCCTTCGTCTTTGAGAATTTACTCTCCGAAGATGTGGAGATCGTCAAGGGGACAGACGATACCTTGCGCATTTTTCGATTCGGGGTGGACTGGATTTTGTTCGATTAAGCAATCTTAATGATATTTTCTTTTTTTCGCGATTTTGCGATTTCGCGGTCGCTTACGCAGTAAAAAACATTTTGAAGCGGATTTGGACAATGGCAGACTCCCCGGTCAGCGAATCTCTGAAGGAAATTTCCCCGTTGGAAAAAAACGGTCCCAATTGCCACGTCACCTCTCTGGAAAGACCCTACCTCGGCAATTCCTGGGTCGAGATTTCCCAATCCGCCTATACCAGCAACCTCAAATTTTTCCGGGAGATCATCGGCAATAATACCGAGCTGTCCGTGGTGGTGAAGGCCAACGCTTACGGACACGGGCTGCAGGGAACGGCGCGCCTGGCGGCCCAGGCCGGGGCGGATTCCTTTTGCGTCCATTCTATCGACGAGGCCATGCGTCTGCGCCGGAGCGGCTTTCGCCAGAATATTCTGGTGATGGGGCACGTACCCCTGGATCGTCTGGAGGAAGTGGTGGAACACAATCTGCGCATCGCCCTTTTCAACCGGGAATCGCTGCTGCGCCTGCAGGACATTACCGGGGAAGGCCGCCATCTGGTGCGGGTTCACCTCAAACTGGAAACCGGGACCTACCGACACGGGATTGCCGCCGAGGACCTCAACTGGTTCCTGAAAAAGCTACGCCACACCCCCCGCATTATTCTGGAAGCGGTTTACACCCATTACGCCAACATCGAGGATACCGCCAATCAGGAATATGCCGAGTACCAGCAATACGCTTTCGCTCAGCTGGTCAAGATGGTTAAAAAATCGGGCTTCCCGATTCTGCG
>JAGRBF010000109.1 GCA_020434205.1 Calditrichota bacterium | reverse complement strand
CCGCCGGGGGTCGTCATTTTTGCAGAGGATCCGCATCCCCAAAAGGCAAAAGCCACAAAACCAGCAACAATTATGGGTAAACCGAAATTTCGCATCGTTCTCCACCAGGTTTTAGGTGTGCGTAGGATAGCCGGGAATTTTCTGAGACGCCGGGAAGGTTGTCGTACGCCATTAACCCAAAACGGTGCCCGGGCGCCAGTAATCCAAAAGATCCCGGGGTTGGCCCCGGAAGGTGCAAATGGTGGTAATACCGGAAAGGTGTTTATTAAAACTTGCTAACTAATGTAAGGCTAATGGGAGAAATTGCCAGATTTTTTTTGTGAATCTCAAAGGTGGGTCACTTAAGTGCAGGGCTTATGGGGTATTTTCATACGCCGGAGATTCGGGACGGAACCGGGCGGTGTCCCTGTTTGAATGGCCACGGCCATCCGAATCCTGCCGCCGGGCGGTAAGACGTTCTTCTCGCGCCCCGCAGAAGCGGGAATGGATGAAGGGCAGATTTTACTTCTGCCCGATCTGCACAGAACCGGAAATTGAGGGTTAAGGTTCCGGTCAGGAAACGCTGATCAGATTTTCTGCTTCGACGGCCTTTACCCAGATCCGGGCATAGCGGATTCCGCTTTCGGCATCAACCTTGATGTTGTTGGTTTCGGAAGGGATCTCATTCCCAAACACGACCGCTCTTTGGTAACCGTTGCAACATTTTTGGGCGTCGTCTTTGGACTTCCAGACGTGTTTCTTGGATTTACAGAAATACATAACGAACTCCTTTTCGCATTTAATCGTCTTCCCGACGATAATCTTGGGTTTATGTTTGCATTATCGTCCGGGTCATGATAAACGTTAGGGTTTTTATCCGGGAAAGGTAAAAAGGCAATCCGGACAATCCGGTCCGACAGCCATGTGGATAAAACCTCAGAAAACAAAGAACATAACCGGCACTCTGGCTATTAAACCGAAAATCGGCGGGCCATTCAGGCGGAACCAACGGAGGGTAGGCTTTCCCTGGCAGGAGAACCCCTCATTAATCAAGTAGGTGGATGATAATTCATGCGATGGTGAGATGCTGTGAGACAGCGCAAATTCAGTTAAATCAACGTATAACCACAGATGAAGCCAGTTTTTTGATGCCCTGAGCCAGGCGGGTGCGAATGCTCTCCACCGGTCTTTTGAGCCGTTCGGAAATCTGCCCTTCGCTAAGACCTTCGAAGAAGGCCATATCAATCAGCAGTCGCTGTTCCAGGGGAAGGGTTTCCATGGCTTTGCTGACCACCCAGCGGCGTTCCACATTGCGCTGTTCTTCCTGAATAAAGCGGGCCATGCCTGTAGAGGCTTCACGGCGATCCACCAGGGCCTCCCGGCGGCGATGCACATCGTGGGTCCGCATCAGGTTAAGAGCCTCACGACGGGCGGTTGCCATGAGCCAGTAAACGGGATCGTGAAAGCCGAGGTGTTTAAACGCCTCGCACTGGTGCCAAACCATGATGAAGGCGTTCCGGAGGGCCTGAGCCGCCAGGTCCTGCTGATGCAGAACCTCCATGGCCAATCCGTAAACCTGGGTGGCGTGCCGATCGTAAAAAGTCGCAAGGGCCTCTTCCTGCCGCTCGCAAATGGCTTCGTAAAGCGCCAGATCGGACATCTGGGTATAATCTTTTGCACCGTTACCGTTGCTCATAAAAACTCCGCATCATCCACTTATGCGTTAAATATGTGTTAGGGATGATAAGGGATTTCCGGGGTCGTTTGTTGATGTTAATCATAGTCCGATCAACGGGTTTTCTTAGGGAGAAATCGGGGTGAGGAACTTATTTGCCGGCGCCCTGAACGGTTCCGGATAAAAGGAGATCGCCACCGGGACTATCGCCAGCTACCGGGGATTCGGCGGCGACCAGAAAGGCGGTTACCGGACCGGCTTCGTTGGGCAGATCCAGGGTGATCAGGGCATTACCCAACGCCATATCCCCCAATACCCCCAGGGGACGGAAAACCCCGTTGCGCATACACCAGACCCGTGCCACCTGGCCAACCGGGATTTCGGGAAGATTGTGGACCATCAGGATGGCCTGCTGTTCTACGGCGGAAAAGGCCACCAATCCTGTGGCGGAATTGTCCCGGCCTTCCATAGCGGACATCTGGACTTCCCCAACCCCAAAAAGGCGGTTCAGGGTTTCGTAATGGCGGATTTTTCGCTGCTGGCTGTCCACCAGCTGCTGGCTGATGCTCATCTGGTTGGAAACATCGCTGACCGTTTGGCGCAGTTGAAAAATGTAATATCCGGCGCCGGCGACGCCCAGCAGAAGTAACAAACACAGCGTTATGGCGGAAGCCGGCCATCCGCCCTTCGCAACGGCTTTGGCGGGCGGGGCTTTCCGGGGAGCGGGTTTTTCTTCGGCAAGAGGCGCCTGGGAAGCAGCCATCGCTTCCTCGGGGAGGCTGGCGGTCAGGGTTTCCTCGGGGGGATTGGAAAGAGCCCGCAGTTGCTCAAAGATCTGGTCCTTGATGCCCTGGGGAGGCGCCTGCGGGGCGGCGGCGTAAGCGAGAAGCCCGGTAAGCTCCTGATACTTATAGTGAACTTCCATTAATTCCGGATGGTCGTCCGAGAGCATGCTTTCATACTCCTGGCGGCTTGCCGCATCCAGAATTCCCAGGTGATAAGCCGCGGACAATTCGAAAATAATTTCGCTTTCTACCATCAGACCATTCCCAAAATTGGAGCCCGTTACTTCCCGAACTTTATCGTCCGGGGCAATACTCAATAATAAGCCTGTTTGGCGCCAGGAAATCGACAACGGTCACGAATATTTATTTAACCTTTGCAAAAATCGCAGTTCTACGACAATCAAAATTGTTTAAAAATACCGATTTTTACTGATTTCTGTTGTTTTACCATAAATTCTTTCAAATTCATATTTACACCCCTCGCCGCAGTCCTTCCCCCCCGGAGAGGGCAGCGGTTGCCTGTTTCAGACAGCGCTTAAAAGCGGCCAGCCCCAGATTATCACCGTATAACGCCCCACCTTTCCAATGCTCACCAGCAGCACAAACAAAAGGGGGTTGAGTCGCCCCAAACCGGCCACCACGGTAAGCGGATCTCCGATTACCGGCACCCAGGCCAGGAGTAATGCCGGGGCGCCAAAACGCTGAAAGCGGGTTCGGGCACCCTCGACTTCTTCGGGGGACATTCGCAGGA
>JAGRBF010000699.1:1105-2510 GCA_020434205.1 Calditrichota bacterium | reverse complement strand
CCCGGTTTGCTGGAGGCGGTTCTGGCCGGAGTGGGTAAGTTGTTCAGCGGTGAAGAAGGTGAGGTTACCGCCATTCCCATTCGTTTTGTGGAACTGGAACCCGGGCAACGCCTGGCCGCCGAGATGGTGGCGGGGAACGGGCAGCTCCTGCTGGAAAAAGAAAGCCTGGTTACCCCGGCCATTATCCAGCGCCTCAAAAACTGGAGCCGCATTACCCGGGTCAAGGAGCCGATTTTTATCTACCCCTCTTGAGGGCGAATAGCGAGAAGCGAACAGCGAAACGACAAAAAGGGCAGTAAAGCCGCACTGCTTTGCGGCTCAATAACGAGTACCTTTGCTAGCCCCTCATCGCTCATCGCTTCTCGCTCATCGTCGCTGCTCCAGCAACCAGTCGTACAGCTGATCCTGGTAATAAACCTCCTTCACGATCGAATGCCCTGCGTTGGGTAGAACGGTAAAGGTGATATTCCCGCCGGCCCGGCGCACCGCATCTACCATCCTGCTCGAGGCAGACAGGGGAACCACCCTGTCCTTTTCCCCATGAAAAACCCACACCGGGATGTCCCGTAAATGTTCGGCATCTTCGGGATTGCCGTACCCGCACAAGGGGGCCACCGCGGCGAAACGCTCCGGATTGCGGGCGGCGAAATACCAGGCCCCGCTCCCCCCCAGGCTGATGCCGGTCAGGTAGATGCGGTCCTCATCCAGGCCCAGTTCTGCCGTGATGTAGTCGATCAGGTGGGGGACCCAGGTCATATCGGACCAGTCGGCCTCGGGAAAACACTGAGGGGAAAGCACCGCCATGGGAAAGTCCTTGCGATTGTCCACCCAGCGGGTCGGCCCGTATTGTTTAACCCGCTCGATGCGGTGCCCGCGCAGGGAAGCGCCGTGCAGATAAACCAGCAGGGGTAGCTTCCGGTCCGGTTGGTAAGATTCCGGTAAGTACAGGAGATAGGGAAATTTCTGCCCGCCCCGGTCGAACAGGTAGGAATGTTGCCCGGATTCGAATTCGGTGAAGGAACATCCGCGCACCACCAGAATCAGAATCCCGGTCAGAAGGAATCCCCAGGGCAGAAAACGACGAAGCTGCGGGTCCTTGGCGAAAGAGGGCATAGGGTTTTTTCCGAATGTTGATGGGGAATTGGGAGTGGGGCAAGAATGTTTTAGCGCGCCATTTGCATTTTGGGCAAAAATATGCCGGGGGACATCCGGTACCGGATAGTCGAGGCACGATCGTTGGGGTATCCGGGACCTTCCGTGCCCCCGGCCGTCCAATCTACCGGTGGGAGGTCGTTACCGATAGAGAACGAATAATGTCTGGTGATCCTTTAACGACACTATCGGCACCCGGTTTCCAAAAGACAAGTACTTTTTGCGTGAAATGCGAAAAAAGCAGGAATGTAAC
>JAGRBF010000699.1:0-995 GCA_020434205.1 Calditrichota bacterium | reverse complement strand
AACCGCGAAGAATTAATATGTTTATATGTTTAGTCCTTGGGGAGCGGCCGTAAACCACCAATCCATTTTCAGTTTTCGCAATTTCGTGACTTCGCGGTTAATGGACCGGAGATTGTTTCTTGCGGGTAACCTCAGGTATCAAAAAACAAGAAGGCGGGTGTGGCCCGCCTTCTCTAAAGGTAGTGATTTTACAGTGTGACCAGCTTTTCCGAAAAGCCGGCCGGCTGCAGGTCTTATTTGCCGGCCTTGATGGAGATTTTGCGGGGCTTCACTTCCTCTGCCTTGGGCAGGGTGATGTGCAGAATGCCGTCCTTGAATTCGGCGTCGATCTTGTCCGCCTGAACCAGGGTGGGCAAACTGAAGCGGCGCAGGAATTTACCGTAGGTGCGCTCTACCCGGTGATAGTTGATCTCCTTGTTTTCGGCTTCCTGCTTGCGCTCTCCTTCGATGGTCAGGATGTTGTCCTGCAGGGAGAGGTTGATGTCCTCTTTGCTGAGACCGGGCAGTTCCAGGTCCACCCGGAACGCCTGATCATTTTCGGAAACATCCATTTTGGGAAGCCAGGAATCGAATTGTTCACCGCCCCGGAAAAAATCCGGATCAAAGAAGTTTTCAAAGAGGCGGTTCATTTCCGATTGCAGACCGAAGAGGTCCCGTTGCGGACTCCAGCGTGCGATTTTCATGATATACCTCCGTTTGCTTTTAAGGGTTAGATGGCTTGCGCCTTATTTTACGTTGATGTTAATGGTTTTGGGTTTGGCACTTTCCGCCTTGGGCAGGGTGATGGTCAGAATCCCATGTTGGAAAGTGGCCTTGATGTTTTCCAGGTCAATATCGGTTTTGATTTTGAAAGCCCGGCGAAATTTGCCGTAGCGGCGTTCCTGCTGCAGATAGTGCAGACCGTCTTCTTTCTTGCGTTCGCCTTCCAGAATCAATTGCTGATCCTCGAAGCGCAGGTCTACCTCTTCCTTGGCGATGCCCGGAAGCGAGACGCT
>JAGRBF010000108.1 GCA_020434205.1 Calditrichota bacterium | reverse complement strand
CCAGGAAGGCCAGCCAGGCTTCGTAATAGTGGATCAATTCTGAAATATCCAGGGTGTATTTGCCGAACCAGCTCATGGAGTGGTTTTCGAACCACAACATCAACCCGGTTAAGCTCATAACAATCGTTCCCCAGATAACCGCCCAGTATTCCAGCTTTTCGATGTAGTTGAAGCGGTGGAATTTGGGGTGGTCCTTGGCGAACCCGGCATTGTAGCTGAACATGCCGAACAGGTCCCGGACGTCCTTCATGATCGGGAGCATATCCGTAAAAATCTTGCGGCCCCGTTTGGTAAAAATGAGGTAGTAGACGTGATAAAGGGAAACCCCGATCATAATCACCGCCGAAATGCGGTGGATGCTGTTGCGCATGCCGAAAGTCCACTCGCCCAGTCCCTCGCGCAGCACCGATACCCACCAGGCTTCCGGAAACTTGAGCATAAAACCGGTGATGGTCAGCATGATGAAGCTGCCCGCCAGCAGGAAGTGCTGGATCCGCTCGTTGGGGGTCATGCGCATATAGCTTTTCGGCTCGCCGGCGGTTTGGGCAACAACCGGTTTGAAGTAGCGCTCTTTGTACTGATTCTTCAGCTTGCGGTAATAATCCAGAATATTGTGGGTAAACATGAACCCGATGGTAGTGACGATCAGCCCGATGTAAATAGTGGTGATCCAGAAGGCCAGCGGGGTGTCGGTGGTCGAGGTGTTGGAGTGGATGCTGCCCGAGGCAAAATTTTCATTGGCGCCGGGGTGGCAGCTCCCGCAGGTTTCCGCCAGATTGGCGGGGTTGATCATCGAAGCCGGGTTTTCCGAGGGCAGAATGTCGTGGATCCCGTGACAACTGGCGCAGTTGGCGACCTCGACGTTGCCGAAGCGAATGGCCAGCCCGTGATAGCTGTCGTTAAAACCGCTGAAGCGATCGCTGGCCAGGCCGTATTTGCGGTTCAGTTCCAGGGAACCGTGGCAGGAGCCGCAGACCTGTTCGGAAACGTTTTGGGCGGCCACCCGGGATTTTTCGTTATCCGGTTCCAGAATTTCGTGCTCGCCGTGGCAGTCCGTACAGGTCGCGGCGTCTTCGATGCCTTTGGCCAGGGCCTGCCCGTGGATACTTTCCACAAATTCGTCCTTAACCTCATCGTGGCAGTGTCCGCAGGTTTCGGCGATGTTGAACTTGTTGACCCGGGAATTGGGATTGGAGGCCTTCATGGTGGAATGCGCGCCGTGGCAGTCGCTGCAGATTGCGGCCTCCATATCACCTTCGGCATGCAGGCGTCCGTGCACGCTGCTCTGATAATCCGAGATGAAGATATCGTCGTGGGTCATCTTGGATTTGACGTCCTCATTGTCCACGTGGCAGGAGAGGCAGGTTTCCACCTCGTGGTTGCGGCTGGCCATGGACTCCCCTTCATCGATGTACATGATGTCGTGGGTGCCGTGGCAGGTCACGCAGTTGGGGGCGTTGGGATCGCCCTTGGCCAGGGCCCGGCCGTGTTCGGAAACGTCGAAGACTTCGGTTACATCATCGTGGCATTCCGCGCAATCGACCGGCTTGATTTCCGGCAGGTGCGGTTCCTCTTCGGGATCGAAACCGACGTGACAGCTAACGCAGAGCTCTTCGCTGTGCACCGAAGCTTCGTATTTCTCAGGGTCAACGTGTAACCAGATCTCCTTGTCGCCCTTTTCCATGGTGAAATCCGGATCGGGATCATTATGACAATCGAGACAGGTTTCGTTATCGACTTCCATTACCTCTTCATCTTCGTCCTGAGCCAGGGCCAGACCGGAGAAGAGGAAAAATAACATTACCAAAAGCAGGGTAAATATACGGGAGGGGTGAGGGTCCTTAGACATGACATCCACCTGATATTAAAAAGCGATGATTTAAAGTTCGTTTATGCGATTCATGAAGAATATCATCGGTTGATATTCTTCGATTTCAATGTACTAAAAAAGAAGCCAAAACAAATGATTGGTTTTTTTTCTGGCGGGAAATGCCGGGGGAGAATTTTAATTTCTTGACATAGTTAGGATTCCTAACTATAATTTGTCAACCTTAACTTTTACCCGAAAGGAGCTGTAATGAACACCATTTCAGGTTATGATTTTGGAAAAGCCGGCCTTTCTAAATCCCCGGTATCCATGGCAGATCTGGCGCTATTAAAGGCCACGGTGCTGTGGAGCGAAACCGATGAGAAACATCTCAGGATTGCCGGAGAGGTGCTTCGCGATCAGCGCGAGGCAATTCTTGATGTCTGGTATAACTTCGTGGGCAGCCATAATCACCTGCTTCGCTATTTTTCCCATAAAGGCCAGCCGGATCCGGATTACCTCGCCGCTGTCCGCAAGCGCTTTGGCCAGTGGATAGAAGACTTGTGCATGCGCCCCTACGATCAGCAATGGCTGGACTATCAGTATGAAATTGCCCTACGCCATCACCGCACCAAAAAGAACCGCACCGATGGGGTTGCGGCCGAGCCCATCATCCATTTTCGCTATATGGTGGCCTTCATTTACCCCATAACCGCAACTATCAAATCCTTCCTTGCCCATAAAGGACATTCGGCGGAGACCGTGGAAGCGATGCATCAGGCCTGGTTCAAAGCCGTTACCCTCAGCGTATTGCTGTGGTGCCAACCTTATGTGAATCCGGAAGAATTCTAAAATGACTCTTCCGGAAAAGGCCGGCTGGGCATTTTTTCTCTTTTTTTTGATCAAAGGTCTATTGTGGCTGGTTGCGATTTTTGTGTCGGTCCTCTGGCTTTGATGAAGCAGGCTCCCGAAATTCCGGGGGCCTGCTTCGAATCTCACTTTCTAAAAAATGTTATTATGATTTTTGGGGAAACATGAAATCAGGATTGTATCAACCGATCAACTGCGGTTTTCACGACCGGTTGGAATCGCTGGCCATTCTAAAAAAAACGGTCGGAATTACTTTTCGGGATGGCGCTTCGAACAGAACAGTTACCGGGATCATTCATGACGTCTTTGCCCGGGGAAAGGAGGAATTCATCAGCATTGATGGGAAAATGTTGATTCGTCTGGACCACATTGTTGGCCTGGAAGAACTTTGATGGTATCTTAAGTGATGAACCTTTCTCCTTTTGACCTTCCTTTCCAGAACGCCGATACGGATAGTCGCATTCTGGTGGCCCTGGAGCGGCTTTCCGAGGTTTTCCGGGTATTGCTCTGGGAAACCACCAAAAAAAACGGCCTCAGCCCCATCCAAAATCAGTTTCTTGTTTTTTTGGATAATCATCCGGTCAAGATGAGAAAGGTCAGTCAGTTGGCTGAGGAGTTTAACATGACCAAAGCCACGGTTAGCGATGCGGTAAAGGCACTTGAGAACAAAGGATTAATTGAGAAACAGCCCGATCCGGGGGATTCCCGCAGTTATTTTATTGAAGTTACCGCTGCGGGCCACCAAACTGCCCGGGAAAGCGCCCATTTCGGGGCGGTCCTGCTGGAAAGTATTGCCAGTCTCCCGGAAGGGGAAAAGGCTGCTCTCCTTTTAACCCTGATGCGCCTCATCGATGACATGCAAAAAACGGGCACAATAGCTGTCCAGCGAATGTGCTTCAGTTGCCGATATTACGACCCTGAGCAAAAAAACCACCCTCATTACTGCCAACTTTTGAATCGTCCTATGGCAACCACCGACCTCCGCCTGGATTGTCCGGAACACGAAAGCAAAACGATAAGCTAGTAGTCTGTCAAGTGTGCTTA
>JAGRBF010000698.1 GCA_020434205.1 Calditrichota bacterium | reverse complement strand
ATGAACCGGCAGGACTGGGCGGACTTCCTCGCCGCGCCGGATCCTGATCCCAACCATTTAAACGGACACTTCGCCTACCTGCGGTGGCAGGATCAACACCTCCATTTCCGGAGCGATCCCATCGGTCTGCGCAGCCTGTATTTCCTCGACCGGAGCGATCACCTGATTTTCTCCACCCGTCAGGACTGGCTGCTTTCCCTGCAGGAAAAAAAGGCCCTGGATTGGGGAGAATTCGGGGCCCACTGGCTGGCCATCAATCAGTTTTCCCACGGCTCCTTTTTTAAAGGCCTGGACCGTATTAGTCAGGGCGGCCGGGCCACCTACGCGAACGGGACTTTTTCCCATCAAAACACCCCCTGGCACCCCGATCTGGCCCCGCCCCTTTTTGGGGACGACTTCAGCCAGAACCTGAAGGCCTTTACCCTGGCGCCGCTACCGGAGGAGACCACGCTCTCCCTGGCCCTGTCCGGAGGACTGGATTCCCGGGTGCTGCTGGCCATTCTGCTGGCCGGACCGGATCGCAGCTGGGAGGTTCATTCCTTCAAGGAACCCGGGCATCCCGACCGCCGGATCGCCGAAAGCATTTGCCGGGCCAACGACCTGAAGCAAGTGCTGCTGCCCCAGCCGGTCCCGGATGCCGGCGCTTGCCTGCGCTCCATGCGGGAATACCTGGGCCAGACCATGATGGCCGCTCCCGCCTTCGGGTTTATCAATCTTCAGTTTTATGACGTGCTTCGGGAAAAGGGCAGGGTGGTGGTCGATGGTGGGGCCGGGGAAATCGCCCGGCGGCGTTTCCTGACCCGCCTGCTGCTGGGCGGAAAAAAGCATATCCGGAATGGAGACTCGCAGCAGGCCTTTCCCCTGCTGCGGGGAAGGCGGGCGGATATTTTTACCCCGGAAGTGGTTCAGGAGATGGAAAACGGCGCCCGCCGGGCCCTGGCCCACCTCTGGGAGAAGATGCCAGCCGTCGGGGAAACGGGCATTCCCAACTGGCTGGATTTAATGGCCATTCGCTGTCGTTTCAGCAACCTGTTCGGACCGGAACAGTCGCGCTCGGACAGCCTGCTGACCAATTTTATGCCCTTTGTCCAGCCCTCCCTGCTCCGGTCGGTTTTTCACACACCGCTGCGCCAGCGACAGGGCGGGCGAATTTTCCGGCGCATCATCGCCCAAAACGCCTCGGGACTCACCCGCTTTCCCCTCGTCAAAAATGACCTCATTTATCCCTACCGCTTTTCCACCGTGCCGGCCTCCCTGTGGATTGCCGGGAAATCCCGCCTGGGTTTCGCCCCGGTGGACCACACCCCGGCTCTTTTTCTGAACACCATCGGGGAATACGTGCGGGACCTGGCGGCATCGCAAGCGGTTCGCGAATACACACCCTACCGAAAGGGCTACATTGCGGAAATGGTCGATGATTTTTATGGTGGGAATCATGCCCGGGCGGGAGAAATCGGTTGGTGGCTAACCTTTGATTTCTGGCGGTACTAGGGCGGGTTTGAAACCCGCCCTAGTAGACTGTCAATTGTAA
>JAGRBF010000107.1 GCA_020434205.1 Calditrichota bacterium | reverse complement strand
TGAAAAATGAGTTCGGCGATATCATTGAACGGGAGGGCGGGGTTGCGTTAAATGCGTTTACCGGTGCTGATGTCACTGGATATTTTTATGCTCTTCCGGCCAATAAAGTCGAACTGTTTGCGTACTTAGAGTCGGAGCGGTTTTTGCACCCGGTGTTTCGGGAGTTTTACGAAGAACGGGACGTAGTCATGGAAGAGCGTCGCATGCGCACGGAAAGTCAACCCTTCGGCCGGTTGCTCGAACAGTTTGTTGCGACGGCTTATATGGCTCACCCGTATCATCATCCGGTGATTGGTTTTGCCAGTGACATTCAATCCTACACAATGACCGACGCAAAAAAGTTTTATGAAGAGCAGTACGTGCCTACGAATTTGGTGACGGCGATCGTCGGAGATGTGAAAGCAGAGGCGGTCATTCCGATTCTCGAGAAATATTTCAATCGCATTCCTGCTTCTCCCGCGCCTCCTCCGCTTCGAATCGTGGAGCCTCCGTCCATCGCGGAAAAAATTGTGAAGCTGCAGGATCCTTCCCAACCGCTATACGTGGAGGGTTATCATAAGCCACCTGTGACCCATGCGGATCAACCGGTATACGATGCGATCGACGATATTTTAACGAATGGGCGGACCTCTCGGTTATATCGTTCGATGATTCGGGACAAACGCATCGCGGTGTCGGTGGGGGCTTACGGGGAATATCCGGGGGACAAGTATCCGCACGTGTGGATGGCCTATGCTGTTCCCGGCCGGGGTGTGACGAATGAGACGGTACAGCAGGCATTACGGGAAGAATTTGACCGGTTGAAAACGCAGGATGTCTCCGATGAGGAACTGGCACGATTTCGCACCCGTGCCAAAGCGGGGTTGGTTCGGGCTCTGAATAATAACCTTGGTCTGGCCATGCACCTGACTGATTACCAGATGTTGTTTGGAGATTGGCGCGAGTTATTCCGGTCCATTGATCGGTTGGATCAGGTGACCAAGGCCGATATTCGTCGGGTCGCCAACACGATGTTTCAACCAACGAACCGGATCGTGGGCATGATTGAGACGGTTTCTCCTGCCGGTGGTCCTCAACCAGTTACTTCCGGGGAGGGTCAATCATGAATCCCAGCATAGCTCATCAGCATACGTGGTGTGGTGTAGGTCGATGGTCAAGCCTGAGCGCGGGATTGGTCGTCCTTTTCATGTTCTGTGTACCCGTTTGGGTGCAAGCGCAAGTGACAAAAGTCGAGGAGTTGAAGTTCCCGCCATTGCCGGAACTGGTTATTCCTGAACCTGAACGCGTGGTTCTGGATAATGGACTGGTGGTTTTGCTGATGGAAGATCATGAATTACCCCTGGTGGGTGTGTCCGCCATGATCAAGACGGGTTCCCGATTGGACGCTCAGGAAACCATTGGGTTGGCTTCCTTAACGGGAACCGTGCTTCGCACGGGGGGAACGAAAAGTCTGAGCGGAGATGCCCTGGATGAGTTTTTGGAGGGGAAGGCCGCCGCCATTGAAACGCACATTGGGGACTCGTCCGGCACCGCGTCGATGGGTTCTCTTACTGAAGATTTCCCTGAGGTGTTGAAGGTATTTGGAGACGTATTGCGGTTTCCCGTCTTTGATCCTGAGAAGTTAAAGATTGCCAAAAATCAGGTGATGGCGGGGATTTCCCGTCAGAACGATGACCCGGATGAGGTTACGTCACGAGAATATAAGAAGTTAATTTATGGGAAGGAATCCCCATATACCTGGGAGCCGACTTACGCCTCCGTGGGGTCTATCACCCGGGAGGATGTGATCCGGTGGCATGCGACGTACTTTCATCCCAATCGCATTATTTTAGGGCTGAGTGGCGATTTTGAACGTGAAAAGACACTTGCGCTCATTCAATCCATTTTTGGGGACTGGCCCA
>JAGRBF010000106.1:12013-13859 GCA_020434205.1 Calditrichota bacterium | reverse complement strand
CCGGGACTTATCCCAACCCGACTATTGGTTCCGGGGTTGTGGATAGCACCAATCTCGGGGAAGCGGCTATTGCCCAATACAATCTGGCCGGAAATATTATCGGCTCCGGGAATATCGTTGACGGGGCGGTTAATACCGCGGATCTGGCGGATGGCGCGGTCACCACCGCCAAACTGGGCAACGCCTCGGTATCCCTCACCAAAATTGTCTCCGGAACGATCGATTCGACGGCGATCGGCAGTGGCGCTATCTCGCAGTCCAACCTGGCGCCGGGCATTTCGTTGCCGCTGAGCGGGGCCGCTGGTGGCGACCTCACCGGGACTTATCCCAATCCCACCATCGTAACCGGCGCGGTAGATTCCGATAAACTGGCCGACGGAGCAGTGGGCACGACTGATCTCGGGGATAACGCGGTTACCTCCGCTAAAATTGCCGACGGCACCATTGTTAATGCCGATCTGGCAACTGGCTCGGTTAACGCCACGACCATCGCCGATGGAGCGGTTTCTTCAGCAAAAATCCTGGATGGCGCCGTTGCCGCCGCCGATTTGGGCGCCAATGCCGTAACGTCTTCCGCAATTGCCGACGGTGCAGTAACGACTGCCAAACTGGGTAACGCCTCGGTATCCCTCGCCAAAATTGTCTCCGGCACTATAGATTCGACGGCGATTGGCAGCGGGGCCATCTCGCAAGCCAATCTTGCCCCCGGCATTTCGTTGCCGCTCAGCGGCGCCGCCGGTGGAGATCTCACCGGGACTTATCCCAACCCGACTATCGGATTCGCGGTGGTGGACAGCACCAATCTGGGTGAAGCCGCGATTGCCCAATACAATCTGGCCGGAAATATTATCGGCTCCGGGAATATCATCGACGGGGCGGTAAATACCGCGGATCTGGCGGACGGCGGCGTTAGCGCCCCCAAGATCGCCGATGGCGCGGTGACTACTGCCAAGCTGGGCAACGCTTCGGTATCCCTCGCCAAAATTGTCTCCGGCACCATAGATTCAACTGCCATCGGTAACGGGGCCATTTCCCAGTCCAACCTGGCCCCCGGCATTTCGTTGCCACTGAGCGGGGCCGCTGGCGGCGACCTCACCGGCACCTATCCCAATCCCATCATTGTAACCGGCGCGGTAGATTCCGATAAACTGGCCGACGGAGCCGTGGGCACGGCCGATCTCGGGGATAATGCGGTTACCTCCGCCAAAATTGCCGATGGCACCATTGCCGCCGCCGATATTGCCGCTAATGCGGTTACCACGGCCCAGATCGCCAACGGCGCTGTCGCAACGGTTGATATCGCCGACGGGGCGATTACCCAGGCCAAACTGGATGCCGGCGTTACCCTTCCTCCCGGTGGGACTGCCGGTGGAGATTTAACCGGTACCTATCCCAATCCCACCATCGCTTCCGGGGCGGTAACCAGTGATAAAATTGCCGATGGGACCATTACCGCCGCGGATATTGCGGTGGGCACCATTACCGCCAATGAAATTGCCAACAGCACCATTACCTCCTTTCAGATTCTCAATGGCACCATCAACAGCCTGGATCTGGCCGACGGTCAGGTGGCAAACGTCGATCTGGCGCCCAATTCGGTGGCTACCGGCAATATTGTGGATGGAACGATCACCAATCTGGATCTGGCGGCCAATTCGGTAACGACCGGCAACATTGTCAACGGAACGATTGCCACCGCCGATATTGCCAACGGGGCCATCACCCAGGCCAAGCTGGATGCCGCGGTAACTTTGCCGCCCGGCGGGGCCGCCGGCGGGGAGTTGGCAGGCACCTATCCCAATCCCACCATCGCTTCCGGGGTCATTGATTCCGACAATATCGTCGA
>JAGRBF010000106.1:2080-11959 GCA_020434205.1 Calditrichota bacterium | reverse complement strand
GGGGCGGTGGAGACCGGGGATCTCGCCAACAGCTCGGTAACGTCCGCCAAAATCGTCAATGGCACCATTGTCAATGCGGATTTAGCTGCCAACAGCGTCAGCACGGCCAACATTGTGGACAGTTCCATTACCCAGGCTAAACTGGCGGGGCTGATTACGGCCATCCCCAGCGGGGCTGCCGGTGGAGATCTCACCGGGACTTATCCCAACCCCACCATCGCCACCAATGCCATTACCACGACCAAGATTGCTGCCGGGGCGGTCACCAATACCGACATCGGCGCCAACGCGGTTACCGCAGACAAAATTCAACCCAATATCGTTTCCAGCATCGAAGGGGTTTCCAATGATGGCGGAAATATCGACCTGGTGCCGGGCTCCGGGATCACCATTACCGCGGATCAGGCCAATAGCCGCATTCTGTTCTCCGCTACCGGCGGCGGCAGCAGTCAGTGGTCCGATGACGGCTTCGGGAATATCTTTTATGACACGGGACGGGTTGGTGTTGGTCCCGGCGGGATAAGCGGGGCCATGTTCACCTCATTCTCCGATGTCCAGAACGATGTAACCGTTGCCGGGCGTTTCAACGGAACGGTGGAGGTTCTGGGAAGCAGCGTGGACCAGATTATCCTGGATCCGAATGCTGGCGGGGACAACACCGTGCAATTGCCTAACGATGCCGTCAATCCTGCCGAAATGTATGCCGAACCCGGGGTCGCCGGCGATCTGGACGGCCAAACCATTCTGACCATTCCCCAGGGGACATTCGAGATCACCAACCGCCGTCTCAGCATACCTGCCGACGGTTACCTGCTGGTGATAGCGACCTGCGAAACCCGGATCAACCATCGTGGCACCACCATCGATTTTCTGCTGGGACTCTCCGATATTAACGGGACGCTGTATACCAATCAGGATTTACAGTACTATTTTGCTGCCGAGCAGTTGCTGGGGGCCCAGATTTTCCCCAGCACCATCCACATGTTGATTCCCGTTAAGCAGGGGAATACCATCATTTATTTCTTCAGCAACCTGACCGCCGGTGCCGGGGATGTGCAGATTGGCGATGTCAATTTCTCCATGGCGTATTTCCCGACCGCTTACGGTTCGGTAACCGCTCCCATTCTTGGCAAACAGGGCACAGCAGCGGCGGCGGAAGAGCAACCGGCATCGGCGCCGGACCAGCCGATGAGCACCGGAGAAATTCAAACCGAATTGAAGCGCCTTACCGATCGGATCGAGGCCTTGCAAAAGCAAATTGAAAATCAATAGGACGGGAAATGCGCGTTTTTTGGATTCTGACAATCTGCTGGCTCGGTTGGGCCAGCGCTTTTGCCCAGAACACCCGGTTGACCAGTTCCACCGCCAGCATGGGTTACGCGGCCTCCCGAAATGCCAATACGGAGGTACGTTCTGTGGTTGGGCAGGCCTTTAACAGCCCAACCCAGGGCGTGGAGAACAATCTGGAGAGCGGGTTCCTGGGATCGGATTTTCTGGTTAACAGCGGTTTGCTGTTTCTCCCGGAAGATACCGTTACCCAGTTGACATCCCCGGATGTGGTTCTCAACCTCCCGGAGGGATTTGTGCCTACCGCTCAGTTCCTGTTTTTCCGGCAGGGCGGAGAGTTGGGTTATCGCCTCGGCAGTCTGGTCCGGGAAGGAAACGGCTATCGTTTATCCATTCCGGAGGCCTTTATCACCGAAAGGGGATTGGAATACTACCTGCTGTTCCGGGCCGACGATGTGGTGGTCACTTTTCCGGCCCGCAACCCGGTCCAGCAACCGGCCGTTACCCGCGTGGAAGTTCCCCGTCTGCCGTCTCCCCAGCAGCTCGAGGAAAGGCGATATCGCATGATTTCCCTGCCGTTGGAAATTAGCGGGCAGCAGGTGATGGACCAGTTAAGCGACGATTACGGGCAATACAACGTCAGCCAATGGCGCCTGTTTCGTTATATCGACGGTGCTTATGTGGAAGGTCCGGATTTGCCGGCTACTTTTTCCCCGGGGGAAGCTTTTTGGCTGATTACCGAACAAGGCCGCAGTTTTTCGGTTAGCGGGGGGATCTCCACCAATACCGCGCAATCCTTTGAGTTGAACCTGCAACCGGGATGGAACCAGATCGGCAATCCCTTTGCCTTTCCGGTTGCCTGGGATGCGGCGAGCGATTCCTTGCTGGAAAACCCTATCTATTTTAATGGCAGCGACTTCGAAACCGGCATTACCATCCTGCAGCCCTGGGAGGGTTATTGGGTCTTCAATCGCGGCGAAACCACCCAAATCAAGCGGATTCGCCCGCGCGAAGTGGTCAGCGAGTTGAACAAAATTCTGGCCGACGAACCCGACGAAGGTGCCTATCAACTGCAGCTTCAAGCCAGCAGCGGTTCCAATGCCCGGGACAATTTTAATTTTCTGGGTTTCAAATCCAATGCTGAAGATGGTGAAGATCCCTTTGATTTCCGGGATCCGCCGCCCGCCTGGCAGGGCCTGAGACTCTCCATTGAGGGCGATGGGCAGCTTTATGCGGGTAATTTCAAATCCCTGCAGGGCAATGGTAAGGACTGGGATTTAACCGTAAACGCACCTTCGGGTGGGGGAACGGTTCAAATTGCCCTGGCCGAAACGGGTCAACTGCAACCGAACTTTTCCTGTTACATTTTTGATCTGGACAAAGAATATCTGATTCCGGTTCGGGAAAACCGCTTCACCCTCCATTTGGCGCAGGAAGAGAAGGTTCGCCGCCTGCGGCTGGTCCTGGGCACCGAAAGCTACGCCGTCAGTGTTAGCAACGGCATTTCCATGGTTCCGTTGGACTACCAACTTGCCCAAAACTATCCCAACCCCTTCAACCCGGAAACCACCATCAATTTTGAAATCCGGGAAATGGGGCGGGTCCAGTTGGATGTCTACAATATTCTGGGCCAGCGGGTTCGTTCCCTTCTCTCCGGAACGCAGGATGCCGGCCGCTATAAAATGAAGTGGGACGGCCTCAACGACCACGGTCAGCGAGTGGCCAGCGGGGTTTACCTGTACCGACTGCAGGCCGGAAAATGGCATAAAACGAGAAAAATGGTCCTGATCAAATAATTATGGGCGTATATTGGCCCTAACTGCCGTCTCGAAAAGAGGTTTTCCTTGAACACAAAAGATCTGACCGAAAAGGGTGAAAAGATGCTGCGTTTGCCGGTTCTCCTGTTTATGCTTTTCACAGGCCTGGCCTTTGCTCAGGAAGAGGAAATTGTCGATCCGAAAATTCAGGTCCAATTAATGCCGCTTTTTCAGGATTGGTCGGCAGACAGTGTGGGGGATGTCCGGGATTTTTCGGAAATCAGCACTGCCCTTTCTGCCTATATCCCGATTTCGGAAAACGCCAGCGTATCCCTGTGGTTGGCCCAGGCCAATATCCGCTTCGGGGACGAAGATTCGCTGAACAACAAGAGTATTCGAGACCTCTCCGGCATCACCGATCTGCAAATGGGGGCCACCTATTACCTGGAATCCTTCCAGACCGTTGCCAGCCTCAAGCTGAACATTCCCATCGGCAAAAAGGAATTGAATCGCCGGGAATTCGACACCTCCGCCATTATCGCCAACGGCCTGTATCGCTTTCAGGTGCCCAACCTCGGGCAGGGTTTCAATGTGGCGCCGGGACTTACCTGGGCACACCAGGTTAACAACAAAGTTGCTATTGGGCTGGGAACCTCCTACAACTACCGCGGGAGCTACAAAGCCCTGGATGTGGTGGACAAGTTCAATCCCGGGGACGAGTTCCTGCTCACCGGCGGGTTTGACGTGCGGGTGGACGATGCCAGCACCGTTACCTCCGACCTGATTTTTATGACGTATACCCGGGATAAAATCGGCAGCGAAGAGATTTTCGCCGCGGGCAATCGGTATATCTGGACCACCCAGTATCACCGCTATTTCGATTTCAACGAACTTCAGGTCGTGGCCCGTTTCCGTAGCCAGGGCAAAAGCGAGGTTTTTCTTCTGGAACGCCAGAACAACATCATTCCCACCAACTTCCATCTGTTTGCCAATTATGCCTGGTTGCTGAACCCTGCTTTTACCATGGGATTCTTCCTGGAAGGGCGATTCTACGGCAAAGCCAGCGAAGCCAAAGTGCCTTTTTCGGACGGGAAACTATTCGGATTCGGCTTTTATCCGGAAGTAATCGTGAATGAAAGAGTGCGCCTGCCCATCCGCATCAAATACATGATCGCCGATTTCAAGAACAACATCTCCCTGAATGGCCTGGATCTTGGCATGGGATTGGAACTGACCTTTTAAGTCCGTCCTGCCGGCAGGGTCCCGAATTCTGCCGGCTTTTCTTTCCCACCCCAATCGTGGATATTCCCTTAAATTTTATTATATTTGGCGACCATGGGTTATCCTGGTCTGCCGACCGAATTTGCCCGGGTTAACGGTAGTTCTACCGCAAGGCAGATCGCTCAGTATTTTTGGGCTAAACCAGAACTTTGCCGATTTTAGCAGGAGTTTTAGCAATGAGCAAAGCCGTTCCGCAAAACAAATCTCTATTTAAATCCTTGATCGAAAGAGGGGTTTTCCAGGTTCTGGGCGTTTACCTGGGGGTGAGTTGGGGGCTGATCCAATTCGTCGATTGGGTTGCCAATCGTTACGGCCTTTCCTCTCACCTGCCGGAATTTGCCTTTGTTCTGCTTTTGACCATGCTCCCAACCGTTGCCCTGCTTTCCTATTACCACAACGATCCCCATCGCGAGAAATGGGGCAACATTGAAAAAATCGGGGTGCCTACCAACGTCATTTTTAGCGCCGCCCTGTTGATGGTGCTTTTTCAGGGGAAGGAACTGGGGGCCGCCTCGCAAACCATCACCCTGGTCGATGAAAACGGCAAAACCATCCACCGCGTTGTTCCCAAAAATGAATTTCGCAAAAAATTGCTGATCACCTTTTTCGAAAATCGCACCGGTAATCCAGATCTGGATTGGGCCCGGCTGGGGCTGGGCTTTATGACTTCCTACGACCTCATTCAGGACCATTTTTTTGCCTCGGGGTCGGTTATTTATTTTGATGACGATCTGAAGGAGCTGGGTTTTTCCATTGGGGAAGCGGTCCCCCACAAGGTGCAGCTAAGCGTTGCCCAAAAACGCCACTTCGACTATCTCCTTTCCGGAGATTTTGACGAGGAAAATGGAGAAACGGTAATCCGCTACCGTTTAACCCGGGTTGCCGGAGACGAGATGGTGGCGGAGAACAAAATCGCCAATACCGGTTTACTCGGGGCCGTGGACGCTATGGTGAAGCGGTTGAAAGAGGATCTGGAAGTTCCCCGCATGCATCGGGAAAGCGTCCGGGATCTGCCCCTGGAGGATATCCTGAGCAGCAATCCCCGGGCCCTGCAAACGATGATGAAAGCGATGGAAATTCTCCAAACCACCAACGATTACAACGCTGCCGGGAAGAAGCTTGAGGAAGCCATCGTTCAGGACTCAACTTTTGCGTTGGCCCATTTGCAGAAGCTCTCCGTTTATGCCAATCTGGGAAACCAACAGAAAACGGTGGAGGCGTTGGAATCCGCCAAGAAATACCAGTATAAATTCCCGGAAATCTACCAGTTTATCCTGAAGTCCACTGACTACCAGTTGCAGGGAAACGGTGAAAAACGCCTCGCCATTCTCAAAATGTGGGCCGAGCTTTATCCGGAAGATCTGGTCGCGCTATTTCAGTTGGCCAATCTTTACAAACAATCCGGTAATTTTGCAGAGGCTGCCCGGACCTACGAACGCATCCAGGAAATCGACCCAACCCAGTACGGCAGTAATCTTGACCTCGGGGATACCTATCTCAGAGACGGGAATTACGAGAAGGCATTCGCGGCATACCAGCGCTATGCCGACCATTTTCCGGAGGAACATCTGGGATGGCAAAAAATGGCGAATTCTCAAGAGCTAAAAGGCGAGTTTCAGAAAGCGGAAGAATTGCTGCGCAAAGCATTGGCAAAAGACGAAAAGGTCACCTCCCTTTATTCGGACCTGGCCGATATTGCCGCCAAAAAAGGTGAATTTGACCAGGCCAAAACCTATTATTTGCAGGCTTTGGAACGCAGCGAACTGCCCAAGGACAAAAGCAGGGCCTTAAAGGCCCTCACCAATTTCCATTGGGATCGCCTGGAATGTCAAAAAGCACTGGGCTTCAACGAAGAGATGATTGACAATATGCGCAGTTTTGCCTTTCCGCTGGACCTGGAATTTGCCCGTCTGGAATTGGCGGCGCGCTATCTGGAAATCGGCGAATGGCAAAAGGGTAAGGATATTATCGAAAGTGTGGTCATGGTGCCGCCATTTGAAAAGGGCCCTAATGTTGCCTGGCTTATTCATGCCGTCGAGCAACAGGATACCAGCCTGATCAAGCAGTATTTGCCGCTGGTTGAAGATTTTGCCCAAAAATCCGATATCTGGTTTGCCACATATCTCGGGGCCTGTGCCCGCGGGGTGCTTGCCTTTCAGCGGGGAAACCTGCAGGAAGGCGCAACTGCTTACCAGGAGGCTCGCGACCTTTCTGCCCTGAAGTTTGTCCCTGTTCAGGGGCTGGCCCGCATTTATCTGGCTCAGGGAGATGCAGACAAGGCGCTCGAAATCCTGAACCAGTATCTGAAAACCTACCCATACCACGGCCAGGCCAACCTTGAAAAAGCCCGTCTTCTGAAAAACCGCGGGGATGGGGCCGGTGCGGCATCTGCAATTAGCAAGGCGCTAAAAATTTGGGAAGAGGCGACCGTAGAAAGCCCTGATCTGGTCGCGGCAAGGGAATTAAAAAAACAGCTTACGATGTAGAGCATTTACCGTTTAGTCCGGGATAATTTTTTGATCCAAAACCTGCGCTATTACTGGCGCTTGAACCTCCTGATTCTCCTCGGCGTAGCCGTGGCAACCGCAGTTTTGAGCGGGGCACTTCTGGTAGGCGATGCCATGCGTGGCAGTCTGCGGGACATGACCCTGGAACGCCTCGGCCAGATAGATCAGGTCCTGAGCGCCGATCATTTTTTTCCGGCGAACCTGGCCACGCGCATTGGGCAAGACCCCGCGCCGAATAGCGCCGCCCCGCAAAGTGCTTCCCTTGTCCTGGTGCCGGGTAATGTTTTTCCGGCCGATAAAAAGGGCCTGGCCGGCGGGGTAAATATTATTGGGATTGGTCCCGATTTTACCGCGTTTTTTCACAATGACAGTCTCCTCGCCAAACATTTGCCGCTTTTGACTGCGAAGTCGAAAAGTGCTTTTCCGACCGTGCTCATCAATCGCCACCTTGCCGAAACCCTGAACCTCGGCGAAAATGCTGAACTGCTGCTGAGTTTCGAACGACACAGCAGCCTGGATCGCGAATCTCTGTTCGGGCGGAAGGAAGCCGACGAAGTCCTGCAATTCCTTAGGGTCCGGGTTGCCGGAATTTTACCGGACCGCCATGCCGGCCGGTTCGGACTCGCAGCGGCCCAATTTGTTCCCTATAACCTGTTTATGGACATTGGCATTTTGCAGGAGGCCCTGGGTGTAGGGGAGGGGGCCAACACCATTTTGTTGAGCGGGTCGAATGGGCAACGCCAACGCCTTAACCCCGATTCGGCACTGGCCCCTGGCTGGCTTCTGACGGATGGCGGTTTAACCCTCAAAAAAGTTGAGGGTGGTTATTCCCTGGAAAGCGAAAACTATATCCTGCCGCCCGCGGTAGCCCGTAAAGGCGCGACGGTCAACTCTCCGGCCCCGCCAATGGGGATTCTAACCTACCTGGCCAATCGCATGCGGGTTGGAGATCGGGAGATTCCGTATTCCACCGTTTCCGCGATCGACCTCACTTGCTCTTTCGCCGGCAACCGGCTTCTGGGCTCCGAAGGAAATGCCGTCCCGGACATCAAACCAGGCCGGATTTTGCTTAACCAGTGGGCGGCCAATGCATTGCAGGCTGCCCCGGGGGACATCCTGACCCTGACCTACTACCAGGTGGGTGGAAACGATTCCCTTGCTGAGGCAAAAGAAAATTTTACCATCGCCGGAATTGTCCGCATGGAAGAGTTGGGGGGCGACTCTACCCTCTCGCCAACTTATCCGGGAATCGGAGATGCTACTCACATTCGGGATTGGGATCCCCCGTTTCGGATGGATTTGGAGCGCATTGGCCCGGCGGACGAAGCTTACTGGGACCAATGGAAAGGCACCCCCAAGGCTTTTATCTCCCTTGCTCAGGGCCAGGCCTTATGGGGCAATCGGTTCGGAAACCTTACCGCCCTGCGCTTTGGGACCCCGGATGGTCAGCAGGATTCTCTTCACACCGAACTTTTCAGGGTTCTTACCCCGGCCGATATGGGGTTTTCGCTTTTCCCGGTCCGGCAAAAAGGATTGGAAGGCGCCATCGGGGCCACCGACTTCAGCGGCCTGTTTATTGGCTTCAGCTTTTTTCTGATCATTGCTGCGGCGATGCTGGTAGCCATGCTCTTTCGCCTGAATCTGGAGCAGCGCCATCGGGAAATCGGAGTGCTGTTGGCGGCCGGTTTCTCAATTAAAACGATTACCCGTCGTTTCCTGGGCGAAGGGGCGATGCTGGCCATCCTGGGCGGGCTTCTGGGAACTGTTCTGGCGGTCGGCTTTGCCCAAATGATGGTGGTTGGCTTGCGCAGCGTGTGGCTGGGAGCGGTAGGAACCACTTTCATAACCCTTCATTTAAGCTGGGCCTCGCTCCTCCTGGGGTTGGGGATTACCGTGGCGATAATGCTGGTAACCATTCGAATTTCCCTGAGACAATTGCGCAAGATCCAGGTGTCCGGTTTGCTGTCCGGGGTAAATGAACTGCGGGAAATTTCCGCGGCCGGGAAATCCCGCATTGCCGGAATGGTTCTTCTGGTGCTGGCCCTGCTCCTGGCCGCCTACGGCATCCGTTCCGCAGTTTTGGACGCCGCGCTTTTTTACGCCACCGGATTCCTGTTATTGTGGGCAGGCCTGCTGCTGACCCGTGCTGCCATGAAGGGCAGGGATCGAGGTCGCCCAATTGCCAGACCCGGTTTCCTGCAAATTGCTGCCATTAACCTTAGGCGTAAACCGGGAAGGTCTATCCTGGCAATCGCCCTGGTTGCCTTTGCGACCTTTATGATTGTCTCGGTGGGAGCAAACCGCCGCAGTTTCGACGAAAACGATCTGACCCGAACTTCTGGGACCGGTGGCTATTCCCTGATTGGGAAGAGCGCAGTACCCGTTTTTCGAAACCTGAACAGTGAACAGGTTCGGTTTGATATGGGTTTTCCCGATTCCACAGAAGCAATGTTCCGGCAGCACCCGCTTTACGCCCTTCGCCTGCGCGAGGGGGATGATGCCAGTTGCCTGAACCTTTTTCAACCTCAGAATCCCCGCATAGCGGGCCTGCCGGAGGCTTTCCTGAGTCGCGGTGGCTTTGGCTTCCAGAACCTGCTTCAGGAAAGTGAAAATCCCTGGCAAGATTTGCTGTTTCCGGTCGATAATAATACCACTCCGGCTTTCGTTGACGCCCATTCGGCACAGTATATTCTGCACAAATCGTTGGGGGATACCCTGATTATCCAGGCCCGGAGCGGTCCGGTAAACCTCAAGATTATCGGCTTGCTGCAAACCAGTATCTTTCAGAGCGAAATTCTCATTTCCGAGCCGGCTTTTTTGCGGGCTTTCCCGGAAATCGGCGGCTACCAGTATTTTTTGACGGATGTCCCCGCAGACTCCGTTCACCTGGCTTCCGCGGTCCTGGAAAATGTCCTGGGGGATTTTGGTTTGGATATGCAGGAGACTACTGCCAAACTGGCGGCTTTTCAGGAAGTCGAAAATACCTATCTCGGGGTTTTCCAAATGCTGGGGGGATTGGGACTTCTCCTGGGGACCCTGGGCCTGGG
>JAGRBF010000106.1:0-1962 GCA_020434205.1 Calditrichota bacterium | reverse complement strand
TGGGTTGTTTTTCGGCTTTGGTTGCTATTAGTCCTGTTTTGCTGCAAAATCCCCAGCAAATTCCTTGGGGCTTCATCCTGTTGAATATTGGGGCAGTTTTGGTGACCGCACTTTTTTCCAGCCTCGCAGCCCTCATCCCGGCGGCGCGGGTGCCCTTACTACCCGCTCTAAAGGCAGAATAAGATTTTTTCGGAAACCCAATGGATCGCTTCGCACCTTTATTTGTGATTGTCGCTGCCAGTTTGTGGGGCATAGACGGGATTGTCCTGAGACCATCCCTCTATAGTCTTCCGGTACCGCTGGTCGTATTTGTCGAAAGTTCGGCCATTGCCCTGGTGCTTACCCTGGTCCTGGGACATCGGTTGAAGGCCCTGAAAGAACTGACCCGCAGAGATTGGCTCGCTTTTCTGGCCGTAGCAATTCTGGGTGGGGTGGTCGGGACCATGTCCATAACCCGCGCCCTTTTTTACGTCAATTATGTCAATCTGTCTGTGGTGGTGTTGATCCAGAAACTACAGCCGGTTTTCGCGATTCTGCTGGCTGCCTTGTGGCTGAAAGAAAAACCCGGCCCCCGATTTGTGTTGTGGGCCTCACTGGCGGTGGCCGGAGCTTATATCATGACATTCGGGTTTGACTTGCCGGTGGTCGTTCCCGGGGACAAAACCCTTTACGCGGTGCTTTTTGCCCTCCTGGCGGCATTTGGATTCGGGGCTTCTACGGTTTTCGGCAAACGGGCCTTACGGCAGGTGAGCTTTGAGATCGGCACCTATATTCGTTTTGCGTTGACCGCATTTTTAATGTCCGGGGTGGCCCTGGCAACCGGTGATGTCTTTCAGTACCGTCAGATCCAGCCGGGCCAGCTATGGATTTTTACTTTGATTGTTTTTACAACCGGGGGCCCCGCGCTATTCCTTTATTATTACGGGTTGAAAAGGATTAAGGCCTCGGTCGCAACTATTTGTGAACTGGCATTTCCCTTAACCGCCATTGTCCTGGAGTATGTTTTGCGCGGAAATGCCCTTACCCTCGTTCAATGGCTCGGCGCTGTGGCCCTGGTAGGCAGCATTATTCAGGTCTCCAGGCGCCCTTCCCGCAAATTGACGCCGGAGGCTGCGGAGTTTCATGGAAATTCTGGAAATTGATTTTCACTTTTCTAATCTGAGGTGCCTGAAAAGCCCGAACAACGGGCGAACCGGCCCGCCCTTTTTGTGGACGGTTTTTTTTAAGGTGGACGGTCAGGCGGTTCGGGTGCGCAAGGATTTTCGCATTACCGGAAAAGCACGGATGCACTATTCCGAGGGATCGCACGGGAATCTGGTCTCGGAAATGCCGGCCGAAGGGGTGAGAATCGGCATCCCGGATGCCATTGGGCGTTGGCAGACCAGCTTGAAACCCATTCCGGTGCCCATTTTTGAAACCACCTTCCCGGCCCTGATCGGGGCGGTCAGCGTATTATTGATGCAGGGGAACGTAACCGATGCCGGCGCGGAAGCCGGGCATCAGAGATTGAATCACTATATCGGCGATGCCATCAATCAATCCATTTCGCACTTCGATCCCCGCCGGGTGAATATTCTTCATGCGGAAGAATCGGTTAAGAAATACTTTGAACACCGCGTCCTCACCTTTACCGAGGGGGTGGTGGGCACCGTTGAAAATGCCGTGCGGAACGCTCAATCGATTCTGGAAAACCTGTGGAGCCTGACCCGAAAAGATACCCTGGTGGGCTTTCAGATCTGGGAATTTTACCAGCATGAAATTTTCCGCAACAGCAAACAAATCCCGCTCTCTGTTCATTTGGGGGACGAATCGAAAGGGTTATGGGAAATCTCGGGAAATCTGAGCGGTCGATAACGATGTGATCGCGCCCTTATCTGGCATAATTGACACAATGGGAAGCAGAAAAGGGGAATACCTCAAAAATTTATGTTGCTTTGTGAAATGTCCGATAGTAGAATTTAA
>JAGRBF010000105.1:9353-13479 GCA_020434205.1 Calditrichota bacterium | reverse complement strand
ACTTCTGTTGCGCAACAATTGACCAAAAGCCTTTTAGTAGACTGTCAATTATAGTAAGTCCTGTTCGTCATCCCGGCAATCTTTAGGCCAGGATCCATCGGGACGTTGGGTATGTACCCCGGCCCAAAAGCATACCGGGGTGACGGTCCAGAGGCCACAACCAGACTAAGCACACTTGACAGACTACTAGCATTTTTTTCAGAAGATCGATCTTTGCGACAAATACCTGTAAAGGCCGGGTTGGCGTCAGCCATGGCCAAATATCTCTTCATTAAACAACCTGGGAGGCAAAAATGAGGTATTTATTCCTTTTTCTGATAGTGTTGATGTCCTGCACCAAAATGGATGGTCCTCTCGGGAACACCAAAGATCCCCGTCAAAACCTGGATCTCAGTCAGTTTGAGAACCAATATCGCCTGCTGTACACCACTGGGTCAGGCCTTTATGCCGTGGATTACGATGGTGGGAATTCGCAGCAATTAATTGAGCACCCTTGGATGTCTGAGATCCAGGTCTCCCCGGACGCTCAATCGTTCTTTGTGGCAAGCGGAGATAATTATGAAAACCGCGGTATTTATCGCTATGATATGGATGGTGCCAATCCGCAGCTTGTTATCGATTTGGGGCATATTACAAGGGATATTCTCCTTTCCCCGGATGGTCAATGGCTCTATTTTATAAGCGAATCCAGGGGACCAACCGCCAGTTGGGTGGAACATCTTGTTGTCGATCGCAATGGCCATCAGCAAACGGTTATTGCCACAAATAGAAACTTTTCGGATTTCCAATGGGCTGCCGATGGCAGCGGGCTTTATTTTACCGATCTGGATAATTATGGCCGCCAGTTGAGTTTCCGGAACCTGAATGATTCAACCATTACCGCCCTCTCGCCTGAGGATGAATACTGGTCCTGGTGCCGCATTTCCCCGGATGGTCAATGGGCAATTTATTCGTTGCTTGAAGATATCCATAGTATGGTTTATATCAGCGACCTCGACGGGGGCAACCGCCTGAATTTAAGTGGTACGGAAGGTGGTTATATGCCGCTGTGGGCTCCAGATGGCCAACGGGTTTTGTTTAATTCGGACAGAGACGGCGACAACGATCTTTACATTATCAATACGGATGGTAGCGGGTTTCGCAATTTATCTGCTGATAATTATGAGACCGGTTATTTAGCGCTGTGGGCCCCGGATGGCTCGCGTTTGTCTTTCACGGTGGCATACCAGGGGGATCGTTCGGATAGTCGCCTGATGATAATGGACCCTGAAAGTGGTTACTACCAGTTTTTTCCTGATCTGCACACCAACCCTGTATGGGTGCCCCTGCCGATTTCCCAAATGAACCGGTAACAATCCGCCGGCTTGAATCATCCAAACTTAAACAGCAAAACCAGTGAGAAAGGATGGCTTCAATGACAGACAAATCCGGCGTTACCTATCAATCCGGGATGCATTTTATGGGCGAACTGGAGGGGGTACAAATTCCTCTGGACGCCAAAGCCGCTGTCGGTGGGCAGGGACTGGGCGCCGCCCCCAAAGGTCTGGTGCTTACCGCGCTGGCCGGTTGCACCGCCATGGACGTGATCAGCATTCTCAAAAAAATGCGGGTGGAGCCCCTTTCCTTTGCGGTTGATGTGGAAGGAGACCTTACCGAGGAGCATCCCAGGGTGTATTCGGAAATTCGCCTTCACTATCGCTTTAAGGGCGATGTGCCGCTGGAAAAGGCGCAAAAAGTAGTAGACCTCAGCCAGGAACGGTATTGCGGGGTTTCCGCCATGCTCGGCAAAACCGCCAAAATTGTCTCCAAAATTGAAATAGAGGCGTAACAGCCTAAATCCCTAAAATGCAAATCCTCGACCAACATCTGCCCATCGCTGGCCACAGTATCTTTACCCGCCGCCTGATTCCCCGGGGCCTGAATTGGGACGAGGGACCGGTGGTGGTATTGCTGCACGACGGTCTGGGAGCGGTGAGCACCTGGAAGGATTTACCGGAACGCCTGGCCCGGGACTTTCAGCTCGGGGTTTTGCTGTACGACCGGCCGGGGCACGGCCTTTCCTCCCCACTCGCGGAGCCCTATCGCCCGGACTACCTGCATCGCCAGGCTTTCGATATTCTGCCGGCGCTTCTGGAGAAGCTGGGCGTAAAAGCTCCCCATCTGCTGGGGCACAGCGATGGCGGCAGCATTGCCTTGCTATTCGGCGGCGCTTTTCCGGCGCGGGTTCAATCGATCACCACTTTTGCCGCCCACGTATTGGTCGAGCCCATTACCCTTACCGGAATCCGGGACACCGTCACCGTTTTCCGGCAGCCGGGCAACCGTTTGCGGGAGGCGCTGATGCGCCACCACGGAGACAAAACCGACACCCTCTTTGGCTTCTGGAGCGGGGTGTGGATGTCTGGTGATTACAGCGGTTGGAATATCGAAAAGGAAATTGCCCCCATCGAGGCGCCGGTGCTGGCCATGCAGGGGGCGGAGGACCAGTACGGCACCCCGGATCAACTATCCCGCATTGCCGGGGCGGTGCAGGGGCCGGTCAGCACCGTTTTACTACCCGGGGTCGGCCACGCGCTGGATTCCCGGGCCCTTCTCGACCAGCTGCGATCCCACCTGCCTTTTTTAAGGTCCGAATAATCCTCTCTGGCCGCGGCTAACCGCGACCTGTCTCCCCTCCATTTTCCATGAATCGTTTGCTGTGCCGGAACCCATCCGCAATAAACACCGGATTGATCAAGACAACTGGCCCAATGCCGATAATTAAAGGAAAAAAGTTGTCTTATGCGGTTGCATCAGAAAAACTTCGAACAGAATTCCCTGGCCACTGTTTTAGGACAGTTAATCGCCTATTCCTTCCTGTTTGTATTCAGGGACGCGGGGGAGCATCCCTCCACCGGGCTGTTGTCTGTTTCCTTCTTTGTTTTGCTGTTTGTTCTGAAAATCGGCTTGATCTACCTCAGCAAAGGAACCGACTTCGAACGGTGGTTGGCTTATGGCTCCAGCATCATCACCGGCTTGTTCTGGTCAATAATTTTTACCGCGGAATTGCGCGCTTACCCGGATACCATAACGCTGAGCGCCGTGGTCCTGTTTATTACCATCATCGGGATCTCCTATGGCGGATCCTTTGCCTTATACAAGCGCATCGTTTATTTGTTGACGTATCTGGCCGCCCTGGTGCCGCCGGCGATTATCGCTTCCTTTGTTTATTTGCCCAGCTACCCGGTTAGCGGATTCCTGCTGCTGGTAACTTTTCTGTTCAATTTGTTTTATGTCCGGATTCACTACAAAAACTGGTTGGTTTTTCTCGAGCAAAAGAATTTGAGCGACTCCTATTCCCGTCGCCTGGAAAAAATGAACAGCGCCCTGGAGGAGGCCACCCGAACCAAAAGCGAGTTTCTGGCCAATATGAGTCATGAGATCCGCACCCCCATGAACGGGGTGATCGGGATGACCGACCTGCTGATGGATACCGATCTCGACGAAAACCAGCACGAAATCGCCCAAACGATTAAGTATTCCGGGGAGTCCTTGCTCACCATTATCAACGATATCCTGGATTTCTCCAAAATCGAAGCGGGCAAAATGAACCTGGAAATGGTGAACTTCGATTTCCGGGAAATGATCTCCCAGACCCTGAACATTCTCAAACCGATAGCCCTGGAGAAGGGCAGCGAACTGAGCGGGCAAATCGCCGACGAAGTACCCTCCTACCTGAATGGGGACGCCGGCCGCCTGCGCCAGATTATCATCAACTTTGTGAACAACGCCATCAAATTTTCCGATCAAAAGCCGGTGAATATTGTGGTTGGGGTTACCCGGAGAACCGCGGAGAAAGTCCATCTCAAAATTGAGGTTCACGATCAGGGCATCGGAATTCCCCTGGAAAAACAGGCAACCCTGTTCAAATCCTTTTCTCAGGTGGATGGTTCGGCAACCCGCAAATACGGCGGTACCGGGCTGGGCCTGGCGATCAGCAAACGCCTTGCGGAATTGATGGAAGGTTATGTGGGGGTAGAGAGCGAGGTAGGCAAGGGATCGACCTTCTGGGCGGTGGTAGCCCTGGATATTGCCCGGAAGTCCGATGTTCTCTCAATTGATGCGGCCGTGCCGGCTTCGGATAAAA
>JAGRBF010000105.1:0-9276 GCA_020434205.1 Calditrichota bacterium | reverse complement strand
ATTCGCATGCTGGAAAAGCTGGGCTACCATGCGGACATTGCCGTAAATGGCCGGGAAGCGCTGGAAAGTTTGCGCAAAGGCGACTATCACCTGGTGTTGATGGATGTTCAGATGCCGGAGATGGACGGCTATCAGACCACCCGGGCCATCCGCAGCGGCGATGCCGGCGAACGGTACCGGGATATTGCCATCGTCGCGATGACCGCCAACGCCATGAAGGGCGATCGCGAGAAATGCCTGGCGGCGGGCATGAACGCTTATCTTTCCAAACCCATCCGCCGCGAAGAACTCCGGGAGATCCTCCATCTCCAACTGAGCGCCGAAACCGCCAGAAGGTCCCCGCAAACCGCCGAAAAATAATCGGCTTTCCGGAGCTGTATTCCCGCTAAAATTCGTGCCCATCGTGGCTTTGTGGTTGCCCGTAATTTGCGACCTCTTGACCGTTACCCCGGCTCCGGCCCGGCTTTCACCGGGATTGCTGCGCCGGAGCGACCAACAGGCAAGTTAGCACAAACACAAGGCGACCTTTTGGAAACGGCATCAATTGCCGGCAGCGCTCAGGCGCAGGGCAAATCCCCCGTGAGCGGGAAGGGAAAGCACCAGCGGATTGCCTTTTTTAACGGAGATGGTTTGCTGGCGGAAGCTGCGATTGTTAT
Organism: Calditrichota bacterium; assembly: GCA_020434205.1. GTDB lineage: Bacteria > Calditrichota > Calditrichia > RBG-13-44-9 > J075 > JAGRBF01. Next base: position 8,620 of record JAGRBF010000105.1, on the reverse strand, counting down.
CGCCATCGGTAATCAGGATGGCCGCTCCTTCACCCAAAACCGAAAGATCCAGGCGAAGCTCCCGGGCCTGGTTTTGACCGTTGAGCCCGCCGATAAACCAGTTCTCCCCGGATTTCCGGGCCAGCACTGCGTATTGGCCGGGAAAGCCGTCCAGAAAGCGAATATCCTCCCACACCGGGGGAATGGCCTTCACAAAATCCCGCACAAAAGCAGGCACCCGGGCCATGCCGCGGGGCGTTTCGGCATAGTGTTGAACCCCGGACTGGAAAACAATGGCGGTGGCCAATTCGAAGGCGCCGGAGGTGCGGCGTTCGATATTGGGCACCTCGGAAAATGCCATGGGGGTAAAGTCCATGGGGTCGAAAACGTTGCGGGTGAAGGGGATCACCGCTGAGTGAGAAGGCTGCAGATCCGCGTTGCCCTGCTCGAAGGTGACGAATTCGAAGCCCTTTATGGATTCCATGCTGAGCAGATTGGGATAAGTGCGCTGCCAGCCGCGCGGCAGGGTGGCCCCGTGGCAATTAACCACCAGTTGGAAGGCTGCGGCCGCCTCAAAAATATCCTGATAATAGGACATCATGCTCTGGCCGTCCCCCCCGAAAAAATCCACCTTTACCCCTTTGATGCCCATTTCGTGCAGGCGGCGAAACTCGTCGATGCGATCCTGACGGGTCAGCAAGCGGTTCCGGGGATGATAGGGGGTGGTGTTCCAATCGCCCGCCGAGTTGTACCACAATATCAGTCCAACCTTTTGAGCGGCGGCATAATCGGCCAGCTCCGCAATTTTATCATAGCCGATTTTGGTGTCCCAATCGGCATCTACCAGGCAGTATTCCCAGCCCATCCGGGCGGCGTAGTCGACGAACCGTTTCTGGACATCAAACACGGTGCTGTCGTCTTTCAGGAGCACCCAACTCCAGGAGGCCCGGCCCGGCCGGATCCATTCCGTATCCCGGATTCGCCCCGGCTCGGCCAGATCGGTGCCCAGGGTGGATTCCACTACCGTGGCCAGATCTCCGATAACCGCAATACGCCAGGGTGTTTCCCAGGGAAGGGTAGAATGGGGTTGGAGAACCCCGCCCGGAAATATCTCCGGCGCTTCGGGAAAGTCGAGGTAAAACAGGCCGTTGCCCGCTTCGTTGCGCAGGCGACTTCCGCAATAATTGCGGTCCGGGGCGGTTTCCGACAGCAAAACCCATTTTCCGGCGGTGTGGAAAAGGGCCGGAAAAACCCATCCCGAACCGGCGGGTGGGAGGGAATCCAGACCCGTTCCAATGCGGTAATGTTCCTCGTAGGAGGGATTGGAATGTTCCCACCCCGTTTTGGCTTTGGACATCGGCTGGATCCAGGCCCGGCCTTCCGGCGCGAGTTGGAACCGGGAAATTTCCCGCTCTATTTTTTTGAGGTCGCCCGATTCTTCGGGAAAGCGGTAGCGAAAGGCAACCCCGTCGTCGGAAACCTGAAAAATGATTTCCATGGCCTGTTGGGCCGGGTTCTCCAGGTGGAAAATCCGGCGGTTGGCCCGATAGGTAATATCGCTTTTTTTGCCGTGCAGGAGGTGATACTGCGATTGCACCGGACTAACCCCGGAGGCCTCCTTCAGGGTTAACTGCCGGCTGAAGTCGCCGTCCGCGCGGATTAATCCCAGGCGGGAAGGGCCGATAACTTCGGCATTTTCCGCCACAATCCGGTAAACGGGCTGACCCTGTTGGTCCAGAGAGAATATCACCTCAATATTGCCGTCCGGGCTTTTCAGGGACGCGGGCCCGTTCTCCTCCCCGGCAAAAAGCGCCGGGAGGAGCAGCATCAGAAACAGCGGAATTCCGTATACTGAAAACTTCATTTCAGAAGCCTATCTGGTTTTGAATTTGTAGACGGTCGTGGTTTGATAGGTTTCGCCGGGCTGGAGGGTTACCGAGGGGAAATCCGGCTGGTTGGGAGAATCCGGATAGTGCTGGGTTTCCAGGCAGAGTCCGGTGCGGTGCTGGTAAGCTTTTCCGCCTTTGCCGATGTGGGAGCCATCCAGGAAATTGCCGGAGTAGAATTGCAGGCCCGGCTCCTCCGTCCACACTTCCATCAGGCGACCGGAACCCGAATCGAAAAGGGTGGCGGCCAGCTCCAGATCGCCGTCTTTCTCGCGTTTGAGCACCCAGTTGTGGTCGTAGCCGAGGCCGTAAGTCAACTGTTGGTTCTCATCGGTAATCCGCGCCCCGATTTGGGTGGGTTGGTTAAAATCGAAGGGCGTTCCGGCCACCGGACGCAGCTCTCCGGTGGGAATGAGGCCGTCGTCGACCGGGGTATAATAATCCGATTTGATCATCAATTCCTGATTCAGAATGGTGCCGCTGTCGTGGCCCGCCAGGTTGAAATAGCTGTGCTGGGTCAGGTTGCAAACGGTTGTTTTATCTGTGGTTGCTTCGTAGTCGAAGCGCAGGGAATTGTCGTTGCCCAGGGTATAGGTTACCTTGACGGCCAGATTGCCCGGATAGCCTTCTTCCCCGTCCTTGCTGGTGTAGGTGAAGACGATGCCCACCCCGTTATCATTCTTGAAGGGTTCGCCTTTCCAGAGCACCTTGTCGAATCCCTTTTCCCCGCCGTGCAGGTGATTGGCCCCGTTGTTGGTGGCCAGGGTATATTCGGTGCCGTCCAGAGAGAATTTCCCCATACCGATGCGGTTGCCGTAGCGGCCGATAATCGCGCCCAGATAAGGCGTGTCTTCCAGGTAGCTATCCAGTTTATCGTAGCCCAGAACAACGTCGCCCATGTTGCCGTTGCGATCCGGAACTTTGAGGGAAACAATGATGCCGCCGTAATCGGTGACGGTCATTTCCACCCCGCTTTTGTTGGTGAGGGTGTACAGGGACACGGCCCGTCCGTCCGGCATTTGCCCGTAGTTTGATTCCATGAATGTGGCTCCTTTTTCGGCTTTTTCCGCCGAATTGTTCCCGCAGGCAAGTAATCCCAGACCCAGGATAATTACCGTGGCGGTGGTGAGTATTTTCTTGAATAGCATAACGAGCTCCTTTGTTGGATGCGGTGGTTTAGGTTAAAAATACGGTGGCTTTCAGAACGTGATCTTGATATCCGGCGACCAGGTCGAAGGCGGCCGGGCTGTTTTTCAGCTCGAAACGATGGGTGAAGAGGGGCGAAAAGTCGATTGTGCGGCCATCGAGCAGGTCGATAGCCTTTTGGGTGCAGTGGTTTTGGCGGCGCACGTTCCGGATGGTGAGTTCCTTGCGGCGCAGCAGATGCGGTTCGAAGCTGATGCTAAAGCTCTCCGGAATCCCCACGATCAGCAGCAATCCGCCCGGTTTCAGCAGATGAACCGCCTGGTCCAGGGCCGCCTGCTGCCCGCAGCATTCCACCACCACGTCCAGCAGCTCCGGTTGCCCGGCGGAAATATCGGCAACCACATCGCTTTTAAGGGGATTCCCCACCCATCCGGCCCCCATTCGGCGGGCGATCTCCAGGCGGTAATCCAGCTTGTCGGTAACCCAGAAGCGGGTAGCGCCCAGACCGCGCAGGGCCGCCAGAACGCTCATGCCGATAGGGCCGGCCCCCAGGATGCCCACCCTTTTGTCCTGCGGATTTTTGACGAACTCCGCGGTATAGCAGCCGATGGTCAGGGGTTCTACAAAGGCCGCTTCCTCCCAGCTCAGGTGCCCGGGAACCGGAAAACAGTTGGCTTCCGGCATCACGATCTCTTCCACCAGGCAACCTCCCAGTTGCCCGGGACAACCCAGAAACAGATTGTTAAGGCAGGTGTGATGCCGCCCTACCCGGCACTGTTGGCATTCCCCGCAGAAAACCGAAGGTTCCACGGCAATCCGCTCTCCCGGGCGGACCCGGGTGACCTTCCGGCCGGTCTCCACAACGGTTCCCGCCCCTTCATGGCCTACCACGAAGGGGAATTGAACCACCTGATCCCCGATTTTGCCGTCGGTAAAGTAGTGGATATCGGAACCGCAGACCCCCACTGCGGCCATTCGGATGCGCACCTCGTGGTCTCCGGGCGGGCCGGGTGGGGGGACTTCCCCAACAGCTGCCTGGCGGATTCCGGTAAACATAAGGCCCTTCAAAATGGCTGATCCTTTCCTTTTCCCGACCTTTTTTGCTGGCGTTAATGCGAGGGTCTGAGGGCGGGAATGTCCGGCAAAAAATCCCCGTAGCAGGGGGAATACGTCAATTAATTCGCCGAAAAAGGCTGATTTTTAACCGCGAAAACCCGGGTCGAATCGGGGTGTTTTTTGAAAAATTAAAATGATTGAATCCCGTAGCTTAAAATAGTGCTTTGGGGGAAATTATCAAAGAAATTGGTGGTGAAAAAATCGATTTTTTCACTCGTTTTTAACCGGTTTTTTCGGCTGGCCTGCTCAAGGTACTTGCATAAAAGGGTTGGCTTGAGTACACTGAAAACAGCTTTGTTTCCGGCCGTAATTCTTCACCTTTAAGATTTTTAAAAAATTTAATTTATCCAGGCAAGCCCCTGCCGGTTTTTTCGGATACGCACCGGGAATTTTCAGGCCCGGAGATCACCCCCTAACGCGAGGAAGTGAAATGCTGTTTCCCCCGCCACGAAAAATTGTTAGAAATTTATTTTGTTTGTTTTTGATAATCACGACTTTTTTCGCCACGTCGTGTCAGTCTAACAAAATAAAAACCGAAAGCAGCGGATACCCGATTACCCCGGTGCCCTTCACCCGGGTTACCCTGACGGATGATTTCTGGAAAAGCCGTATCGAAACCAACCGCACCGTGACCATCCCCTTCGGTCTTCAAAAGTGTGAAGAAGAGGGGCGCATGCGCAATTTTGCCAAGGCCGGGGGGCTGATGGACGGGGATTACGAGGGCAAAATGCCCTTCGACGATACCGATGTCTATAAAATCATCGAAGGCGCATCTTATTCGTTGACCGTGCACCCGGATCCGGCACTGGAAGCCTATCTGGACAGCATCATCACCCTGATCGCCGCCGCCCAGGAGGAAGACGGATATCTGTGCACCTGGAAAACCCTGGATCCGGACACCACCCCGGCGCCCTGGGTGGAACCGGGACCACGCTGGCACAATCTGGGCGCCAGCCACGAACTGTATAACGCCGGGCACATGTACGAGGCGGCATTTGCCCATTTTCGGGCCACCGGCAAACGCACCTTTCTGAACGTCGCCCTCAAAAACGCCGACCTGGTGGCCCGGGAATTCGGTCCGCAGAAGATGCACATTCCTCCCGGCCATCAGGTGGTGGAAACGGGCCTGGTGAAGTTATACCGCGCCACCGGGGACCCCAAATATCTGGATCTCGCCAAATACTTCCTGGATCTCCGCGGGGATTCCACCGGCCACCAACTTTACGGGCCTTACAGTCAGGATCACATTCCGGTGGTGGATCAAACCGAAGCGGTGGGGCACTCCGTGCGGGCGGTTTACATGTACGCCGGAATGGCCGATATCGCCAGCCTGAAACAGGATCCCGCTTACCTGCATGCCATCGACGCGATCTGGAATGATGTGGTCGGCAAAAAATTCTACATCACCGGGGGCATCGGCGCCCGCCGGGATGGGGAATCTTTCGGCAGCGCTTATGAACTGCCCAACATGACCTCTTATAACGAAACCTGCGCGGCGATCGGAAATGTGTATTGGAATCACCGGATGTTCCTGCTGCACGGCGATGCCCGCTACATGGATGTTCTGGAGCGCACCCTTTACAACGGGATGATCTCCGGGGTTTCCCTGAAGGGTGACGAATTTTTCTACCCCAACACCCTGGAATCCGACGGGAAATACAAATTTAACCAGGGCGCTTTGGGCCGCAAATCCTGGTTCGATTGCTCCTGCTGTCCTTCCAATATCATCCGTTTTATCCCCTCGGTTTCCGATTACATGTATGCCCATCGGGACGGGGATCTCTACGTCAATTTGTATATTGCCGGGAAGGCGACAATCGATATGCCGGAAGGGGACATCAGTCTTACCCAGGAAACCGGCTATCCCTGGGACGGCGCCATTACCCTGCGCGTCGACCCTAAAAAGAACACCTCACTTTCCCTGCACCTGCGCGTTCCGGGCTGGGCCCGGGAAGAGCCGGTCCCCAGCGATCTTTATCATTACGCCGATGCTCCTGCCGAGCCGGTGACCCTCTCCCTGAACGGAGAGCCCCTTGTACCGGAAATGAAAAACGGCTACGCGGTGATCACCCGAACCTGGGCTCCCGGGGATGTGGTGGCGCTGAATCTGCCCATGCCGGTGCGCCGGGTTGAGGCGAATCCCATGGTGGAAGCGGACCAGGGCAAGGTGGCGCTGACCCGCGGACCCCTGGTGTATTGTGCGGAATGGGTGGATAACGACGGCCGGGCCCTGGATCTGGTGGTGCCCGATAACGCCGGTTTCCAGACCGAAAAAAGCGATTTGCTCAACGGGGTAACCCTGGTGAAGGGGAAAATTACCGATACGGCCGGCAAATCCCGGCAACTGGTGGCCATCCCTTATTACGCCTGGTTGCACCGCGGCAGCGGGGAAATGGCGGTCTGGCTGAAGCGGCAGAAAGGTTGATCCTCATGAAAACGAATTTGCACCTCGCCCTGAGTATTTATTGCTGCGCCATGCTGGCAACTACCGTTCTGGCTCAATCTTCGGCGCCTAAATCCGCCGTGACCTGGACCGCCGACAATGGCAACGGCACCTATACCAATCCCCTTTTTTACGAAGAATTTTCCGATCCGGATATGATCCGGGTCGGGGACGATTATTACCTCACCGGAACCACCATGCACACCATGCCCGGGCTGCCGGTCCTGCATTCCCGGGATCTGGTGAACTGGGAATTCCTCAGCTACGCGGTGGAGCGCCTGGACCTGGGCCCGGAATTTCGTTTGGAAGAGGGCCGTGATGCCTATGGGCAGGGGATCTGGGCCCCCAGCTTTCGGTATCATGAAGGGACTTTTTACATTTTCTCGAATGTAAATCGCCATAACACCCAGGTTTTTACCGCCACCGATCCCCGGGGGCCCTGGCAGCACCGCGCCATGAAAGTGGCCCTGCACGATCTGTCCGTTTTGTTTGATGATGACGGCAAAATTTACGCGGTTTGGGGATACGATGAGGTCAAATTGGCCGAGTTGACTCCCGATCTGATGGACGTTGTTCCGGGAAGTGAAAGGGTGATCGTGCCGGCCGGCAGCGGCGCGGGAGAAGGCTGCCATTTCTACAAAATCGACGGCAAATATTACATCACCAATACCAATTACGACCCGGTTTGTTATCAGGTTTGCCTGCGTGCCGACCTGCCCACCGGCCCCTATGAGGTCGAGGTGATCAGCGCCGAGGAAAATCTGGGCATCGATACCGGCTGGCGGCTGGGCAACACGCGCCAGGGACCGCCCTTCAATCTGGAACCCCCGCGCAAAAATTTTGTGGGCCGCATTCCCATGCACCAGGGCGGCATCCTGCAGGTGCAGTCCGGCGAATGGTGGGCCTATTCGATGATGGATCACAATTCCATCGGCCGCTTGCTGTGCCTCTCGCCGGTAACCTGGCAGGATGGGTGGCCTTACCTGGGCCTTCCCGGCAACCTCAAACGCTCTCCGCGCACCTGGAAAAAACCGGACACCGGGCATCAGTCCGAACCGATTGCCCCCTACCGGCGCAGCGACGATTTTGCCGGCGGCAAGCTGCAGCCGGTCTGGCAGTGGAACCACGTCCCGGTGGAATCAAAGTGGTCGCTGGCCGAACGCAAGGGGCACCTTCGCCTGCACGCCCTCCCGGCGAAGGACTTCTGGCAGGCCCGCAATTCCCTGACCCAACGGGCGGTGGGGCCGGAAGCAGTAGCCACTGCGCTGGTGGATATCAAGGGAATAAAAGCCGGGGACAATGCCGGACTGGCATTGCTGAACCTGCCCTACGCCTGGATCGGGATCACCCGGGAAAACGGTAAAACCCTGATCCGCCAGTTCGATCAACAAAGCGGTAAAACCGCCACGGCCCAAACTGAGGGAACCCGTTTCTGGCTGCGGGCCCACTGCGACTTCGATACCGAGATTGCCCGCTTCAGCTACAGCCGGGATGGTAAAACCTTCACCCCGATCGGGGTGGACTTCACCATGGTTTTCCAGTTGAGGACTTTTCAGGGGGTGCGTTTTGCCCTGTTCAATTTCGCCACCGGTGAGGCGGGTGGTTATGCGGACTTCGACGCCTTTACCGTGGACGAACCGCGCTCCCGCGGGTTAACCCGTCCCATTCCCTATAATCAGGTGATCCGCCTGACCAGCCTGGCGGACGGCACCCGCCTGGTGAACTGGAAAAATTTTCTGAGGCCGGTAGAGCCGGACAGCCGTTTTGCCGAGGGGGATGCCGGCCATTTTCGGGTGCTGGATCGCGGTGACGGTCGGGTGGCCCTGCAGTCGGTAACCACCGGCCTTTTCGTGACGGTCGTGAGTGCCGGAGAAATGGCGGAAGTGCGCATTGTGGCGGATGGGGGAGAGGCTTCCGGTTTCCAGTGGCAGGATATGCTGCGCGGCGACCTGATGCTGATGTCCCTGAAAACCCATCGCTATCTTTTTGCCGATCCCAACGGGGAAAGCCTTACCTCGGCAGATGCCCCGGGAGCGCAATCCGATCGCAA
>JAGRBF010000104.1:34422-71554 GCA_020434205.1 Calditrichota bacterium | reverse complement strand
AAGGTTACCCTGAAAGGGGTGGCGGTGGATCTGACCGCCAAGGAGTTTGACCTCATCGCCCTTTTCGCCGCCCATCCCGGCCGGCCATACAACCGCCAGGAATTGCTGGACATCGTCTGGGGCTATCAATTCGACGGCTACGACCACACCGTCAACTCGCACATCAACCGCCTGCGCGCCAAAATCGAACCCAATCCCGCCGAGCCGGTGTTCATCAAAACGGTGTGGGGAGTAGGGTATCGTTTTTGCGAAGCAGAGGAATTGATGTAGTGACCTCCCCGGAGAGAAAAGACACCCTCTACGAAGATCAGCTGCGCCAGGCTTATCTGCGCCAACGGGAATTTATCAGTAATCTCTCTCATGACCTGCGCAGTCCCTTAACCGCCGCTCAGGGTTTTCTGGAGACGGTATTAATGAAGGACGCCACCCTGTCCTCTGCAGAGCGGCAACATTTTCTCAACAAAGCCTTCGAAAAACTCAACACCCTCAACCACCTGATGGAGAACCTGTTCAGCAATTATCGCCACAACAATGGGCTGATGCCGGTGCCCGAACCGGAACCCTTCAGCATCCGGGAGCTCTTTCAGGACATCATCCTCAAACACCACCCCCGAACCCGGGAAAAACAGCAAACCCTGACCACCCGCATTCCCGGAAACCTGCCCGATGTAGTGGCCGATATACGCATGACCGAGCAGGCCATTTCCGAACTTCTGATGAACGCGGTTATTTTTGCGCCGGTCGGCGGAGAAATCCTGCTGTCCGCGGAGCAGGAGGGACAGGCCATCTGCATCGCGGTCCAGGATAATGGCGCGGGAATTCCGGAAGGAGATCGCCTGCGGGTCTTCGATCCCTTTTTTAAGGGGGACCGCAGCCGCAGTCCGGGCGGAAAGGGCGGCTCCGGCCTGGGGCTCACCCTGGCCCGCGATATTTTGCTGGCCCACGATCAGGAGATCCACATTTCCCTGCCGGCGGAAGGGGGAACCCGCATCAGCTTCCGCCTGCCGCAGGCCTAAAGGCGAACTGGGACGGTCAACACCACCCCCAAACCGCTGCCATTTTGGAAGACGATCTCCCCCTTGATGCGCCGGGCCCTCATTTTCATATTCTCCAACCCGTGTCCGCTGCGCCGGGCATGCCCATTCAGCCCCCGGCCGTTATCAACCACCTGAACCAGCAATTTACCGGCGTCCAGGCTGATGCGGATGTCCACCCGGCTGGCCCCGGAATGGCGGGCGGCATTGTTGATCGCTTCCTTGAAGATCAAATAGGTGTTCTGGCGGATCTCAATCGGCAGCGAATGCTGGGGCAACTTCAACTGGACATCAAAAAAATAGTCGATGTTTTTGGCGGTCAGAACGCTCATGGCAAAATCCTGCATGCGGTCCACCAGATCCTGCATGTGATCGTTGCGGGCATCGATAGACCAGACAATGTCGCTCATGGTTACCACCAGTTCCCGGCTCATCTGGCCGATGCGCTCCAGCAGGCCGGCCTGCTGTTCCGGCTCCCGGCCGCTGCGCAAAACATCGGAATAGAGGGAAATTTTGGTGAGGGTGGCGCCCACGTCATCGTGCAGATCGCTGGCAATCTGAACCCGCATGCGTTCGATTTCCAGCAAACGGGCCATGCGGTAGCGGTGCAGCGAGAAAAGCAGGGCGGCAATCCCCCCGATAACCAGCATCTGAAACCACCATTGCTCCCAAAAAGGCGGGTGGATAATCAGCTTCATGGAAGTCCCCTCGGTATTCCAGATCCCGTCCGCATTGGCGGCTTTTACCCGGAAAAGGTATTCCCCGGGATCGAGATTGGTATAGCTGGCAAAACGGCGGGTTCCCACCGTTACCCAATCCGCATCAAACCCTTCCAATTGATAGGCGTAGTGGTTTTTCTCCGGAACGGTGTAATCCAGGGCGGAGAACTCGAAGGAAAAAAAGCGGTCGGTGGGTCCCAGCTCGATTTGCCCGAGATTGGCCAGGGCCAGATCCTCGTAGACCAGGCGGTCGTATTTGCGAAAGGCGGTTAACAGCACCGGAGGCGGGGTCAGGTTGTCGTAGACGTTTTCCGGGGAAAAAATATTGAGTCCTTCCATCCCCCCCAAAAAGATCTCCCCGGTGCGGGGGCTTTTGTAGCAGGCCAGGCTCAGGAACTCATTGTTGTTGAGGCCGTCGCGGGCGTCGTAAGCCCGGAATACCCGCCGCCCTTTTCCATCCTGGCTGATGCGGGTGAGTCCGTTGAGAGTGGACACCCAGATATTGCCCTCCCGGTCGTCGACCAGGCCGCAAATGGCGTTGTCGCTGAGGCCGTCCTCGGTGTAATAATGGGCCATTTCCCCGGATGTCAGGTTGAGGCTGTGCAAGCCGTAATTGGTGCCGATCCACAGATGGTCCTCGCGATCCATCAGCAGCACCTCGGGGCGTTTTTCCGCCAGGGTTTGGCGAATGGCCCGGGCATGGGGGACCGGCAGGTAGGCCATATCGGCCGGATTGATCAAACAAATGCCATCGGTGGTTCCCACCCAAATCCGTCCCTTCAAATCTCGGTAGAGGTTGAGCAGGTTGGTGGAGGGCAAACTGTTGCTGTCCGCGGGGTCCGGATTAAAACGGATAAATTTTTCGCTTTCCGGATCAAAGCAGCTCAGACCGGAGGTGGTGGCGATCCACAAGCGGTGCTGATTGTCCTCGGTGATGTCGTAAACCATTTGCCCGGAAAGGGTGGTGGGATCTTCCGGATTGCTGACGTACTGGCGCATCCGGGAGGGATCCGGATCGAAGCGGAACAATCCGCCGCCGAAGGTTCCCAGCCACAATTGCCCTCGCGCGTCATTGTGAAGGGCAAAAACAAAACCGCTGGAAGAGCGGCGGGTGTGGTGTTCGACCTTAAAATGCTCGAAGGTTCCTTTTTCGCGATCCAGAAAATCCAGTCCGCTGTTGGTGCCGACCCATACCCCCTTTTTGCCCTTCAATTGGCCCTCGGTAACCGACAGAACCACATTGTCGGCCAGAGAGGTCTCCTGGTGGGGATTGTTGGCATAGTGCTGGAATTTGTTGGGCTTGAGGTCGGCCAGATTGAGGCCTTTGTTGGTGGCCACCCACAGCATATTGCTTTGATCCACCCACAGGTTGCGAACATAATTATTGCTCAGACTTTCCCGGTCCACATCGATATTGGTGTAACCGACCATCTCCCCGGTAGCCGGATCCAGGCATTTGATTCCCTCGCCAAAGCAGCCGAACCAAATCCGCCCTACCGCATCGCGCACCATGGAAAAAATCCGGTGACCGGCGAGGGCGGGATGGAGCATTTCCCCGGCTTTTTCGGTCCGGATATCAAAAACAACCGCCCCGTACAGGTAAGTGCCGATAACCAGGTGGGATTCGTCCAGCCAGAACAGGTCCATAAAATTCTGGGTGGCGATGCTGCCTTGCAGATCAAAACGGGTGAGTTTCTTTTCCGCCGGGCCGAGGCGAAACAATCCCTGTCCAATCGTAGAAATCCACAGGTTACCGTCCCCATCCGCCACAATATCGGAAACCCGGGTATTGGTAATCTCCGGAAAACGTTTTCCAAAATCGGTAAATTGAGCCTGGATGTTGCCATTTTCATCAGTGGCAACTCGGGCCCGGTAGAGCGATTTATCCGTTCCCACCCATAAAAATCCCCGGGCATCTTCCATAATGCTCCAGATGTTGTCATCCTGAAGTGCGGTGCTGTCTCCGGGGGTGGCTTTAAAGCGGATGAAGCGCGGCGCCGGTTGCCCCAAATCGTCCCGCACCAAAACCCGGCAATTCAGGCCTTCCTGAGTTCCCACCCACAGGCGGTCCGAGGGGTCTACATACAGCACCCGAATATGGTCGTCGGAAAGGCTGTAAGGATTGTTGGGCTGCTGCTTGAACAGTTTGTATTGGTACCCGTCGTACTGGTTCAAACCGTTGCCGGTGCCGATCCAGATAATGCCTCTCCGGTCGGCCGCCACATCGTAAATAACCGCCTGAGATAATCCCGCCTCAATGGAATGGCGGCGAAACTTCAGGGGCTCCGGCCCCTCCGCCAGTATCCGGGTTATCCCTAAAAAAGAGAGGAAAAGTAGTAGCGGAAAAATTTTTTTGATTGATATGGCCATAGATTCGTCTCTTTGAGAAAAGCCGGGGGTGCATTTTTAATACATTACCCTTAAATTGCAAAAATCACTACCATTATTTGTGATAGCGGTACGGAAGGGATTTTCTCCGAGCCACGGGATACCCCCTCGGAGAAGTTTACATTAGCACTTTTTAAAATAAATCTCATTGGATTTTTTGCGGGAAATCCGTTTTTTAAGGACACAAATTCAGTCAGGCCAACCGGAAAGCGTTGTTTTGCCGTTCAGAATAAACGGGAAACGCGCCCGAAAAACGGTTTGAGAAGATCAGAAAGCCGGTAACGCATTATGTGGTATCTCGTTGTCGTATCCTTTATCTGGGCCTTTTCCTTCGGCCTGATCAAAAATCAGCTGGTAGGACTGGACCCCAATTTTGTCGCCATGACCCGCATGGGCCTGGCCCTTCTGATTTTCCTTCCCTTCCTGCGCCCCGGTGAAATTCGTTTTGATATGACCCCCCGGTTGATTCTGCTGGGTATGGTTCAATACGGGGTTATGTATATCGCCTACCTGTATGCTTTTCAATTCCTAAAGGCTTACGAGGTCGCTCTTTTCACCGTTTTTACCCCGATCTACGTCACCTTGCTGGCCGATTTTTTCCGGCGCCGTTTTATTGGCCTTAACCTGTTGGCCGCGGCAATGGCGGTTGCCGGCGCCGCCATCATCATTTTCGACAGTCGGGCCAGCCTTTCCGTTCTGGCCGGATTTCTGGTGATGCAGGTTTCCAATTTTGCCTTTGCTTTCGGGCAGACCTGGTATACCGAGCTGATGCGCAACAGCGATGTGGACGATCAAACGGTTTTCGGCTTTATCTACCTCGGGGCCTTCCTCTTTACCGGCGCGGCTGCGGCTGCCACCACCGCCGCCAAAGAGCTGATTTTTACCACCGAACAAATCTGGACCCTGCTTTACCTGGGGATTTTGCCCACCGGGCTGGGATTTTTTCTGTGGAATCGCGGGGCCCGTCTGGTTTCCTCCGGCTTCCTGGCGGTGATGAACAACCTTAAAATTCCGCTCTCGATCGCCGTTTCGATTTTTGTTTTTGGGGAAAGCGGCAGTCTGGTAAAACTTCTGGCCGGCGGGTTGATCATCCTGGCCGCCATGATCATCACCGAAAAAGAACGCCTTTTCAAGAAAACCACCTGACCATCCGGGCAATTTTTTGCCCGATCCCTTTCCTCCGGCACCGCCTGGCGTTGCATAAACCTCATCCCACTTTTACCAAGGATTATCCATGCTCCCTTTAAAATGTCTTTTGGCCGGATTATTGGTGATCGTCGCGGCCTGTCAGGCGCAGCCCAAAGCCGATCTGATCATTTACGGCGGGACCATCCACACCGGCAATCCGGATAATCCCCGAGTAGACATGGTGGTGGTTAAAGACGGCAAAATTGCTTTCGCCGGCCCCAAAGCGGAGCTGGAAAACTGGCAGGCCCCCAACACCCGCCTGCTGAACCTCGCTGGCAAAACCATGACCTCCGGACTAATCGAATCCCACGGCCATTTTCTGAGCATGGGCTACGCCCGGATGCAGGTGGACCTCAACGATACCCGCAACTACGAGGAAATGATCGAGCGGGTGGTGGAGGCGGCCCAAACTATTCCCCCGGGAGAGTGGATTTTGGGGCGGGGATGGCATCAGAGCAAATGGAGCCCGCAACCGGAAAAGATGGTGGGGGGATTTCAGACCCACGATAAACTCAGTGCCGCCGTGCCGGACCATCCGGTGTTCCTGCGACACGCCAGCGGCCATGCCGCCATCGCCAACGCCAGGGCTATGGAAATTGCCGGGGTAACCCGGCAATCGCAGTTTGGGGCCGGGGGAGAGATTATCAAGGATGGCGCCGGCAACCCTACCGGCATCTTTAACGAAGAAGCCATGACCGTTATTCGGGACCATATTCCCAAACGCACCGCAACCAGCAACCGCCGGGCCCTGGAGCTGGCATCCGATTATGCCCTGGAAAACGGCATCACCAGTTTCCACGATGCCGGTGAGCAGCAGGATGGGCTGGATCTGTTCCGGGAGGCCGCTGCCAGTGGGGATTTGGGACCCCGCCTTTACGTCATGCTGGACGGCTCGCAGCCGGCGCTGCTCCAGCACTGGTTCGAGAGCGGTCCCTTGCTGGATTTTGCCGACAACTATTTGACCGTTCGCGCCATAAAACTTTATGCGGACGGAGCCCTGGGTTCCCGGGGGGCCTGGCTCTTAGAACCCTACAGCGATATGCCCGGCCATACCGGCCTTGCCCTGCAACCCATGGACAGCGTTCTGGCTATCTGCGAAAGAGCACTGGACCACGGTTTCCAGGTCTGTACCCACGCCATTGGCGATCGCGCCAACCGCGAGGTGCTCAACCAATATCAAAGCGCCATGGCGGAAAAATCCGCCAAGGGGGCGGATGTGCGCTTTCGGGTCGAACACGCCCAGCATCTTTCTGCTGAGGATATTCCCCGCTTTGCCCAATTGGGTATCATTCCCTCCATGCAGGGGATTCACATGTCCTCGGACCGGCCCTGGGCAATTGATCGTCTGGGAATAAAGCGCATCGAGGAAGGTGCTTACGTCTGGCAAAAGCTGCTGCAAAGCGGGGCCCGGGTGATCAACGGAACCGATGTTCCGGTAGAGCCCATCAATCCGGTGGCCTGCTTTTACGCCCTGGTTACCCGCAAAACCCTGGCCGGTACCCCGGAGGGGGGTTACGAACCGGCTCAGAAAATGACCCGGGAACAGGCCCTTCGCTCCTACACCCGGGATGCCGCTTACGGCGCCTTCCAGGAAGATCAAAAAGGCACCATAGAACCCGGGAAGTTGGCGGATTTCACCGTTTTTTCCCAGGACCTTCTCACCATTCCCGAAGAAAGTTTGTTGGATACCCGAATCGAATACACTATTATTGGCGGGAAGATTAAATACGAGCGGGGAAAGTAGCCGCCTTCTGTCTGCCGTCTGCCGTCTGCCGTCTGCCGTCTGCCGTCTGCCGTCTGCCGTCTGCCGTCTGCCGTCTGCCGTCTGCCGTCTGCCGTCTGCCGTTGGGGTAATTAAATAACCCCGTAGCCATGTAACAATCAATTATCAACAATTAGCAATCAACAATTAACAATCAACATTAGCAACCCCCATGCCCCAATTATCACCGGAATTGGAACAGCTTTTTGATCAACTGCTCGGGCAGGAAAAGCTGTTGATGTACGAGCAGATCGGGAACAAACTTCCCCATCACTTTCGTTTCAACCCCCTCAAAGGCAATGTGGAGGAGCAGCAGGCCTTTTTCGAAGAGCAGGGCTTTCGCTTTAATCCCGTCGAAGGGCTGGATAATATTTTCCAGGTTGCTTTCCAACCGTACCCCATCGGCAAAAGCCTCTCCCATTTTCTGGGCCACATCTACGTCCAGGATCTGGCTTCCATGATCCCTCCTCTGGCCCTTCAGCCCCAGCCCAACGATTGGGTGCTGGACATGTCCGCCGCGCCCGGCTCCAAAACCACCCAAATGGGGGCCATGATGGGCAATACCGGGGTCATTCTTGCCAACGATATTGTGGCCAAACGCCTGCGCGCCCTCAGTAAAAACATCGAACGCATGAGCATGTACAACACCATTGTCAACCAGTGGTTTGGGGAGCAGTACGGCAACGTGTATTACGAGCAGTTCGATAAGATTCTGCTGGACCCGGCCTGCTCCGGATTGGGCACCCTTCACAAAAACCCCGAAATTCTGGGCTGGTGGACCCCCAAACATTGCGAACGACTGGCATCCGGACAGCGCAAACTGATGATCAGCGCCATCAAAGCCCTGCGCCCGGGGGGCGTTTTGCTGTATTCCACCTGCACCCTCACCCCGGAGGAAAATGAGGAAATCGTCCAGTTTGCCCTGGATGAATTTCCCATGGAAATCGAAGCGGTGGACCTGCCCGGGCTAAAAACCTGGCCGGGGCTCACCGGGTTTCAGGACAAACGCTTTCACCCGGACATGGAAAAGACCATTCGCCTTTATCCCTTCGACCGGGTTACCGAGGGATTTTACGTCGCGCGGCTGAGGAAGCTGGAGAGCCTGGACAAATCGCCCCATCCCAGCAAACAGATGGCCCCCCGGCATCATAACTTTTTGAGCCACCGCATTTCTCCGGTCAAAAAATCCATGGATTACCTGATGCAACATTTCGGGATACCCGAAAAGGCCCTCAAACGCCTTCGTTTTTTGATCCATGGGGAGAAAATTTCTTTTTGCACCCGCGATTTCGAACAGTTTCCCATCTACGGCAGACCCATGCAAATCGGCACCAACATGGCCAGAACCCTGGACCGGGTGGTAAAGCTCAACAGCGGAGGCACCCATCTGCTGGGGCCTTACGCCAAAAGGAGTGTGGTGGAGTTGCCGGATCTGGAGAGCCTTCAGAAATACGTCAACCGCGAGGAACTGGACCTGGATCTGGCCCATCCGGGTCAGCACATTATTCGCTATAAAGGTATGACGATGGGATACGGTATTCTGGACAAGGGCAAATTCAAAAGTCAGTTTCCCAAAGGGGAATGGCCGTTCGAGCTGGTAAACGTTGGTTAGTAGAGACGCCATGCCTGGCCTCTTTAACCCCTACCTTTCCCGGCTATTCGCTATTCGCTGATCACCATTCGCCCGCCATTCCCGGCAAAACGCCTGTAGCTCCGGAAAGAACTGCAGGAAATCGACCTCCAGCTCCGGATAGTTATCCCGCAATTCGGAAACCCCTTCCGCCAGATTGTTCTTCCGGCTGATCCGCCGGGAAAGCCCCCGAAAAGCCTCCTGAATTCCCGATACATCCCGGTAGCTAACCAGCCAGTTCTGGGAACGCATATAGGGAAGAATATAAGCCAGGCGCTCCGGCAGCTGGGCGGTATGGGCCTCCAGCAGTTGATAGTGTTCTTCACAAAAATCTTCGAGAGCGAGGGGATGATAAGCGTTCCAATGGCGGGCCAGAAAATGATCGTAGAACAAATCGACCATGATGCCCTTCAGCAAACGAAACCGGGATGAAATTCGGGATTTACTGCGGCGAAAAACGGGGTGGCTATCGGTAAAGGCGTCGATCTGACGGTGAAGCCGGATGCCCTCGATAACGCCTTTGGCATAACCTGTTTCCATCGGCGGGGAAATAAAATCCGCGATCATATTTCCCAGGATTAAGTCGCGCTGTCCGTCGGAAAGGTAGAGATGGGCCAGAAAATTCACTCGACATCAACGACAGTCGGATAATAATCGGCCCGTTTACCGGTGGGGAACCAGGGATGGCCGACCGGGACAACGGTAAACATACCGTCTTCGCTGCCCAAAACGGCCATCTTCTTCATATCCCCCTTCCAGAGGTTGGTATTGAACTCCCCCATCAGGTGCTCCGCAAACAGGCGAACATTATCCACCGCAATGCCGATCTGGACAATGCCGTTCAGGTCTTTCGGGGCGAAGGAACCGTTGGGGGAAATATCCGGAACCCCATCCCGTGCCATAAACCCGACCAGATTGCCGGCGGGATCTTCCAGATAGAGGGCCTTTCCCTGCCCACCGGGAAGATCAAAAATGGGGCTGCCGTTTTTCTCGATCAGATTCACCCGCCCGGACAGCCATTTTTCAAAGGCTTTGAGCTTCCCGATCGGGAAAAAAAACGAGAAATGATAGAAAGGGGTTTCATCATCTTCCGCAGATGTAAAATGGAGGCGCGATTGCCCGACTTTTACCGTGAAGCCCCGGCGCGATTTCTGAACAACTTCCAAACCCAACACGTTACCGTAAAATTCCTGAAGTTCCGTAAGCAGGTGGGTTTCCAGTCGCAATTCCACGATCTTCATGACCAAGACAGTCCCTTCTGTGTGACGTAGATCAATTATAATATATGCTATCTCGATCCCCAAAACAATCGTGAATAGCGAGAAATGACATTTTAATTCGAAAAAAGGGAGAAATATTTCATAAGGAGGGAGTAAGTGGAACGCCGCGGCCCCGCAGAGCGCTTATTTCCCGGGGGCCAGATCCAGCCAGCACAATCCGCCCAATTTTCCGGAACGGGCAATTGCCGCCGGAC
Organism: Calditrichota bacterium; assembly: GCA_020434205.1. GTDB lineage: Bacteria > Calditrichota > Calditrichia > RBG-13-44-9 > J075 > JAGRBF01. The sequence goes on along the minus strand of JAGRBF010000104.1, from coordinate 61,359 downwards.
GGGCATAATAAACCTGAGCTTTAAGGCCCTGTTTTTTCTGCAGCATCTCCAGCTCCTCCAGATCGGACTCCCCCTTCCAGAGCAGGTAGCGCCCCTCCGGAGCCAGAAAGGGAGCACCATAGGCCAGCAAATTTTCGATGGTGGTAACCGCCCGGGCGGTAATGCGGTCAAAGCGGTTGAGAAAACCGGGGTCATTGGCCAGAATTTCCACGCGCTCCGCCATCGCCGAACAGTTTTGAAGGTTCAGCTCCACGATCACTTTTTTCAGGAACAGAACTTTCTTGCGAATCGAATCTACCATCAGTATCTGGAGATCCGGCCGGGCAATCTTCAGCGGAATGGCGGGAAGCCCGCCGCCGCTGCCGATATCCAGCACCCAGGCGCCGGGGGGAATCTCCACCTGGGCCAGCGGCTCCAGGGAGGGCAGGATATGGTGTTCGATCAGTTTGTCCACATCGCTGCGGGAAACCAGGTTAACCCCCTGGTTCCACTCTTTCAGCAGTTGGCAATAAGCGTTAATCTGATCAATTTGACCTTCGGATAAATCCGGAAACAGGTGAGTCCACTCGATTTCGGACATCAATTCCCCGCATTTTTTTTTGTCACTAATGTTGCGCATCCACTGATAACCCGCCACAGCAAAACAGGTAACGCTTTCGTGCTTTCGCGTTTTCGGGGTTGATTTTCCGGAAATCGCTTTCCGCACGCACCGTCGGTCGGTTATTCAGATGTTCTTAATCGCCCCGGTGATAAACCGGCCCCCGTAATTATCACCCAACCGCGGATGATTATCAATCATATTCTGCCGATTTTTCTGAATTGCCCTGTCCCTGCTCCCATCCTATATTCAGCACAACCATACCGCATCAACCCATACGGAGGTCCCATGAACACCCCACTTTTTTCGCCGGCAAAACCGGCCAGCAGCGAATACGCCCCCTTCTACCGGGGTTATGTCGAATCGGTCCCGAGTGGCAATATTTTTGAGGTTTACAAACAGCTGGACCTTCAAACCCGGGATATCCTGGCGGGAATCCCCGAACAAAAAGCCGGTTATCGTTACGCGGAAGATAAATGGAGCATCCGCGAGTTGGTGGGTCATGTTGCCGACGCCGAGCGGGTTTTTGCCTACCGGGCCCTGCGCTTCAGCCGCGGTGACCAAACCCCCCTTCCCGGTTTTGAAGAAAAAGCCTTTACCGCTGCCGCAAACTTTGAGCAGTTTTCCCTGGACAGCCTTTCCGCGAGCCTGTCTGAGGTGAGGCGGGTTAATCACAATCTGTTCGCCGGTTTCAGCGAAGCGATGTTCGACCTCAGCGGGGTGGCCAGCGGCTCCAACTGCAGCGTCCGCGCCCTGTTGTACATCACCATAGGACACGGATACCACCACCTGAATATTCTTCGGGAACGGTATTTATAGATCTCCGGCGCCAGGCCCCTCGGCTTGATTAACTGTGCTTGTATTTCGTTCTGTCATCCCGGACTTGATCCGGGATCCGGATAAGCACGCCCATTGCCCCGGCGCCAAAAATCCAAAGTCTCTTTTGGGAAACGGCACCAGTATGTGTTAACAGGCTACGACTGCTGGGGACGGTATTTTTTGTGAATGCCGGTCAGAAAATTCCGCAAAACCTGATCCTTGCAACTCCGGTAGTGTTTGTGGTCCGGGTTTCGGAAAAAGGCGCTCAGCTCGTGTTTGCTGATGCGGACCCCCTGTCCCTCAAGGATCTCCAGGATCTCTTCGGATTGTAAATTGAGGGCGATGCGCAGCTTCTTAAAAACAATATTGTTGTTGAGCTTATCCTCCGGCACCGGTTTGGGCCCTTCTTTGGCGCCGCGCTTCTCGATAATTAACCCGTTTAAAAAAGCGGCCAGGTCCCGGTCCGGGCAAACCCGGTAGGCCGGATCGTCGTCATTTTTCAGCCAGGCGGCAATGGTTTCTTCCTCAATCGGATAGTCCACCCGTCCGTAAATGGCCTTGAGGTGGCTTTCGTGATAATCAAAGGCATAGCGCAATCGGCGCAGAATGTCGTTGCTGGTCATTTCCCATCCTTTTCTGATTCCCAAATACATTTTTTTGGCCGCGAAAGGCCCATGATTACGGTACCGGCGGTTTGCGTAACTATTGATTTTGCCGCAATTGTCTCAGCAGAATCTGCCGGCTGTCCTCCCGGACCACCCGGTTATAAAACTCGCGAAAGGAGCGGTAATCTTCCGGACTCACCACCTGTTTTTTATTGATGAACAGGCGTTTTCCGTAAATCACCCCGTTGCTGAAAGTGAAATTTAATTGATAATCGGCCACCGGGGTGCTCAGCGAAACGTCCCGACCCAGGGCAACCGGCTCCAGACCCGGGGGCAAGGTGATCCTGATTTCCTCGCGGGTGGTATCCGCTCCCGGCCAGTAGTAATACGGATAGGTTCGCTCCTCGTAAGAAAGGGCCTGCAGGGATTCCCGGTTGTCGGTCCAGGGTACCCGCATAAATTTGAAAACCTCCGTTTCCGATTCCACCGCAGAGAGATAATCCGGCACCCGGAAGCGATAGTGGTATTGCAGCGGCTGGTCTACCGCCTCAAGATTGTCCAGGGTCAGGCTGTATAATTTGAGATTGAGATAGTCGCCGGCCAGACTTTCCATCAGGGTCCGCTTCCGTTCCTCCGGGGCCCGATCCCGGAAACTCTGGCGCAGGCTGGCGGCCAGGGTGCCGGTACGAACCGTGGCCAGATCCACCTCGATGGCATTGTCCTCCCCGATTGTTACCGTGCTGCTCCGGCTGATATTCTGACTGCTGAACCACTCCGGCAAAAGATGCATGGTTTTGCTCACCCCGGGTTTGATCAGCAAAGAAAACGCTTCTTCGTTCATGGGTGGGGTGGAGCCAAAGGGAAAGTTGTTGGCGGTCAGGTCCAGATACTGAATCCCGCCTTTGGTTTCCACGCCGGCGATACAGTGGTTAAAGGCGATAGAGGGCAGGGTGTTGGTATTATACCCCTCGTCCCGGGTATTCACCAGAACATAGTGGGCATCTATACCCACTTCCTTGAGCATGGCGATCGCCAGAGTGGAGACATCCTTGCAATCCCCGATCCGGCTTACCAGGACGTCTCGGGCTTTTTGGGGAATCAAACCCGATTGCCGGAAGGAGACGCTGCTGTAGCGGATATTTTCGGTGATGAAGTTGTAGATGGTTTTGATTTTTTCGGTTTCGCTGAGATTTTCCCGGCCAGCAAACAGCTTTTCCACCTGCTCGCGAATCTCGTAGGAACTGCGGGTTTTATTGCGGGCCAGATCCTGATACCAATCCACCATAAATCCCCAATCCGCAATGCTGGACAGGTAGAGCACCTTGCCGACGTCTTCCAGAATGGGCATGCCGTATTCGTACACCACCGCCGGTTCGTCGTGAAGATCCCATTCGTAGAGGGTCCCGTCCGCGGTATTGCTTTTTTCGGGGCGCAGGTCCATCGCCTGGGTTTTGTAATTGAAGGTGAAACCGCGGGGCACCAGCAGAGAATAGCGGATTCTCGCCACCGGGTAAAATCCGTTGAAGAAAAACTGATCCCAGAAATGATTGGACAGCTTGCCGCTGTAATAATTTTTGATGCGCCACTTCAGATAAATGAATTCATTTTCTTCCAGGGATTTGAAGACCACGTGGTTGCCGTTCACATCTGCTTCAATTTCCGACCCGTCCGCTTTAAGCACTTTGGCTTCTTCGACGGTCAGGTCCTCGTTAAAACCGTTGTGCTGAATCCAGTATTCCTTGAAATCATCAATCCCGCTGGCGTTAAACACCTTTACCAGCAGTTCTTCGGTCATTTCCGAGGCCCCTTTTTCGTAGACCACCCGGTTGAGGTTGTTAAAAAGGATGAGGGCATTATCGTTGGGATAAGCCTCGCGACCGGGAGCCGCGGCCATCATCTCCTCTACAGTAAAGGTGCGGAAATTGGAAAAAATCGACTTCTTGCCCTCCAATTCGCGCAGTTTCTCCCGGGCATCGTAATTGGCCGGGTTAAACATCAGGGCGTTGCGATAGGCCACCATGGCCGCTTCCGGCCGGCTGGCCCCGTTTTCGATGGCACCCAACTGGGCCCAATATACGGAGCTGTTGGGACAAATATCGATGGCGGACTGAATGTACTGGCGGGCTTCGTCAAAACGCTGCAGCGAGGTAAAGGTATTGGCCATTTGATAGCGATAGCCGGTGGCAGCGGGATCCAGTTCCAGAATTTTGACGGCGGTTTCCAGCCACAGGTCTACTGCGGAAGCTTTCAGATAGGTTTCCGCCAGCGTGGAAAGGGCATTTATGGTGTAATTTTTTTCCAGGTATTTCTGATAGATTTCCACCGCCTCGCCATAAGCCCGGGTGGTTTGGATGCTGATCATGGCCCGGGTGGCGGCAATCTGCCAGTTGTCCGGAAATTCCCGGTAGGCCGTTTCGGTGGATTCGATAATTTTGGGCACATCCCGTTTGGCGGAATAGAACCCGATTTCTTCGGCGGCCAGTTCCGCAGTTCCCGGAACAATTTCCCGCAGGCGATTGAGCAATTCTTCTCCCCGATCAAATTGTTCGCTCTCCATCAGGCGGTTGTACTGAAAGCGGATGGCAAAGGGCAAATTCTCATCAATATCGTAGAGGCGTTCCATGGTGGTGGCAATCTCATCGAACTTTTCCCCGCGGGAGTAGGCCTCGACAATATTCTGATAAAGCAGGGGATTTCCCGGCGCCCGGCGGATGGCTTCCCGAAGGGTCAACTCCCCCTCGATGGCCTTGTCGTTGCGCAGATAACAATGCGCCAGCAGCACATAGTTTTCCAATTGGTCGGGAAAAAGGCGAATCTGCTCCTCAAAATACTGCTCGGCGAAATTGGGGCGAACCCGGGGCTCGGCACCGGGTTTGGCGGAATATTTCTGGGGTTCGCTGCTGTATCGGATGCCCTCCAGCGCCTGACCCTGCCCATCGGTAACTCTGGCCATGAAGTTGCATTGGGTAATTTCCGAATAGCCGCACTTGATCAACAGGCGATTCCAACCCTTCTGCAAATCGGCGGTTACCACATAGGTATCGAGATCGTTGTTGTTCTCATCGAAATATTCCAGGATCAACTCGTCATTCAGGAAAACTTTCAGAGACCCCGAGGTGCCCACCCGGATTTCCGCGCGCTGTTTCCGGGGAGAATAGACAAAGGTATTGCCGAAATAAACGGCGTTGTCATAAGCGTAATAGCGCCGGAAATCGATCCAGCCGTCGCTGCGGATCGCGCTGATTTTATGCCATTTGGCCGGAACACCGCTCTGGCCGGGATAGGTTTTCTGAAAATCGTATTTGCCTTCCGGCGGAAAGATCCGCTCGAAACCGGAGGCGGAAATGTTGTCAAACGGACCGCAGACCGTCCAGTCTTCCAGAGCACGGGTTTGTTCGTAGTAATATCGGGAAGAATCCAGCATACCCCGGCGCTGGTAAAAATCGCCCAATTCCTGAAAGGCCATAGCCTGCAGGGTTCCGGTCGGGTCCGGGTGGTCGACCAGATCCATCCAGACCGGGAAAACCCCCATCTCCTTTTTGTCCGGAACCGCCATTTTGGGGGTGGTCCAGGTCGCGAAAAGGTAAGGATAGGGATTTTTTTCCTGGTGTAGAAAGCGGCGAAACAAACCCCAGGCGGGTTTGTATTGCTCATGGAGCTCATACCAGAGGGAAAGCCCCAGCAGAGCGCGGGTATTGGTGGAATCTGCGGCAATGGCCTTTTCGAACAGGGGGAGGACCTCTCCCTTATCGCCCCGGTCCCAGGCCTCCCAGGCCCGATTTACCATTTGTTCGCTCTGGCTACGGTCGGCAAGTAGGGGAACCGCCAAAAAAAGGATCAGCAAAAAAAGGGCCCGGAAATTCAGCATGGCATTCCTTACGTTCGGTTATTTATGTGCAGTCGTGGATCACAAACTCAGTCCCCGGTTGGTTTTATAATATACCAAGCGGGAACGCCAATGGAAATCTATTCCTGATCTTGCCTATCCCCATTGGCAATTATCAGTTGACGTTACGCGCAAGAAGCAATTTCCGGCCCATTAACCGCGAAATCACGAAATCGCGAAGAATTAATGTGTTTAGTTTTTGCCGGACACAGAATTCCATGCCCACACCTGCTTTGGGGAGCGGACGTAAATCAGCTATCCATGCTGGTCCACGTATAACAGCCCGACGAGCAGATTTTCCGGTGCAGGGTCAGATCCGTCTGGTTTCAGTTTTCGCGCCTTCGTGATTTCGCGGTTAAATAACAAAAATGGGTTTGGTTTCGTAATTATGAGTTATCAGTCCGGCACAAATGCCGTTCAAAAATTGAGTTATAAAGCTATGCCTTGTATGATCAAACGATCCCAAAGGGTCCTGATGCCGGCAATAATTTTGCTGGTTTTTCCGCTTTTCGCCCAGCAGTTCTCCTGGCCCGGGGCGGGAAACAGTTCTGAGACCCTGCAAATGCGCTTCGCCCCGCCTCCCGGTTTTCTGAGAGAAGCAGCGGACAGCGGGAGTTTTGCCAACTGGCTGCGCAACCTGCCGTTGCTTCCCTCAGACACCCCGGTTCGTTTGTTCAACGGACAATTGAAGGGCAATCAATCTGCCCATGCGGCGGTAATCAATATCGACGTTGGGAAGAGCGATCTCCAGCAATGCGCCGATGCGGTAATTCGCCTTCGCGCCGAATTTCTGTACGGCGATTCCTCCCGGGAAATAGCCTTCAATTTTACCAGCGGAGACCGCTGTTCTTTTGGCGAATGGGTGGAGGGAAAACGCCCGGATATCCGTGGCAACAAGGTCTTTTGGGTCCATACCGGTCGCAAAGGACGGGATTACGGCAATTTCAGTAAATATCTGCAGACGATTTTCACCTATGCCGGAACCTATTCGCTGAAACGGGAGCTTATCCGGGTCGCCGATCTGGAAAAAATGGAAGCCGGGGACGTTTTTATTCAGGGTGGTTTTCCCGGGCACGCGGTGTTGGTGGCCGATATGGCCGTTAACCCGCAAAGCGGCCGCAAGATTTACCTACTGCTGCAAAGCTATATGCCCGCCCAGAATATCCATGTTCTCAAAAATCCGGTGGCTCCCGAGCTTTCCCCCTGGTATGAAATCGACCATACCCCGCAAATCATCACCCCGGAGTGGACCTTCCGGCCCTCCGACCTGCATCGCTTTTCCGATTGACTTTCCTCAAAACGCCCAATTTACCGCACTTTTCAGCAAACGAGCGTTTTGAGCGATATTTTCCTTGACACCTCAACTTTCTTCGGTTAATATAAAAACGCTCAAAACGCTCGTTTTTAATCCAAGTAATTTTAACCGGATTACCTTTGAGGCGTAGCAGCAACGATTACTCCCCTTTGAGAAAGGAAACTTATGGCCATCAAATATCCCTCACCCCGGGTTACCCTTTATGCGGAAACCAACCTTCCCACCCAATACGGCACCTTTCGGGTTCTGGTTTTTCGCAACACCATCGATAACAAAGAACACCTGGCAATTGTCCACGGCACCCCCGAGGTCCATCAACCGGTCGCAGTGCGCATCCACTCCGAATGCCTGACCAGCGAGGTGCTGGGGTCCCTGAAATGCGATTGCCGGGAGCAGCTCCAAACCGCCCTGCGCTACATCCGGCAAGAACCGGCCGGGGTGGTGTTGTACATGCGTCAGGAAGGGCGGGGAATCGGCCTGGGCAACAAGATCCGCGCTTATGCCCTGCAGGAAAAGGGCTACGACACGGTCGAGGCCAATCACAAACTCGGTTTTCCCGACGATTTGCGGCGTTATGATATTGCCGCACTGATGTTACGGAAATTGGGCATCCACTCGGTCCGCCTGCTCACCAACAATCCCCAGAAATTATCCGGTCTGAGTCAGCATGGAATCGAAGTTGTCGAGCGTTTGCCCATTCAAATTGTCCCGAACGATCTCAACGAAGACTACCTGCGCACCAAAGCCTGCAAGTCCGGGCACTTGCTAAGCTTTCAACCCAGTTCCATTGCCGGGTAGATATGAAATTATCGGTTCGCACCCGGGTAAACCTACCGATGCAAGGCGTTCGGGAAGGGTTTACCCGGGATCTGTTTAAGAGGGTCAATCCCCCCTTTCCCCCGGTTAGCATCGTCCGCTATGACGGTATGGAAAAAGGGGATTTGATCCATCTGGAGCTTAATTTTCTCCTGTTTAAACAGTCCTGGGTCAGCCGTATCAGCGCCAACCAGACTTCCGACGAGGAATTTTTCTTTATTGATGAGGGTCTGGTCCTGCCCTTTTTTCTGAAACACTGGAACCACAAGCACCGCATCGTAAAAGACGGGAAATCCAGTATGATTATCGATGAAGTGAATTTTCGCGCCCCGTTCTTCTTTGCGGATTGGTTGATGTGGCCCTTCTTTTACCTTCTTTTTCTCTACCGAAAGCCCATCTACAGACGGTACTTTGCCGGTAAAGGCTGATTCCACCCCTTGTTTCTTTGCCCTTCTAACCGTATGTTCCTGCGTTGAAAGGGATACTTGCATGCGGGCATTTCATTATTTTATTGCCACCGGACTGGGTTCCGGCTACACCCCGGGCGCACCGGGAACCGCGGGAACCATTCTGGCCTGGCTAATCGCCTACTTCCTGCTTCCTCAAGATCCGGCTTTATTAATCGGGGTTACCTTGCTTATCGGGGCTATCGGGATCTGGTCTGCCACCATGGTCGAGCGCGACCTGGGTAAACATGATCCGGGTATGGTGGTGGTGGATGAAATGGTGGGCATGTGGTTGGGGCTGTGGTTGGTGCCCCATCATCTGTGGCTTTTTCTGATCGCCCTGGGCCTTTTTCGCCTGTTCGACATCTGGAAGCCCTTTCCCATCAACAGCATTCAGAAACTGCCCGAAGGGTGGGGCATTATGATGGACGATGTTGGGGCGGGGATTTACACCCTGCTACTCGTCCACCTGATCCGCATCTTTTTCTTTCCCGGGGTTTAAGGCATCCAGATCGACGATCCGAAATCCCTCATTTTCGTATAGTATTCCCTCCCAGCTCTCATCCGGACTTTGCGAACCTCTCTCGTATACCACATATCGAATACCGTTTTGCCGGGCCACCTTCTCCGCATTTTCCCGATAAAGCCCCGGAAACCGGTCGCGGCGAAAAGGCAGGGTAACCCCCAGGGCCTGCATCCGCTCCCACCACTCAAAAATGGTTTTATTTGAATAATTGTGGGGGGCGCCATCCTTAAAGCTGCCGAAAATACTGCGCTTGGAGAGGGAGCGGAACCCTTCCCGGTGGATGGGGGTCATTACCACGGCATCAACCGGAAGCTCTCGTTCACAAAAAATCTGAAGCTGTTCCCAGGGGGAGGTGGCGGTTTCATCAACAAAACGCCCCGTTTCCGTCAGGCGGTTTACAACTAGGGTTCCGCACATCACCAGGGCCAGCGCCCAAATGAGTCCCACATAAAAACGTCGCCAATGCGGCATGGCTTGCCAGACAATCCAGATAGTTCCCAGCAAAGCCATGCTTAACAGGAGCCATCGGGCCGGATTCGTTTTGTCTCCCACCGGCGTTTGCAGCATCAGGATCAGCGGCACCAAGAGCAACAGAGCACGCCAACTGCGCAACTGCCCGGGAGGCATGTGCATGATGTGATGAATCACCAGACCGGCGATAACCGGAAAAAGCAGGAAAGAATTGCGGGCTAACTGCAGTTGCAGGATAAATTTTATTGAGAAAAGATCCCCCAGGGCCATTACCAGCAGGGCGGTTGCCACGGTTAGCAGAACGGGGAGCAATCTCCGGAAGGCGGGATGGCGATGATAAGCCAGAATCCCGGCAGACGCGAGGAGAAGGTGGATAAAACGGTCGGGAATCCATTGGGAGATGAAGAAGGAAAACTTCATGCGGCCGCGGACCAGTTCCAGCCAAAGGGCCTTATCGAAGGCGATTTCCCCTGCGCCGATTTTATGATACAAAAAAGGACCCCAGGAGGGAGCGGAAACCAGCAGGAACAGGGCCATCGACATCAGGAGAAGGGAAAGCGGCTGGTGCCGGAAGTCGATCAGAATCCGGAAGCCCAGGAGCAGGGCGCCGTACAGGGCAGTAAACGGGTGAAACAGGAAAATGGCCCCCAGGACCGCACTCCCCGCCAACCAGCGATCCCGGTCCAGCAAACAATAGCCGAACAGCAGGGCCGCCTGGGCCAATGCCCCGGGATGGAAATACAGATAAGGATTCAGGCCGTAGCGGCCCATGGCAGCGGCGTTAATTGGGGTCACCAGGATCAGGAGCATTACAATCCACCCCGGGTCCCCGGTAGAGAAAAAAGTGCGAAAAAAATAGCGATAGGCCATGGCCAGCAGAAGAACCTGGGCAATAAAAAGGACAAAAAAGACGGTTTGGATGTCCATCAGGCGAGCCAGAAAGGCAACCAAATGCCAGATATAAACCGGGTGATCGCCCAGGGTCCTGGTCAGCAAATCGCCGGAGAAATACTGCGGGTCGATATGATGCCAGACGAAAGGGACATAGGTAGCCAGGTCCCCGATGCCGTAGTGATAACCCTGCAGAATTGCCAGAAATGCTGCGGCCAGGAGTGGCCAGTATTTGTTGAGGAGGTTTAGAATCAGCATATAAAAAAAATTCCCCGGATTGCGCCGGGGAATCATAGGAAATCTTTTCCTTATGCCGGTTTTCAGGACCGGAACTCCTGTTTTAAACCGGCGGCAGTTTTCTTTTACCCCGTATTAGCCCGGGGAATAAATCTTACATCACCACCATGCCTTCGGTATCTGCGTTGGCCAACTTTTTGATATTCAGGTTGTTGTGGATCAGCACCGCCCGCTGCAGAGAGGGGTTGGTGATGGTGCAGCGCACGAACTTGCCGCCGATCAGCTGGGTTTCCCGCATAATGGGTTTGTTCAGCTTGCAGTTTTCAAAAACCGAATCCCGGATAATGGCCTGGGCAAAACGACAATTGCGCAGATGACTGGTTTTAAAGGTCGAATCGTCAAGAATGCAACCGATGTAGTTCATCTGAATCAGATCGCTCATTACAAAGTTGCAGTTGTGGAACTGGCCGCCGGAACAGAGGGCGTTATCCAGCTTGGTATCGTTGACGGTCAGGTTGTCGAAGTAACTCATCATAAAATTACCGTCGGTAACCTGGGAGGCCTTTATCTCGACATTTTTCCAGAACGTATTTTTCAAATCGGCCGATTTGATATACAGATTGGTAAAGGTCGAGTTTTTGATCTTGAGCTGATTGCCTTCCACCATGGACAGATCGGCATCCACAAACTCGGAATCCACGATGATGGCCCCGCTCAGGGTCGACTGCACCATTTTGGCATGGTGGAACTTACATCCCTGAAAAAAGCAGGATTTGAAATTGGCATTGGTCAGGTTGGTGTTGGAAAAATCCACGTTGATAAAAATGCCGCGCATAAACGAAGCACTTCGCAGATCCAGGCCGGACATGTCAAAATCTTCCAGAACAATTTTATCCAGAGAAACCGGCGCAACCGAACTGCGGATACTGGCCTTTAGTTTCTTGAGAAAAGCTTTTTTGTCCGGGACGTGTTGCCAGCAATAGTGAGTAAAAGAGATCGGTTTTGCAGGGCAGCCGTCGACCGCACATTTGTGATAGGACATACAAATACCTTCGTGTTGGATAGCGTATAATTCCCCAAACTACAGGCTTCTGAGGCCTAATTATAAAAAAAAAATCCAATTTTTTCAACTTAAAAAATAAGAAAAGGTTTCCTGAGCTTGAAAAGTTATATATATTGAAATTTTTTTGCCTTTACAGGGTGGGAATGGACAAGTATTAAGGTTGCTTAACTTGACCAGGATATAACACTTACCGCGAATGGGATAATTCTGTCCCAACCCTAAAAAACATTTGCATTTTTGAACAGGGGGAAAGACCTTCGGGAACTTGAGATGGCATTATCGGCATCCCGGAAAAAAACTTTATCCCTAAAGCCCTCTTTCTCCGGAACTCCCTGTGCCGCTACGCATAATTATCGAACATTACCCGGACAAAGAATGTGATGAATACCCATCCCGATCAATCAGACTTTTCCACACCTGCGCATCAATGGTTAACATTTTCCTTTTACGCCTTCCTGGCCACCGTCCCCTGGTCTCTTTCCATCATGCAAATGACCCTGGTTTCCACCACCCTTGCTGCGGCCTGGCAGTTGTGGCGGACCGGCCGTTTCCGGTTTAACCCCTTATACGGTTTTATGGCCGCCTTTTGGGCGCTTCGTTTGTTATCCGCTCTGTTTGCCCCACGTCCAATGAGTTCGGTGATTTCGGTTTTCCAGAATGACTGGGTTATGCTAACGGTTCCTCTATTGGCCGGTATACGGCTTTCCGAAGAACAATGGCGCCGGGCTTTACGAGTGTTTATGGTCTCACTGGGGCTGGTGGCGATCTATGGAATCGTGCAGTTTTTTGCGGGAATGGAGTATTTTCGGGGAAAACATCTGGCCGCCTACGGCAATCACTTTCGCGCCACCGGCGGGTTCAACTTTTACCTCACCTATGCCGGAAACCAGATGATGGGGTTCGCCGTTTTGCTGAGCGCCTTTCTGGGTTCCCTTAAAAACAAAAAGCCCGAGCTGCCTTATTTAATTTCCGGAATCCTGGTTTTGCTGAGCATTGTCGCCACTTTTTCCCGCAGCACCTGGCTGGCCCTGGTGGTGGTTATCGCCGTGATTACCCTGATGCTGGATCGCCGCTGGTTTGGATGGGGGTTAATCTCCCTGATCGCCGCCGGCACGGTGGCCGCTTTTGTCTCGCCGGAGATTATGGAGCGCATCACCAGTATCTGGGATCCCGCCAAAAATGCCCCCCGCCTCAATCTCTGGCACACCGGCTGGAATATGGTAAAGGCCAATCCCTGGTTGGGTATCGGCCCGGGAGAGTTTAACCGGGTTTTCGAAATCTACAAACATCCCGGATATTACGACGCCGGCGGACATGCGCACAACGATATGTTGAACCTGGCCGCCAACAGCGGCATTCCCGCCATGCTGGCCTGGCTGGGCATGTGGGGATTTCTCATTTTTTCCGCTTTCAAAGGCTACCGCAATCCGCAAAACAGCGCTTATCAAAGGACCATTATCCGCGGGATGGTCGCCGCGGTAGCCGGAATCCTCCTGGCGGGATTTTTCCAATGTTATTACACCGACCTGGAAAACAATATTTTCTGGTGGGCTATGGTTGTTTGGGGGGTGAACATGCTCCCCAAAGAGTCAGGGCAATGATGTTGGGCGAGGTTTTGTCGCCGGGTTTAATGGGCATTTTCGCCGCGAATAACCTCAATTATAGTCATCAGTAAAATTTTCAGATCAAACCACAACGACCAGTTCTCAATGTAATAGAGATCGTATTGGGTTCGGTCCTCGATGGAGGACTGCCCGCGCATCCCGTTTACCTGGGCCCAGCCGGTCATCCCGCTGCGCAGGCGATGGCGCTCCAGATAGTGAGGAACGTATTCGCTGAATTGCTCCACAAAGTGCAGGCGCTCCGGCCGGGGGCCCACCAAACTCATATCCCCTCTTAACACATTGTATAATTGAGGCAGCTCATCGAGGCTGGTTCGTCTTAAAATTTTTCCGATGGCGGTGGTGCGCGGGTCATCCGGGACCGACCAGACCGGGCCGCTTTGCGCTTCCGCATCGCTGCGCATGGAGCGAAATTTGATCATCTCAAACTCAATGCCGTCCAGCCCCACCCGCTTCTGGCGAAAAAAGACCGGGCCGGGAGAACTCAAGCGGACCAGGAGGGCCACTCCCGCCAGCAGGGGCAGCAACAGAAAAAGTGCGATTGCGGAGACCACGACATCAAAGAAGCGCTTCAAAAACCCCTGCCAACCGGCCAGAAGAACGGTTTTGAGTTGCAAAAAGGGAATGCCCCCAACCTCCAGGGTTTCGAAGCGGGAGGTCAGGATATCCAGAATATCCGGCACATAAAAAAGCTCCAGGTTTTTTCCCTCGATAGCGGCCATGATGTTCAGGATGCGGTGATGCTCTTCCTGCCCGAGGGCGATAACCAGCCCCGAAAACAGGCCGTTGCGGGAAAGCAGGTCTTCCAGATCCGCCAGCCCCCCCAGCCGGGAAAGTCCCAACTCCGGCAACTCGCCATCGCAGACGTAACCGACCACCCGGAAATTGCGGGTTTTTTCCCGTTTTAACCCGGCGTAAATCCGCGGCAGATTCCGAGGGGTTCCCACCAGGCACACCTCTATGCTATTGAACCCCTTCCTCAGAAAATGGTCTTTGATCTTGTGGTAAAGGTAGCGGGTTATCACCAGCAGCACATTGATATTCACGAAAATGAGGGCAAAAACCAGACGGGAGTAAGAAACATCACGGTAGAGAAAAGCGCCGCTCATCGCCACCAGAATTCCCAGAAAGCCGGCCTTGAAAATAGCAGCGAGATCCTGATTGAAACTGCTGAAGTAGCGGCTCCGGTAGGCTCGGAAGTAATTGAACAACGTCACCATGGTCAGGGACAAAAAGACCGAGAACCCAAAATAAGTGCGGAATTCCGGAATCCCCTTGGTAATCGGAAAGACGGCGGTTAGCGGGGAATAGAAACGCAGGTAATAGGCCAGCAAAACGGCAATTTCCACCGCTACCACGTCGGTAAGCATTTTCAGAAAAGGCAGCAGCAGGTTGCGCTGATAGCTGGGAGAAGTGCTTTTGTGATGATCCGGTTGCATTCGCTCTGGGTGTTAAAATTTTGCCACGGAAATCCGGGGATTCCATGAAACAAGGTTAAAAGGTCAGGGCGTGTTGACAATCATCTGAATTTATGAATTTTCTATTTATCAACGCGCCCTATCACCGCTTGAATATAGTCCGCCATTTCCCGGCGGAAACGCTCCCGGGAAAACTGCCCGGCGTGGCGGTGAATCCATTCGCCATCCCAGCGAATCTCCTCGAAACGTTCCACCGCACCGGCCAGGGAGGGTGGGCTTTGCTCTTCAAAAAAGATGCCGCTGCACTGCCCTTCATTATTACCAT
The DNA here is from genome assembly GCA_020434205.1 of Calditrichota bacterium. Taxonomy (GTDB): domain Bacteria; phylum Calditrichota; class Calditrichia; order RBG-13-44-9; family J075; genus JAGRBF01. The sequence continues at coordinate 46,321 of JAGRBF010000104.1, read as the reverse complement.
CATAGCCGCAAACTGTTTCCAAAGCCCCGCCTTTTCCAAAGGCGATGACGGGTTTCCCACAGCTCTGCGCTTCCACGGGCACGATCCCAAAATCCTCCTCGCCGGGAAAAATCAGCGCCCGGCAATCGGCCAGTTGCCGGGACAGATCCGCATCGGAAAGCCAGTCGAAAAAACGAATATTTTCGCCGGCCCGGGCTTTGAGTTTTTCCCCTTCCGGTCCGTCGCCCACTATATGCAGCGGCTTGCCGGACTGGGTAAACGCTTCTACCGCCAGATCGATACGTTTGTAGGGCACCAGCGCGGACAGCACCAGATAATACCCTTCCGTTTTTTTGCTGAGGGGAAAATGTTCCACCGATACCGGCGGATAAATGACGGCGCTGTCCCGCCGGTAAAATTTTTGAATGCGTTGGGCGACATAATTGGAATTGGCGATAAAATGATCCACCCGTGCAGCGCTGGTCACATCCCACATACGCAGGTAGTTGGCAAAAAAGGGAATGATCATTCTTTGCAGCTTTCCGACCCGATCCCGCCCAAAATACTGGTCGTACATATCCCAGACGTAGCGCATCGGGGTGTGGACGTAGGCGATATGGGGAATACCCGGTGGGGTAAGCACCCCTTTGGCCACGCAGTGCGAACTGGACAGAATCAGATCGTACCCCTGAAACTGAAAACGTTCGATGGCGGTCGGGAAAAGGGGCAAGTAATGCCGATAGCGTTTTGCTTTGAGGGGAAGGCGATCAATAAAAGTGGTAAATATACGCCGGTCCGCGATGGGACCGGTCACCGAACCCGGGTTGTGCAGTAGGGTAAACAGATCCGCAGAGGGAAACAGTTCACAAAAAACCTCCAGCACCTTCTCGCCGCCGCGCATGGTGGTTAGCCAATCGTGAATCAGGGCCACCTTCAGGTGGCTGAAGTCCGGTAGTTCATTCATATCATATTCTCTGCCCGAACGGCTTTTCTCACACTCTATATTTTTTGAATATCGGCAAAATCGCTGATACGGCAAACCAACAAATCCGCCAATGGGATATCGGTGAGGCGCCGGTATAAAACCAGGCTCAGTCCGGCGGTGGCCAGGTAGGCCAGGGTGGAGCTGATAGCTGCCCCGGCGACCCCCATGCGGGGAATCAGCATCAGATTCAGGATCAGGCTCAGTACCATATTGGCCGCCGCAATCCGCACCGTGTAGCCGGGCAATCCCCGGGCGGCGAAATCCGCGGCCAGGACCCGGGAAACACTGAGGGCGGCGATACCGGGCAGCAACAGCAGGAGGGGCAGATTCATCCCCTGGTATCCATCACCAAAGAGGTGAGGAACCAGCGGTGGCAAAATGAGGGCCATCAAAACCGCTCCTCCCAGCACAAAAAGCAGGTTTACCCGGGTTATCAGGGGGGTTTTCTCCTGCTGCCCCTGAGAATGAGCCCCTGCCGGAACGATAACGATCTGGGTGGCTTTGTTCAGATACAGCAGCCGTTCGGCAATCATCACCGCCAGATAATACCAGGCCACTTCCCGCTGGGTCAGGAACCAGGCGATCAGCAACAGGTCCAGGCGATAGATCAGGAAATCCAGAAATCGGGAGCCCATCATCGGAATACCGTATTTCAGGGTTTCCCGGGTGATATCCCAACCCCAGCGCCAGGACAAATGCGGCAGGGTTTTCAGCCAGATCCACGCTCCCGGCAGCAACCAGGCCAGCCCATATCCCAATAAAACGGTCACCACAGAGAGTCTTTCCGTAAAAAAAAGCCCCAACAGGACGGACAGATACAGAAAGGGTCGGATCAGGATATTGAGGTTATAGGACCGGAAACGCTGTTGCCCAAGCCAGATATTGCCGCCGTATTCGTGAACCACTGCCGCAAAGATCAGCCAGGCAATTACCGGCAACAGTTGCTCGGGTAAAAATTGCTGCTCTGCCGTATCGAATAACCAGTCCTTCAGGCCGGCGGCCAATAATAGTCCCCCGGCCAGGAGGCTGCCGCCGTAAATAACGATGCTATTGATCCAGTTGCTACTCAGGAAATCTTTAAAAGCCGGCTTTCCCCGGCTCACAAAAAACAAAATGGCGGATTCCATCCCCAGATTGGTGCCTTTGTTCAGTCCGTCGGTCAGAATAAGGACAGTGGCCATCACCCCAAACTGAAGGGGATTCAGCCAATGGGTAAGCAGCACATTGTTGAGCACCACCATGGAAAAAATGATCAACTGGACCACAAAGGTAAACCCGATAATTTTGGAAATGGGCGGGGTCATGATATTTCAACCGGAAAATTGGCCGGGGGCGGCCAGGGTAATTGCCTCCCGCAGGCGTCCAACCATGTGGGCAAGGGTGTATTTTTCGCGGATGAGATCCTGGGCATTTTGGCCCAGAAATGCCGCTTTCTCCGGATTTTCCATGCACCAGCGCATATGGTGCTTCAACCCTTCCAGATCTCCCAGGCCGGTCAGGAAACCGGTTTTCCCGGGGATAACCAGATCCAGTTCGGTGCCGTCTGCCGGTCCGGCGATAACCGGCAGGCCAAAAGCCATGGCCTCATTAACGGCCAGCCCTCCCAGACCGGGCATAACCATTACGTTTCCGGCGGCAAAATAATCGCCAACCTTCTCATACTGGGCCCCGGCAAAATGAATTCGGGGGTGTCCGTCTGCGAGATCTTCCAGCAACGGGCGCTCATCCCCGTCGCCGACCATCATGAGTGCGATATGGTCGTTTTCCCGCGCCAATTCCTCGAAAGCCCCAATCAGCAGGTCAAATCCTTTACCGCCATCCATTCCCCCTACCGCCAGGAAAACCAATTTATCCTCAAACCCGAGCGCCTTGCGGATCCGCCTTCCGCCCTCGCGGTGGGCATCCAGGTGCGGGAAAAAACGTTCCACGCGAACGGTATTACCGGAAACCACGATTTTTTGGGGCGGTATTCCCTGCTCGACAAAAAAGTCCCGGGCATAACCGGAATAAGCAAAGATTCCGGCGGCGCGACGATAACAAAAGCGGATCAGGGGATATAAAAAGCGCCGGATGGGGTTTTCGCGATGTTGGCCGCGAATTTTGCCGAGGTCCCACCACAGGTAAGGGGTGCGGGTCCACCAGGCGTAAGGGCAGATCAGCAGATTATTGGCGATGTTGGAGGTGCCCTCGGTGAGGATCACGTCCGGGCGAAAACGTCGCACGGCAGAGAGAATTCCCGGAGAAAAGAAAAGCTGATTCAGGTAGCCAAATCCGGGAAAAACGGCCGACACGGTTTTTAGCCGGCGGTGGGCAAAGCGCAATTCCTTTTTAGTGGAGGCGAACTTGGCGTGCTTTTGGGCGTCCCGGTCCCCGAAAAAAACCATCACTTCCAGATCCTCCACCTGGCTGACTTCATAAAAAAAGTCCTCGCGATATGCAGTGAGAAATCGCTGGGAGATGGCCAATCTGAGCGGCCTGTTCAATCCGGTTTTTTTGGTCATCTTTTTTCTCCTGCTTCGCGAATAATGGCCAGGGTCTGCCGGGCGCAGGCCTCCCACGTGAAACGCTCCGCCCGTTCCAATCCCTTTTGAGATAATTCCCGGGCCAGCGCCGGCTGGGAAAGAATTTTGTCCAGGGCTCCGGCGATGGAGGACACCTCGCCCGGCTGGCAGAACACCGCAGCCTCTCCGCAGCGCTCCCGAAGAGCAGGAATATCCCCGGCAACCACCGGGCAACCACAGGCCATCGCTTCGATGGGGGGTAAAGGAGAAGCCTCATAAAAAGAGGGAAAGACCATAATCCCGGCGCTTTGGTAAAGGCGGATCAACTCCTGAGTGTCTTCAATTTGGCCGGTAAAGGTCACTCTGTTCTTCATCGAATCGGGAATCCGGAAAGGGTTTTTGCGAAAACTTTGCCCGCCACCACCGGCAATGGTGAGATGCAAGGGATGCTTTTCCAGCAACAATGCCATGGCATCGATAATTCTCTGGGGGTTTTTGAGCCGGTTGATGGCTCCCACGTACAGCACCGCATTGGGATCCCGGGGCGGAGGGGGTTGGGCAATAACCTTTTCAAAGCGCTTTCCAAATCCTCCGTTGTGCACCACCCCAAGGTGGCCACCCGCCCGTGGGTAGTAATTCAAAATGGCCTTTTTTTCTGATTCGGATACGGTAATAACCCGGGCCTGCCGCATGATAAGCGGCATCTGAGCCCGATATACCAATCGGAAAAGAAGGCTGTAAGCCTCCGGAAAATAGCGAAAGGAAAGGCTGTGAACGGTTACGACAACCTGGCGGTTCTGCAAGGATCTCAGCGGTGCGGTGTTACCCGGGCAAAACAACAATTCTCCCCTTTTCAGGGCCCCGGGCAAATAGAGTTGCTCCCAAAAATGGCCGCTGCCCCTGCCGAAGGTCTGCAAGGGCAGATTTGCAAAAGCGGGATCGCTCACCCCGGGATGGGCAGGAGCCAGTAAACGGAAGCTCAGGCCGGCTACGGCAGGATCCTTATTGTCCACTAAATCATTAATGGCACGCAGCAATTCGTGAGCATAACGCTGCACGCCGCTCATCTTCTGAGTTAGAAAACGGGCATTTATGGCAATTTGCATGGGATTCATCTGCGGATTAGCCTTCTGTACAAACTTGCCATTCGGGATAAGTCTCTGGGGAGCAATCCTCCCAACGCCAAAAAAACGGCAGTGAAAACGGCAAGAGCTGCCAGGGTTTGTCCCCACCAGGAAATCCCACCCAGGAGGTATATTGTCGCCGCCCCCAGAATTCCTCCGACCATCACCGCCAGCATAGCCTTTTTTTGTCCAAAGCATATAAAAGAGCGGAGGAAAGCGATATTGAGTATTACCATCAATATTTCCGAGACAACCGTCGCCAATGCCGCTCCCTTCGGCCCGTGGGAGGGAATCAATATCCAATTCAACAAAACGTTTATCCCCAAAACCACCGCACTGAAAACGGCAAGACTTTTTTCTTTTCCCGCGGCATTCAGCGCAACATAAAAAATGTATCGAACGCCCAGGACGCCCCACCATACACCCAGCCACTGCATAGGAACCACCGCGCCGGAAAACTCCTCGTTGTATAGCAGGTCTATAACAGCCGGGGAGATTCCCCACAGAACAATCATGACCGGAATGGCAAGCATTAGCATCAGTCGCAGTGCTTCTCCCATATTCAGGGCAAATTTTTCGCGGTTTTCCTGGAAAAGGGCGGCCATGGCCGGGAAAAGGGCGGCCACCAGCATTTCCGGAAAAAAACTGAGGCTTTCCACCAGGCGTCTGGCAGCTGCGTAAATGCCCACCGCCACCACGGAATCCATGGCCTCCAACATCAGGGCGTCAATCCGCATGGTAAGGGAGGCAAATACCAGAATCAGGGTAAAAGGCCAGGCCGCTTTCAGGATGGCAGCGGATCCACCGATGCGAAAACGCCAGGGTCTGGGGATGAAATATTTGTGAAGCCAATAGAAGGCCACCAGGGCTTTAACCGCCACCACCAGGGTAAACAGGATCCCCAATTGCCGCAGGGACCCCTGGGAATAAAAAACTAGGCAGGTCATCACCAGCAGGCCGAACCGTTCCAGGATATACAAGTAAGCTTCATACTGCATTTTTTCGAAGGCGCGAAAGTAGGAAATTAAATAGCGGCTCCAGGCATCAAAATAAAGATACAGGCTGAAAATGGAAATCAGGGTGACCAATTCGGCCTCATAATGAACCTGGCGGGCCAGCAGGTTGATCAGTAACAGGGTAAAGACGGAAAGGAAAGCCACGATGGTGGTGCCGGTCTGGAAAAGTGCCCGGGCCTGCTCCTTTCCCGCGGCGATTTGCTGAACGAGGTAGGTATTGATGCCCAGGTGATTGGCAAACATAAAAATCATTACAAAAGCCATTACAAAACTGTATTGGCCGAAGCCCTCGCTGCCAAAGCGCCGGGTCAACAGGACCACAATAACCAGGTTGAAAATTTTGGCGATGATATGGCCGGCAGATAGAATCAGGCTGTTTTGCAGGACTTTTTGTGCGCTGCTCATAAGCAGATTCCGGCCGGATCAGGTAGCGGATTTGGGGAAAAGGTGTTCTTCAACCAGTTCGCAGATAATGTGGCCGGCCAGAATGTGGCCCTCCTGGATCCGCATGGTTTTTTCCGAGGGGATAATCAGAGAATAATCGGTCATGGCGGCGAGTTTGCCTCCCTTTCCGCCCAGGAAGCCGATGGTTTTGAGCTGTCCGTTACCGGCCTCGCGGACCGCTTCGATAATGTTGGGGGAATTACCGCTGGTGCTGATCCCGATCAGGATATCTCCGGGACGCCCCAGGGCGGCTACCTGGCGGGAAAAAATGCGGTCGAAGCCGTAATCATTTCCGGCAGCGGTTAAGACCGAGGTATCCACGGTGAGAGCCAGGGCGGCCAGGGCAGGTCTTTCGAAACTGCTGCGCAGGCGGACCACCAGCTCGGTGGCCAGGTGCTGGGCGTCCGCGGCACTGCCCCCGTTTCCGCAGAAGAGCACTTTTCCGCCGTTGCTCAGGCAGTGGGTCAGCAAATCCGCAACCGCTTCTATTTGAGGAACCAGAGCGGCCAGCATTTTTTCTTTGACGGCAATACTGTCCCGAAGGTGGCTTTCGATCTGGTTTTGTCTGTTGAGGGAAGTCGTCATGGTTACATGGTTACATGGTTGGCGTTTACGGCCTGTGAATGGCTTCGGCAAAGTCCCGTATCCGCTCATACGCGCCGTCCGCTTCAAAAAAATTGCCGATCACGACAAAATCGGCGCCGGCCCGGGCTTTGCGACCGGCTTCCTCAGGCGTTCGCAGACCGCCACCCACAATTATGGGAATATCCAAAAATTGAGCGCATAAGGCAACCATCTCATCGGGCACGGTCAACTCTGCCCCGCTTCCCGCTTCCAGATAAATGGAGCTCATGCCGAGATATTGGGCGGCCAGGGCATGGGCCAGAGCAATTTTGGGTTTACTGCGGGGAATGGGCAGAGAGGCGCTTCGGAATCCCACGCTGGTCAGGTTGCCGGACTCGATCAGCATATAGCCGCAGGAAATTGCCTCCAGGCCCAACTGATGGATAATGGGAGCGGCCATCACCTGATGGCCGATCAGGTTTTCCGGATTACGGCCGGAGATGAGGGAAATAAACAAAATGGCGTCGGCAAATCCGGAGATTTGCTGGGGGCCGCCGGGAAAAACGATTACCGGAGCCTCCCCGGCCGCTTTTTTTATGGTCCGGGTTACCTCGTCCATATTATGGCTCATCAGGAGGCTTCCCCCGACAAAAATGATGTCTACCCCCAGGGAAATTGCCCGGCGGACCCGGTCCTCAATTTCGGGAAAGGGAATATCGTCCGGATCGATCAGCAGGATAAAACCGCACCCTCTGCGATCCCGGATGGACATCATTTGGGTAAGAGTGGGGAAAGAAGGGGTTTTCATATAAACGGGCCGTCAAAAACCTTTTTACCGCCAGGGCGCCAGTAGAGCGTCAATTATGTTCTGTTCGTCAACCCGCCCCGGTCTAAAAACATACCGGGGTAACGGTCAAGCGGTCACAAATTGAAAAACGTCTAAACCTTGTGAACCCTGGTAGGTTCATTTTCACTTGAATTCGAAGGAAAAACGCCCGATACCGCGCTCGCGAATGGCTTTTTGGCGCGGGGTAAAGTAGTTGCGATCTTCTCGTTTGGCGATCCAGGTAACCCTCAGGAAACGATTTTTATCGATCCATTCATATTGGGTTTGCCCACCCCACTCCTCTCGGATTGCCTTGATAATTTCCATGGCCAGTCGGGTGGTATTGGCGAAGATGAGATAAATTTCTTCTTTTTCGACTTCCTGAAGCACTTTTTCAAATTCAAGGCGAGGTTGGAGCTGGTATTCCACATTTTTAAGAATGCGCGCCAGATCTTTTTTGCGATCCTTGAGGTCCCGGTCCAGAATCTGAATACAGCCCACAAAATAACCAGGATAGGTTTTCAGGCATTTTTTGCAGTAAGCCCACTCCCGGCGAATGGTGTAGTATTCCACAAGGGGATCGGCAACCCAATTTTTTTTGAGGTAAGCCTGTTGGCAGGACGGACAAATATGAATCGATTCTTTTTTGGGAAGGGGAGTGGTTTCGCTTTTGACCTTCGCTTTCGCCCCGTCTTCCTCTTCTTCCTGATCGGATTCCTGGTCTATTTCGCTTTCTTCATCCGTTTCGTCGACGTCTACTTCTTCCACTTCGAGATCGTCATTGTTCTTTTCTTCGATCAAGCTTGCCAAAAGCTCTCTCCTTACTTCTTGGTTAAGTGTTGAACATTCTAAATTTTGCCAAGGGTTTTAATGTAATACAAAACAGCCCAAAATTCGCGGGATTTTTAATTTTCATTTGTTACATAACCGCCCAATTGCGTTTAAATCCTTGTTTTCCAACAAGATTAAAAATTTCCAACCTTTGGGCCGGTGCACCTGCTGGCCCACTGTCCGAGCCGGAAATGGGATTGGGGGTTTGATGAAAAGGACGCGGTGCTTATGTTATGGGCTCCCGGCAGCAAGCCCCTTCAGGAGGAATAAATGGTTACCGAAAGACGAAAAGCGCGGATGGAAGAAGTTCTGGCCAATCGCCAAACAGATCTGACCCTGGTTTGCGAAAACATCCACGATCGCCATAACGTCAGCGCCATTTTTCGGAGTTGCGATGCGGTGGGAATTCCGGAGGTGCACCTCTTTTACCATATCGAAAAATTTCCCAAAATCGGCAACAAATCTTCTTCTTCGGCCAAAAAGTGGATAGACATCCACCAACACTGCGATCCGGACAGCCTCAAAAACGCCCTGAAGAACAAGGGGCTGAAGATCTACACCACCCACCTTTCCGAAGAGGCGGTTTCCATTTACGATGTGGATTGGACCCGGCCATCCGCCATTATTCTGGGCAACGAACACCGTGGCGTTTCCCCGCTGGCGCTGGAGATCGCGGACCAGAACGTCTACATCCCCATGTTCGGGATGATCCAGAGCCTCAACGTTTCGGTGGCCGCGGCGGTAATCCTTTACGAAATCGGCCGCCAGCGAATTCTGAAGGGGTGTTATCCCAATCCCCGCCTGACGCCGGACATTCGCGAGGATTGGCTGAACGACTGGCTGGAGCGTTAACTTTTCCACAACCATTGTGGAAAAGTTGTGGAAAACCTGCGGACAACGTGTGAAAATTGTGGAAAAGTTGTGGAAAACCAGACCGCCAATCACTTTTTCCGGCACTTTTCCACAGGTTATCCACAACTTTTATTCGGAAATCTAACACGTTATAAACAATAGAAACCCCCGTTTTCAAGGCCTGAGCAGGGTTTTCAACAGTTCCCACGGTATAACAACTACGACAACAAGTTTTTAATATACCTTTTTTTAAAAGACTTATTATTAGCAAGAGCGATGCCCGCAGGGCACTCGCTGGATAAGGAGATCATGTTTTTGATGAATCGTCAGTATGGGTATTTGAAAATCGCGCTTTGGACTGTGATGGGAATTCTGTGGAGCAGCACGCTTGCGGGACAGGTTAATATCGAAGGTCTTCGAAACGAGAACCGGGATCCCGGTTGGTATAACCGTCTGGGAACCTTGCTAACCATTCAGGATGGCAATACCCGCTTTGTGAAAATCGACGGCAGTTGGCGAACCGATCTGCTGAGGGAGCATTATCACGGCTTTGTGATTGCCAAATACGCCCAGGGGCGCCAAAATGGAAAGGATTTCCAAAAGAAGGCCTTTTTGCACCAGCGAAACACCTTCCGCCAGGGGCAGAGGATTATGCCGGAAATTTTCGTTCAGGTGGCTTTTGATGATTTTGTCGATTTACGCCGCCGGCTGCTGGGAGGCGGGGGATTGCGGTTTCGCCTGAATGGGTTTGAAAAAAACGGGGCGGTAACTCCCGCCGCCTGGCAGGTATATATCGGCAGCGGCCTGATGTGGGAGAATGAGCAGATAAATTCCACCGGGGAAGATACCGGCCTGCTGCGCTCTACCAATTACCTCTCCTGGACCTTCAAGCTGGATGAACGCCTCTCCTTCAGCGGTATCGGCTACTGGCAGTTGGCCGTCGAGGATTTTGCCGATCAGCGGGTTTTATTTGAGGGGGGAATGAACGTTAGTATCTGGAAGGGGGTGGCGTTTAACGTCAATTTGAATTACCGCTTCGACAACCAACCGCCGGCCGGTATCAAAAAATACGATCTGGAGCTGCAAAACGGCCTTACCCTGAGGTGGTAAGGCCGTGATCCGGTAGATTAGCCGCGTTCGGCCTTAAGAATGTTGATCGTCCCGCTGGAGGTATGCAGGTTGAGGATGGGTCCTCCACCGTTAATCTGCCCGCTGATGCGGGATTTGCGAATCTCTCCTTTTACCGCAAAGTCGGATTTAATGCGACCGTTGCCGTTGGCGCGGGCATTTAAATCCACTCCCACATTTTCGCCCAGATAAACCGTTACCGATCCGCCGGAGGTGCCCAGGCTGCAGTTACCCCGGGGTTGCCCGTAAATATAAGCCAGGACCGATCCGCCGGACGTTTTGGCGTTGATGTCCCCCAATACTTCCATAACCTTGATGGATCCGCCGGAGGTATGAGCATCGACGTTTCCGCCTGCCCCGTCAATGGTGATGGATCCACCCGCGGTATTGGCGTCGACGTTGCCCTTTACTTTCCCGACGTTGATGGACCCGCCGGCCGTTTTCAGCATGGCATCTCCGTCCCCGCCGGCCAGAGAAATGGATCCGCCGGCCGTTTTAGCATAGGTTTTGCCACTGATATGGCCCAATCGTAAACTGCCGCCGGCGGTGGTTATTTCCACATCGCCCCGGATATCGCCCACCTCGATGGAACCACCGGCCGTCCTGAGATCCAGGTTAAATTCCTCGGGAACGGTGACCTCAAATTCGACCTTCATCTTTTTATTGTTCCACCAGTTGCCGGAACGTCTTTGAAGATTGGTGCCGGTGATGCTGACAGTATTGCCGCTTTGCTCAAATTTGATGCGGAAGTTGCGCAGCATTTCCAGCTCATCTTCTTCGCTCCAGGCCTGGGGACGGCGTACCACTCTTACGCTGAGTTGATCGGTGTTTCTGCTGCGCACCTCGATACTGCCGCGGTCGCTGTCTATGTAAAGTTTCCCACCGGCCCGCACCTCGAAGGTTTTGTCGATCACCTCTTGCAGTTCTTCATCCTGCGAGAGGGCGGGAAGCACCAGCAAGGCTGTCAACAAAAGGACCAGCCACGGGGTTGATGTAAAATTTCGGGGAACCATATTGTTGCTCCTCTTGGGTATGTGTTGGCGAAAAATTGCCGTCGGGTCAGGTAGAAAGGGAACGGCTTAATTCCGCTTTCTTTTTGCCGGCCATTAAAATGACAAAGTGAGTGAATATCGGGGTTATCAGACCCATGCCGAGCAGGATCAGGCACCAGACATGCCAGGGAACCAGTTCATTTAGCTTGAACCACGCGGCCAGATTAAGCAGGCCGCCCAACGGCGCCATCCACAAGGCATATTTTTGAAGGCGTTCCAGGAAGGATTGAGAGAGGGGAACGGAACCGGCGGCAATCCATCCCAGGGGAATGATGATCATCAATTCGCCGATTTTGTGGAGAACCACCCCATCCCACAAAAGGCCGGGAAAGCCGCTTTCTCCAAAGGCCCGCCAGCCACTGCGCAGCAATTCAAAGAACATGACGGAAACCCCGGCAAATACGATGATCACACCGAAGTAAGTCAAAAAACGTTTCATTTGCTTCTCGCTATAAAAAGTTTCGGTTTGATGGGTCCTGATAATCGGAACCAGGGCTTTCTGTGAATAATAAATCCGCCCGCCCGGAGAATCAACCCGATAAGCTGTGCTGTCGGATAGGGGGCGTGGTTTTACCGGGTAATGGTTAGGACGGGGTC